>JBDTTE010000293.1:0-4248 GCA_039930785.1 Betaproteobacteria bacterium | reverse complement strand
TTTTTGCAGCCTCCTGCAACGACATCAGCGGCGAGGTGGTTTCCACGGGCCGGGTCATGATTTCCCTGATCTGCATTCAAGTCTCCTCCGAAGTCGGCAAGGTCGGGCGAACACCGCCCACCCTGGAGAAGATCCAGCAATGTCCGTGCCGAATGAAAAGTGCCGGCAATCAGCCGTCAGCGCACACCATACGGCGGCGCTACGCGTAAAGATTGCGGCCTGGAGGGAAAGTATTGCAACTCCCCGAGGCACCCCGGCGACCTGGATTCCCGCCTGCGCGGGAAAGATGGGGTGGGTGTGCTCCGGGACACGTCATTCCCGCGCAGGCGGGAATCCAGCGCAAAACCTATCTCAATTGGAGTTCGCATCGGCCTTCCGCCAGTTGTGTGACGAGATGCGGTTTATCTCGGCTGGTCGAGGTCGAACGTCTTGTGCAGCACGCGCACCGCAAGCTCCATGTACTTTTCGTCGATCACGACCGTGATCTTGATTTCGGAAGTGGAGATCATCTGGATGTTGATGCCCTCCTCCGCGAGCGCCCGAAACATCTTGCTGGCCACACCGACGTGGGAGCGCATGCCGACGCCGACGAGGCCCACCTTGCAGATCTTGTCGTCGCCGATGACTTCGCGCGCGCCGATGTGCTTGCAGACGCTTTGCAAGATATCCAGCGTCTTCTTCAGGTCGTTGCGATGTGTGGTGAACGAGAAATCGGTCAGGCCGTCCCGGCCGATGTTCTGCACAATCACGTCGACCTCGATGTTCGCCACGGCGATCGGATCGAGGATCTGATAGGCGATGCCGGGCGTATCCGGCACGCCCAGGACGGTGACCTTCGCTTCATCCCGGTTGAACGCGATACCGGAAACCAGTGCCTGTTCCATGTCTGCATCTTCCTCGAAAGTAATCAGCGTGCCCGATGTCGCCTCTTCCGCGATGGGAAGCTCCGGCGGCGTCAGGCTCGACAGTACGCGCAATCGCACCTTGTATTTGCCTGCGAACTCCACCGAGCGGATCTGCAGCACCTTGGAGCCGAGGCTGGCCATCTCCAGCATTTCCTCGAAGGTGATGGTATTCAGCCGCCGCGCGTCAGGGACGACGCGCGGGTCGGACGTATAGACGCCGTCCACGTCCGTGTAGATCTGGCACTCGTCCGCCTTGAGCGCCGCCGCGAAGGCGACACCCGATGTGTCGGAACCGCCGCGGCCGAGCGTCGTCACATTGCCCTCGACATCGACCCCCTGAAATCCCGCTACAACCGCGACGTAGCCGTCCTTAAGGTCGCGTCGAATGTTGCTCTCGTCGATTTCGAGTATGCGCGCCTTGGTGTAGGCGTCATCGGTCAGCACCTTGACCTGGGCGCCGGTATAGCTGCGCGCCTTCAAGCCCAGGTCCATCAGCGCCATCGCCAGCAGGCCGATGGTGACTTGCTCGCCGGTTGCGGCAACCACGTCGAGTTCGCGCGGATCCGGATGCGCCTGGATTTCCTTGGCAAGCGCAATCAGCCGGTTGGTTTCACCCGACATGGCCGAGACCACGACAACTACGTCGTAGCCCGCAGCCTTCCACTTGGCAACGCGCCTGGCGACGTTCTTGATGCGCTCGGCCGACCCGACCGAGGTGCCGCCGTATTTCTGGACGATCAACATTTCTGGAGCCGCGCGGAAAAGGGGCGGATTTTAACAGGCACTAGGCACGAGGCACTAGGCGCCAGGGTTTAAACCCTCGTGCCTAGCGCCTAGTGCCTCGCGCCTGGAGCGGGCGCACCTAGCCGCGTGCCCGCTCCAGCGCTCGCGCCCAGCCCACCAGCAGCGCAGCTTTCCGGTCCGCGTCCATGGACGGTTCGAACACGCGATCGGCCTTCCAAAGGGAGGCGATTTCGGCTTCGTCCTGCCAGAAACCGGTTGCCAGGCCGGCCAGGTAAGCGGCGCCCTGCGCAGTCGATTCGAGCTGGCGCGGCCGGACAACCGGCACGCCGAGCAGGTCGGCCTGGAATTGCATGAGTAAATTATTCGCCGCGGCGCCGCCGTCGACGCGCAGTTCCGTAACGGGCATGCCGGCATCCGCTTGCATCGCGGTCAGGATATCGGCCACTTGATAGGCGATGCCGTCGAGCGCCGCCCGTGCGATATGCGCCCGCGTCGAGCCGCGGGTCAGGCCCGACAACGTGCCGCGCGCATAGGCATCCCAGTGCGGCGCGCCCAGGCCGGTGAAGGCTGGAACGAAGTAGACGCCGTCGCTATCCGGCACGCTCGCCGCCAGCGGTTCAATTTCCGCTGACGAACGGATCATGCCCAGGCCATCCCGCAGCCACTGCACGACCGCGCCACCGACGAAAACGCTGCCTTCAAGCGCAAAGCTGCGCTTGCGTCCCACCGTCCACGCCATCGTGGTGAGCAAGCGATTGCGCGATGCCCTGGCTTCGGTCCCGGTATTCATCAGCATGAAACACCCCGTGCCATAGGTGTTCTTCACCATGCCAGGCTCGAAGCAGCATTGCCCGAACAGGGCAGCCTGCTGGTCTCCCGCCACGCCCGCGATCGGAATGCGACTGGCGAACAGGTCGCCGGCTGTTTCCGCAAACTTTCCACTCGACGGACCCACCTCGGGCAGCACCGCGGCGGGGATGTCCAGCATCTCCAGCAGTTCCTCATCCCAGCAGCCTTCATGGATGTTGTAGAGCAAGGTGCGGGACGCGTTGCTGACGTCCGTGTAGTGCGTCTTGCCGCCCGACAGATGCCAGATGAGCCAGGTGTCCACGGTGCCAAAGGCGAGCTTGCCTGCGCGCGCCTTTTCACGCGCCCCCGGCACGTTGGCTAGAATCCAGTGCAGCTTGGTGCCGGAAAAATAGGCGTCGAGCACGAGTCCGGTCTTGCGCGTGAACAACGCTTCGCTGCCCGCGGCCCTGAGCTGGTCGCAATGCTGCGCGGTGCGCCGGTCCTGCCAGACGATGGCGTTGTAGATCGGCTGGCCGGTCGTGCGGTCCCACACGATCGTCGTCTCGCGCTGGTTGGTGATGCCAATGGCCGCAATGTCGCGCGCCGAAAGCCCCGCAGTGGTCAGCGCTTCTGCGACCACCCCGGTTTGGGATGCAAGGATCTCGCGCGGGTCGTGCTCGACCCAGCCCGGCTGTGGAAACAGCTGGCGGAATTCCTTCTGGGCACTGGCCATGATCGTGCCCGCGCGATCGAACACCAGCGCGCGCGAACTGGTCGTGCCCTGGTCGAGAGCGAGGATATAGGACACTTCTCCCCCTTCTGTTATGTTGTGCGCCGGTTATAGCACCACTGCACTGGTAGCAACAAACCGGGCGGTGAAAATTCGAAACGGCGAACTGCGGGCGAAGCCTGCACGCCCCAGGGCCAAGGATGTCCGACAATTTGATTTACGACGTGCTGGTCATCGGGGGTGGCATCAACGGCGCGGGTATTGCCCGCGATGCCGCGGGTCGCGGCCTGTCGGTACTGCTATGCGAACAGGACGACCTTGCCGCGCACACGTCGTCGGCCAGCACGAAGCTGATCCACGGTGGCCTGCGTTATCTGGAGTATTACGAGTTCGCGCTGGTGCGCAAATCGCTGCAGGAACGCGAGGTCCTGTTGCGGGCCGCACCCCACCTTATCCGGCCGCTGTCGTTCGTGATGCCGCACAACGCCGGCTTGCGCCCGACGTGGATGATTCGCGCCGGCCTGTTCCTTTACGACCATCTCGCCAAACGCGAACTGCTGCCTGCGTCGCACAGCATTGATTTACGCGAGCACGCGGCCGGCAAACCACTCAAACCCGGACTGACCAAAGGCTTCGTCTACTCCGATGCCTGGGTCGATGACGCGCGCCTGGTCGTACTCAACGCGCTCGACGCGCAAGAGCATGGCGCAACCATATTGCCGCGCACACGCTGCACCCGCGCGCGCCGCGATGGAGACCTGTGGGAGCTGACCCTGCAATCGAAGGACGGCGGCCCAGGTCGCATCGTGCGCGGACGCTCGCTGTTCAACGCGGCCGGTCCGTGGGTCAGCGAAGTACTGCGCGATGCAATCGGCACACCCTCTTCGCACGGGTTGCGATTGGCCAAGGGCAGCCATATCGTCGTGCCGCGCCTGTTTGATCACGACTACGCCTACCTGCTGCAGAACCCGGACCGCCGCATCCTGTTCGCCATTCCTTACGAACACGACTTCACCGTGCTCGGCACCACCGACGTCGAATACTCGGGCAACCCGGCCGACGCTTCGATTTCCAGCGATG
>JBDTTE010000292.1:0-4254 GCA_039930785.1 Betaproteobacteria bacterium | reverse complement strand
CTTCGGGCTTCACGCGCTGGTAGGTGCAGGTCTTGATGAACTTGCCGACCCACAACCCGCCGGTGTAGCGCGCAGCCTTTCGCGTGGGCAAGGTGTGATTGGTGCCGATGACCTTATCGCCATACGAGACGTTGGTTTCGGGGCCGAGGAACAGCGCGCCGTAGTTGGTCATGTTGCGCAGGAAATAATCAGTATCCTTGGTCATGACCTGCACGTGTTCGGACGCGATGCGATCCGCTTCCTTCACCATTTCCGCGAAATCCTTGCAGACGATGACCTGGCCGTAGTCTTTCCATGCCTGGCCGGCGATGGCCGCCGTCGACAACGTCAGCAACTGGCGATCGACTTCCTTCATGGTGTCTTCCGCGAGCTTGCGCGAATTCGTCAGCAGGATGGCCGGCGAGTTGGGGCCGTGTTCGGCCTGGCCAAGCAGATCGGTCGCACACATTTCGGCATCGCAACTGTCGTCGGCGATGATCAGCGTCTCGGTCGGGCCGGCGAACAGATCGATGCCGACGCGGCCTGACAGCTGGCGCTTCGCTTCCGCGACAAACGCGTTGCCCGGCCCCGCGATCATGTCGGTGGGCTTGATGGTCGCTGTTCCGAGGGCCATGGCGCCGATCGCCTGCACGCCGCCGATGGTGTAGATCTCATCCGCGCCGCCGAGATGCATCGCCGCGACAATGGCGGGATGCGGCTTGCCTTGATAAGGCGGCGCGCACGAAATGATGCGCTTCACGCCCGCCACTCGCGCGGTGACAACGCTCATGTGCGCGGAGGCCACCAGCGGATACTTGCCGCCGGGCACATAACAACCCACGCTGTTCACAGGAATGTTCTTGTGGCCCAGGATGACGCCGGGCAGCGTTTCGACTTCCACGTCGCGCAGCGCGTCGCGCTGGATCTGCGCGAAATTGCGAATCTGTTCCTGCGCGAACTTGATGTCGTCGATGACTTGCTTGGGCAGCTGCCGCACGCAGTCTTCGATCTCGCCCTTGCTCAGGCGAAAATTCTCGGGCGACCAGTTGTCGAATTTCTTCGACATTTCGCGCACGGCGGCGTCACCGCGTTTTTCGATGTCGGACAGGATGGTTTCAACGGTGCCGCGAACCTTCACGACGTCGGCAGCGTCCTGCTCGGCGGAAATACCGCTCTTCAGAAATATAGCCATGATGTTTTTTCCAGGGGGTTGAAACGCTCGGAATGCAAGCGAAGGCTCCGCCGGGGGCGTGCGACCGGCTTGGGATTACCGCTATTCTGGAGGCTGCGCGCGCCCGAGGTCAAACGGCGCAGAAGACCTGTCAGCGGAAGGGGAATTCCACTTCCGGCCGGCGACCGGAAATCAGGTCCGAAATGGCCCGACCTGAGCCGCAGGCCAGCGTCCAACCCAATGTTCCGTGGCCGGTATTCAGGTAAAGGTTGCTATACCGGGTGCGCCCGATCAGCGGGACATTGCTGGGGGTGGCCGGCCGTAAGCCGGCCCAGCGGGTCGCACCGGCATAGTTGCCGGCCCCCGGAAACAGCTGCTCGACCCGAGACAGGATGGCGTCGCAGCGGGTGTCGTTGAGCGACGTGTCGTAGCCCGTCAATTCGGCGGTGCCGGCCGCCCGCAGGCGGTGGCCCAGTCGGGAAATCGCGATTTTCCCGTTCTCGTCGCTCATGCACATCGTCGGCGCGGCTTGCGCATCGGTCACATTGACGGTCACGGAATACCCTTTTACGGGGTAGACCGGTATGCGCACACCGATGCGCGACAGCAGGAAAGGACTGTAACTGCCGAGCGCCACGACGAAAGCGTCCGCCTTCACGACTTCGCGCTGGCCTTCAGGATTGCGAACAACCGCGCCGGAAATTGCGCCGCTTTCCGTTTCCAGCGCTTCGACCGAATGTTCATAAGCGAATTGCACGCCCTGCGCCCGGCACAATTCCGCCAGGTTGCCGGTGAACTGATGCGCGTCGCCAGATTCGTCATCGGGTGCATAGGTGCCGCCGATCAGCGGAACGCGCGTGGCGCCCAATGTCGGTTCGAGCTCCAGGCATTGCATCGTGCTCTTCACGTGCATTTCGCAGCCGTGGCTGCGCAGCAGTTCCACCCGAGCATGCGCAGCCTCGAATTCCCGTGCATCGGTGTGCAGTTGCAGGATGCCTTTTTCCAGATGGTCGTACTCGATGCCGGTTTCGCGCCGCAGGGTTTTCAGCCTGTCGCGGCTATATAGACCGAGTCGCAGGATGGTCAGCGTGTTGCGACGCGTGCGTTCAGGCAGGCACTCGACCAGGAATTTCAGTCCCCAGGACCACTGGCGCGGATCGGCACGCAGCCGGAACAACAACGGCGCATCTTCCTTGCCCAGCCATTTGTAGATTTTGTGCGGTGCTTCGGGATTGGCCCAGGGCTCCGCGTGGCTGACGGAAATCTGGCCGCCGTTGGCGAAGCTCGTCTCCAGCCCGGCGGTCGGCTGCCGGTCGATGACCGTGACGTCGTGCCCTTCGCTGGCGAGGTACCAGGCACTGGTCACGCCGACGACGCCGGCACCGAGAACGACGATCTTCATGCCTGCTCCGCACGCATGAAAGCGTGACTGTCGTGACGACGTGACTGTCGTAACGGCCGTAAATAATGACCAACGCTGTTGTGCATTGTCAGTTCGAGAGTCACGGTAGTCACGTCGTCACGATAGTCACGGCCCTTCCGGCCCTACTGCGCCACCCATCCGCCATCCATCAGGATGTCGGTGCCCGTCATGAATCCGGTCATGTCGCTGCAGATGTAGCGTGCGAGGCCGCCGATTTCGTCCGGCTTGCCCCAGCGCCCCGCCGGCGTCGCCGCCATCAGTGCGGCGTTTTTCTGTGAATCGGCGCGCAGCGGCGCGGTGAGGTCCGTCTCGTAGAAACCCGGGCTGATCGCGACGACCGTGATGCCGTCACTGACGAGTTCAAGCGCCAGGCATTTGGTCAGCCCCAGCAAGCCTGCCTTGGAGGCGCAATAGGCGCCGCGGCCGGCGCTGCCGATGTGCGCCATGACGGAGGTCGGATCGCGCTCGAGGGCATGCCGATACGCGGCCATGACGGAGGTCATGTTGATGATGCGGCCCCACTTGGCTTTCTGCATGTGCGGAATGAAAGCGCGCGAAACCAGGAATACGCCAGTCAGGTTGGTATCGGTCACCAGCTTCCACTCGTCGAGCGAAAAATCCGCGATGTTCTTGCGAACCGCGGTGCCGGCATTGTTGATCAGGATGTGGGCTCCGCCGAAGCGCGCGATGACATCCTTTTCGAGCTTCAGGACCTGCGCTTCGTCGCGCACGTCGGTAATGAAAATTTCGCTTTCGGCGCCGATCTCCGCAGCCAGCTTGCGCGTCTCGAGGAGCTTGTCGCGATTGCGCCCGACCAGCGCAAGCCGGGCGCCCGAGTCGCCCAATGCCAGTGCCATCGCCCGGCCCAGGCCGCGGCTCGCGCCCGTCACGACAGCGACTTTGCCCTGCAGGAACTTGCCTTCCATGATTTCTCGCCCCTATCTTTTTGAATTGAAAGCGAGTGAAGTATAACCCGCACCGACAAGTGCTCCTGCAATCATGGGACGCGCAATCGTCGTACCCGTTCCCGCATTCGGGGCTACAATTTTTGCCTTGCGAAACAGCGGAGGGGTGATGGAGTCAGTTTTATTGCGCGGCGGCAAAGTCTGGGATGGCAGCGGACGCGCCGCATTCGCCGCCGATGTACTCGTTACGGGCAACCACATCGCCGAGGTCCGGCCGGAAGGCGCGCGCTGGCCCGCCTCCGCCGTCCCGTTCGACATTTCCGGCCACACGGTGATTCCCGGCCTCGTTGACGGCCACGCCCACCTGCCCTTCCTGCACAAGGCCAATATCGCCGACACCGGCGACGTCCCTGCGGAAGAGCACACCTTGCAAACCGTCCGACACGCCAAAACGGTTCTTCACGCGGGCTTCACTTCCTGTGTGAGCGGCGGCTCAGCCAAGCCGCGCATCGACGTCGTCATCCGCAGGGAGATCGATGCCGGACACATTCCCGGGCCGCGTTTGCTGACGGCCGGGCCCGAGTTCACCAACACGGGCAATCTCGGCGACGAACGGCGCATGCACATCCATCGCGAATCGATCGCGATGATTGTCGATGGGGCCGACGAGATGTCGAGGACATGCCGGCTGCTGATCCGCGAAGGCGTGGACACGATCAAGCTGAACATCTCCGGAAACCAGACCATTCCGAATTCGCGTTCCGACCAGAACGTCA
>JBDTTE010000291.1:0-4297 GCA_039930785.1 Betaproteobacteria bacterium | reverse complement strand
TTCTTCGAAGTTCTGATCGGCGGTCTGCTGGCGGGCGTGATGTACTCGCTGGTGGCGCTCGGCTTCGTGCTGATCTACAAGGCCTCGGGCGTATTCAATTTTGCGCAGGGCGCGATGGTGTTCTTCGCCGCGCTGACGTTCGTCGGGCTGCAGGAGAAATTCCACCTGCCGTTCTGGGGCGCTTTCGCGCTGGCGCTGGTGGCGATGGTCGTGCTGGGCACGTTGATCGAACGCATCGTGCTGCGCCCGCTGGTGAACCAGCCGCAGATTTCGCTGTTCATGGCGACCATTGGCCTCTCGTTTTTCATCGAGGGCCTCGCGCAGTTGATCTGGGGCACGAACGTGCGCCGCCTCGATCTCGGCATCACCGACGAGCCCATCCCGGCGGTGCTGCAGCATTTCGACATGGCGATCAGCAGCTTCGACCTGATCGCCGCAGCCGTGGCCGGTGTATTGGTGACAGTGCTGGCCGTGTTTTTCCAGGTCACGCGTGTGGGGCGCGCGCTGCGCGCCGTCGCCGACGATCACCAAGCCGCGCTGGCCGTTGGCATTCCGCTGAAGCAGATCTGGGCGATCGTCTGGTCCGTCGCCGGTTTCGTGGCGCTGGTCGCTGGCCTGATGTGGGGCGCGCGCAACGGCGTGCAGTACGCATTGACCTTCGTCGCGCTGAAGGCGCTGCCGGTACTGATTCTTGGCGGCTTCGAATCCGTACCCGGCGCCATCGTCGGCGGGCTGCTCATCGGCGCTTTGGAAAAGCTCGCCGAGGTCTATCTCGGCCCGCATATCGGTGGCGGCATCGAGGGCTGGTTCGCCTATGTCATGGCGCTGCTATTCCTGCTTGTTCGCCCCGAAGGTTTATTTGGAGAGAAGAGGATCGATCGTGTGTAGTAATTGGGGTTTAGCCCGTCACTTGTCACTCGTCACTCGTCACTGATGTTCTACAGAGAAGCCGGCCAGTTCAAATCCTCCTACGCCGCGGACCAGGCATTGCTGCCGATCCGCCAGGATCGCATCGCCATGCTCGTCATCCTGGCGATCGCGTTCGTCGGCGTTCCGTTTTTCGCCAACGACTACTGGCTCACCGCGCTGCTCCTTCCGTTTCTGGTGTTCGCGCTGGCGACGCTGGGCTTGAACATTCTCACTGGCTATGCCGGCCAGCTGTCGCTCGGCACTGCGGCGTTCATGGCGGTGGGCGCTGTCGCCGCATACAACTTCCAGCTGCGCATTCCGGGCATGCCCATTCTGTTGAGCTTCGTTCTCGGCGGGGTAACGGCCGCACTGGTTGGCATAGTGTTCGGGCTGCCGAGCCTGCGCATCCGCGGCTTTTACCTTGCAGTCGCGACACTGGCCGCGCAGTTCTTCATTCCATGGCTGATCACCAAGGTCGGCTGGTTCTCGAATTATTCCGCTTCCGGCGTGATCAGCGCGCAGCGCATCGTCATCCTCGGCATGGCGTTCGATACGCCGCAGAAAAAGTATCTGCTGGTGCTGGCCATCGTCGTGGTACTCGCGTTGCTGGCGAAGAACCTGGTGCGCAGCCGTATCGGCCGCGCCTGGATGGCGGTGCGCGACATGGACGTCGCCGCCGAAGTCATCGGCATCCCCATCCTGCGCACCAAGCTGATCGCGTTCGCGGTCAGCTCGTTCTATTGCGGCGTAGCCGGCGCGCTGTACGCATTTGCCTATCTCGGCAACGTCGAGCCGGATGGATTCAATCTGGATTTGTCGTTTCGCATCCTGTTCATGGTCATCGTCGGCGGCGCCGGCAGCATCTTAGGCTCGTTCCTGGGCGCGGCCTTCATCACGCTGGTGCCAATCCTGCTCGAAGTCCTGTTGACGGGGGCGCGCGACGCGTTCAACCTGAACCTCGATCCCGGCGTCACTTCGATGGCGCAATTGCTTGTATTCGGCGCGCTGATCATTTTTTTCCTGATCGTCGAGCCGCACGGATTGGCGCGTTTGTGGCAAATTGCAAAAGAAAAGCTGCGGCTGTGGCCCTTTCCCCATTAGCACTCACAAATAACTAGGAACCGGAGGAAAAAATGAGAACCTGGAAAATCTGGCTGGTCACCCTGGCGGCGCTTGCCGGCGCGGCCATCATTCCGAATGCGCAGTCGCAGGAAGCCGGAACGCAGTTCGTCGGCGTGCTGGGTTATCGCGTGGGACCTTACGGCGCCAACGGCGCCGCGTTTTTCTCCGGCTTCCTCGACTACCTGGCGTTGGTCAATGAGCGCGACGGCGGCATCAACGGCGTCAAGCTGTCGTGGGAAGAGTGCGAGACCGAGTACAACAACGCCAAAGGCGTGGAGTGCTATGAGCGCCTGAAGTCGCGCAGCGCGAATGGCCCGACCGCGATCCACCCCATGTCCACGGGCATTACTTACGGACTAATCGACAAGGCGCCGGTAGACAAGATTCCCCTGGTAACCCTGGGCTACGGCCGCACCGACGCCACGGATGGCCGCGTGTTCCCGTGGGTGTTTCCGATCCTGTCGAACTACTGGGACGGCGCCACCGGCATCATCAAGTTCATCGGCGACAAGGAAGGCGGCATCGACAAGCTCAAGGGCAAGAAGATCGTGCTGCTCTATCACGATTCCGCGTACGGCAAGGAACCGCACCCCGTCCTTGAAGCCGAAGCCGCCAAGCTCGGCTTCGAACTGAAAATGATTCCGGTGCCGCACCCGGGTAACGAGCAGCAATCGCAGTGGCTGCAGATCCGCCAGTACAAACCGGACTGGGTCATCCTCTGGGGTTGGGGCGTCATGACCGCGACCGCGCTGTCGACCGCGCAAAAAGTCGGCTATCCGCGCGACCACATGGTCGGCATCTGGTGGGCCGGTTCGGAAATCGACACCGAAGCCGCCGGCCCGGCGGCCGAAGGCTATTACGCGGCCAGCCTGAACCTCGCGGGCAAGGACTTCGGCGTGGTCAAGGATGCCGAGAAATTCGTCACCGGCAAGGGCAAGGGCGGCGATCCCAAGCTGGTCGGATCGGTACTGTGGAATCGCGGGCTCGCCGCGGGCATGCTCACGGTCGAGGCCGTGCGCACCGCGCAAGCCAAATTCGGCAAAAAACCGATGAACGGCGAACAGGTTCGCTGGGGACTCGAAAACCTGAACGTAGACCAGAAGCGCCTCGACCAGCTCGGCTTCGGCACCATGATCCCGCCGCTGAAACTCTCCTGCAACGACCACGGCGGCAGCGGACTCGTGCGCTTCCAGCAATGGCAAAACGCAAAATGGAAACCCGCTTCGGAATGGATGAGCGGCGACCGCGCGATGATTCGCAAGATGGTCGAGGAGTCGGCGGCGAAGTATGCGACGGAGAAGGGCATCACGGCGGCGTGCCTCAAGGGTTGAGGCACGCCTAGGGGCTAGGGATGAAGCAGGGGCTAGGGGCTAGGGGAATTCAAAAACAAGTGCGCGATGCTCCACCCCTAGTCCCTAACCCCTAGACCCTAGCCCCTTCGCCCTGACAACCACAATTGATCCGAATCACCGATGTCCGCCAATCCACAACCCCTGCTCGCACTCAAAAACATCGAGGTCATCTATGACCACGTGATCCTCGTGCTCAAGGGCGTGTCGCTGGAAGTGCACGAGGGAAAAATTGTTGCACTGCTGGGCGCAAACGGTGCCGGCAAGACCACGACCCTGAAAGCCATTTCGAACCTGCTGTCGTCGGAACGCGGCGACGTCACGAAGGGCTCCATCGAATTTCGCGGTGAGCGCGTCGACAGCCTGACGCCCTCCGAACTGGTGAAACGCGGCGTGATACAGGTCATGGAAGGCCGGCATTGTTTCCAGCATTTGACGGTGGAAGAGAATCTCCTGACGGGTGCGTTCACGCGCAGCGCGAATCGTGCGGCGATCCGCGCCGACCTCGAGATGGTCTACCAGTATTTCCCGCGACTGAAGGAACGGCGCAAGAGCCAGTCCGGCTACACCTCCGGCGGCGAACAGCAAATGACCGCCATCGGCCGCGCGCTGATGGCCAAGCCCAGTACGATCCTGCTCGACGAACCATCGATGGGCCTGGCACCGCAAATCGTCGACGAGATTTTCGACATCGTGCTCGACCTGAACCGCAAGGAGAAAGTCAGCTTCCTGCTGGCCGAGCAGAACACGGCGGTGGCACTGCGCCACGCCGATTACGGCTACATCCTCGAAAACGGCCGCGTTGTCATGAATGGCCCCGCCGCGGATCTCGCCGGCAACCAGGACGTGAAGGAGTTTTACCTCGGCCTCTCGACCACGGGTCGCAAGAGCTTCCGTGACGCCAAGCACTACCGTCG
>JBDTTE010000290.1:0-4312 GCA_039930785.1 Betaproteobacteria bacterium | reverse complement strand
CGTGCTTGAGAAACCGCTCCATCAGTTCCGGGCCTTGCACGCCCATGACATCGGCGGGCCAGTTGTCGACCTCCGTGGTGGTGGTGAGCTGACCGCCCTGGATCATTCCCGTGATCAACACGGGTTTAAGGTTGGCGCGTGCGGCGTAGACCGCGGCGGTGTAGCCGGCGGGGCCGGAACCGAGGATGAGCAATCGCGAATGTCTGGTCTGGGTCGTCATGACTGGATCAACGTGGGGATCGTGGTGCAGAAAAGAAAGACTGTAGCAGCGTGGCAAAGCCCGTGTCCACGCGCGACAATGCATTTCATTGGCGTCGCGTCCATGGGATATAATTCTTTGAAACTGATAAGGTAATTCGCACTTGAGAAGAAGATCGGCGGCCCGCTCCGCGGCCCAGAAAGTGCCCCGCAAGCCCCTGCCTCCCAAGATCGCCGCGCTGCTGCGCGAATCGTGGTGGCTGTTGCTGATCGGCGCCGCGCTGTATCTCGTCCTCATTCTCGTCACTTACAACGAATCCGATCCCGGCTGGTCCCACCAGTCTTCCTCGGGACAGGTGGTCAACGCGGGCGGCAAGGCCGGTGCGTGGATCGCCGACATCGCGCTCTATGTGTTCGGACTCTCGGCGTGGTGGGGCGTGCTCTTGCTGATCGGTGCGGTCGTGTACGGCTATCGGCGGATCGAGACGGTCCCCGAAAGCGATCGACGCTCGCTCATCGTGGCCGGCATCGGCTTCCTCGTTCTCATCACAGCCAGCAGCGCCTTCGAGGCATTGCGGCTGTACTCATTGCAGGCGCAGTTGCCGCTGATGCCTGGCGGCGTGCTGGGCGAACTGGTCAGCGGACTGATGTCGCGCGGCTTCGGTTTTACCGGCAGCACGATGATCCTGCTGATCCTGTGGGGCGTCGGATTGTCATTGGTGAGCGGGCTGTCCTGGGTGGTCGTCATCGAGAAGCTCGGCAATGGGCTCGAGGTCGCCTACCTGTGGCTGCACGACAAGTGGGAAACACGCCAGGATCGCAAGGCCGGCGAGCAGGCCACCATCAAGCGCGAGGAAGTCGTCGAAGTGGTTCGCAAGCGCTTCGAGGATCACGAGCCGGTGCGCATCGAGCCGCCGAAGGTCGTCATTCCGAAATCCGATCGTGTCATCAAGGAAAAGCAGAAGCCTCTATTCGAGGATCTGCCGGATTCGCCGCTGCCGCCGTTGCACCTGCTCGACGAGCAACCTGCGGACATCGAGATGCTTTCCTCGGAAACGCTGGAATACACTTCGCGGCTGATCGAGAAAAAGCTTTCAGATTTCGGCATCGACGTCAAAGTAGTCGCCGCACAGCCCGGCCCGGTAATCACGCGTTACGAGATCGAGCCGGCGGTCGGCGTCAAGGGCAGCCAGGTCATCAATCTGGTCAAGGATCTTGCGCGCGCCTTGTCGGTCGTCAGCGTGCGCGTGGTCGAAACCATTCCGGGCAAGACGTGCATGGGCCTGGAGATTCCGAATCCCAAGCGCCAGATGGTGCGCCTCTCGGAAATCCTGAGTTCGAAGGTCTATGCCGAAATGGCTTCGCCGCTGACCCTGGCGATGGGCAAGGACATCGCCGGCAATCCCGTGGTCGCTGATCTCGCGAGGATGCCGCACGTCCTTGTCGCCGGTACCACGGGCTCGGGCAAGTCGGTCGCGATCAACGCGATGATCCTGTCGCTCCTGTACAAGGCCACCGCCAACGATGTGCGCCTGATCCTCGTCGATCCAAAAATGTTGGAACTGTCCGTCTACGAGGGCATTCCGCATCTGCTGACGCCGGTCGTCACGGACATGCGCCAGGCTGCGCACGCGCTGAACTGGTGCGTAGGCGAAATGGACCGGCGCTACAAGTTGATGTCGACGCTGGGCGTGCGCAATCTCGCCGGCTTCAACCAGAAAATCAAGGAAGCGCAAAAGGCCGGCAAGCCGCTGACCAATCCATTCTCGATCACCCCGGAGACGCCCGAACCCCTGAAGGAACTGCCGCTGATCGTGGTCGTCATCGACGAACTGGCCGACCTGATGATGGTGGTCGGCAAGAAGGTCGAAGAATTGATCGCACGGCTTGCGCAAAAGGCGCGCGCGGCGGGCATCCACCTGTTGCTGGCGACGCAGCGTCCGTCAGTGGACGTCATCACGGGGTTGATCAAGGCCAACATTCCCACGCGCGTGTCCTTCCAGGTTTCCAGCAAAGTCGATTCGCGAACCATCCTCGACCAGATGGGCGCGGAGCAATTGCTGGGGCAGGGCGACATGCTTTACCTGCCGCCGGGCACCGGCTATCCGCAGCGTGTGCACGGCGCGTTCGTGTCCGACCAGGAAGTGCACAAGGTCGTCGAATACCTGAAATCGCGCGGCGCACCGCAATACATCGAGGATGTCCTCGAGGGTGGCGAGGCCGAATCCGAAAACGGGGGCGGGAATGGCGAGGCCGACGCCGAGTCGGATCCGCTTTACGACCAGGCCGTGGACATCGTGCTCAAGTCGCGGCGCGCCTCGATCTCGCTGGTGCAAAGGCACTTGCGCATCGGCTACAACCGCGCCGCGCGGCTGATCGAGCAGATGGAAAAGGCGGGGCTGGTTTCGACAATGCAATCGAATGGCAATCGCGAAGTGCTCGCGCCCTCCCGCACGGAGGCCTGAGAGCGCGACGGCCCGAAGGAACGATGCGCGCGAGGAACCTTGGCGCCCGAGGAACCATGGCGCCCGGATCAAGGTCCAGTAACAGTGGTACAAGAATAAAAGGAGGCGTCATGCAATTGCACAGGATTATTTCGAGCACCGTGTTTGTCGTGGCTTTGCTGCCGGCGATCTCCGCGGAGAGTGCCGATTCCGCGCGAGGCATGGAATTCGATGTCTACATGCGCTTGCAGGAAGGCATGTCCGAGGGTGAATTGCTGACGCGGGCCGGGCCGCCGGACTTCCAGACGGTCGCTACGGCTTCCCAGGATGGATTCTCCAAACTCTACGTTTACCTCCCTACGGCAGCGAATCCATTCACGACGACAGTGACTGTGTCGGGGGGTACGATTGCCGACGTGAAGCGCGAAAGGAAATTCTGATGGTACGAATGTTTTTCGCGGTAGCGGGCGTGGTTCTGACGCTCTTTGCGTCGGTAGCCAGCGCGGGGTCCATCGAAAAGCTCCACGCGTTCATCGAGCAGACGCGTTCTGCGAAGGCCGCGTTCACGCAAGTGGTCGTCGATTCCAACGGGGTCGCACAGCAGCAGGCTAGCGGCACCGTGCAGTTCCAGCGCCCCGGAAAATTCCGCTGGACCTATGACAAACCCTACGAGCAGTTGATCGTCGGCGACGGGGAAAAGCTCTGGATCTACGACAAGGAACTCAACCAGGTCACCCGACGCAATCTGGATAAGGCGATCGGCAGCAGTCCGGCGGCGCTGCTCTCCGGTGCAGATGACGTCGACAAGTATTTTTCGCTGAACGCGCTCGGCATAAAGAAAAAATTCGACTGGCTGGAAGTGAAACCCTACGATCAGGAGAGCCTGTTCGAGAAGGTGCGCATGGGATTCAATGGCAGCATGCTGGAAATCATGGAGCTGTACGATCACTTCGGGCAGAAGACCACAATCACGTTTGCGAACATGCAGCGCAATCCCAAAAGCTCACCCGACCTGTACACGTTTACCCCTCCGAAAGGCGCGGACGTCGTCACCGAGTAGCCCACCTCACCCCGGCCCTCTCTCCCCAATTGGGCGAAGAGGGAGCAAAAAAATCGCACAGGCCATGGCGTCAATCTTCCCAAACCTCAACGCCCTCTCCGCCCAGCGGGGGGAGCGGGGCGGGGTGAGGTGACTGATCTATTCGAAGCGCGGCAGCCCGCGGCGCCGCTGGCGGAAGTAATGCGTCCGAAGACGCTCGACGAAGTCGTCGGCCAGCAGCACCTGCTCGGGTCGGGCAAGCCACTGCGCGTCGCCTACGAATCGGGAAAGCTGCACTCCATGATCCTGTGGGGCCCTCCCGGCGTGGGCAAGACCACGCTGGCGCGGCTGATGGCGCAGGCCTTTGATGCGGAGTTCATTGCCATCTCCGCGGTGCTTGCCGGCGTCAAGGAAATCCGCGAGGCCGTCGCGCGTGCCGAGCAAGTGCTGCAGCAATCCGGTCGGGCGACCATCCTGTTCGTGGACGAAGTGCATCGCTTCAACAAGGCGCAGCAGGATGCCTTCCTGCCCTTTGTCGAGCGCGGCCTGGTGACGTTCATCGGCGCCACGACCGAGAACCCGTCCTTCGAAGTCAACGGCGCATTGCTGTCGCGTGCGGCGGTGTATGTAC
>JBDTTE010000289.1:0-4329 GCA_039930785.1 Betaproteobacteria bacterium | reverse complement strand
TTGTCCTTCAACCCGGCCGCGGCGTAGTCCTTGACGAACTTGACCGCGCCGCCGCCCGCGAAAAAGCAGGCCACCGCGTCTGGTTTCAGCGCGGCGATCTCGGTGAGCAGCGCCTGGAATTCCACATTCGGAAACGGCACGAACAATTCCTTCACGACCGTGCCACCCGCCGCCGTGTAGCCTTCCTTGAAGGAATTCAGCGACTCTTCGCCCGCCGCATACTTCCAGGTGATGAACACGGCTTTCTTGTGGTCTTTGTCGACCATGATCTTGCCCAGCGGATGCACTGGCTGCCAGTTCGAGAATGAGGTGCGGAACACATTGGGCGCGCACAACCCTCCGGTCGCCGTATCCGCTCCCGCGTTCGGAATCAGCATCAGCGTCCCGCTCTCCTTCGCCACCTTGAGCATGCCCATGGCGACACCCGAGTGCACCGAACCAACGAGCACGTCCACCTTGTCGCGCGTGATCAGGCGGTTCGCGTTGTCGGTCGCTTTCGATGGTTCCGATTCGTCGTCGACTTTGAAGAACTCCACTTCGCGACCGCCGAATTTTCCGCCGGACTGTTCCAGCGAAAGCCGGAAGCCATTCTCGATGGCCACCCCAAGCTGCGCATAGGTGCCGGTGTACGGCAGCATGAGGCCGACGCGAAGCTTTGCGGACTGCGCGCGCGCAAGAGAAGGCAGCAGCGCGGCACTCGCCAATGCGCCGGCACTGACCAGAAAGTCCCGCCTGCCGTTCGGATGATTGTTACTTTCGTTCACGACTTCTCCCCCCATCGAATAATTCGACTTCACGCTTTTCCCCCACGCAGCTTAAACCTTTGAATCTTGCCGGTCGCCGTCTTCGGCAACTCGGGGAGGAATTCGACCCAGCGTGGATACTTGAATGGCGCGAGCTTGTCTTTTACATGCGCTTTCAGTACGTCGCCCAGCGCGGGCGTGGCCGCAACACCCGACTTGGTGACCACGAAGGCCTTGGGCTTGATCAGCTTTTGTTCGTCCTCGACGCCGATCACGGCCGCCTCCAGCACGTCCGGATGCGTCAACAGCGCGGCCTCGACCTCGAAGGGCGACACGTACATGCCGCTGACTTTGAGCATGTCGTCGGAGCGACCGCCATAAGTGTAGTAACCGTCGGCATCGCACGTGTACTTGTCGCCCGCTCGCGTCCACGGCCCCACAAAAGTCGCCAGGGTTTTCTCGCGATTGCCCCAGTAGTGAATGGCGCTGCTCGGTCCCTTGATCTGCAGCTCGCCGATTTCACCCACGGCGACGTCGCGTCCCTGCTCATCCGCAAGGCGAATTTCGTAACCAGGCACGGGCTGGCCGGTGCTGCCATAGCGGACCTTTCCCGGCCGGTTCGAAATGAAGATGTGCAGCATTTCCGTCGAACCGATGCCATCGAGGATTTCCACATCGAAATGCCGGGTCCAGCGCCGGCCAAGTTCCGCGGGCAACGCTTCCCCCGCGGAGGTACAAATGCGCAGCGCGATGTCCTCCTTCCGTGGCAGATCCGGACTCGCAAGCAGCGCACCGTAGAGGGTGGGCACGCCGTAAAAAATCGTCGGGCGATGTTCCTTGATCCGTTTGAAGACGGCGGCTGGCGTCGGCCGCTCGGCCATTAGCACCGCGGTGGCGCCCACCGCGAGGGGAAACGTCAACGCGTTGCCCAGGCCATACGCGAAGAATAACTTTGCTGCGGAGAACACCACATCGTCTTCGCGTATGCCCAGCACCGGCTTCGCATACAGCTCGGCGGTCTGGATCAGGCTCGCATGCACGTGCACCGTGCCCTTCGGCGTGCCCGTCGAACCGGAAGAATAGAGCCAGAAGCAGGCATCGTCTGCACAGGTCGGCGCCACCTGGAATTTGGTATGTGCGTCCGACATCAACTGCTGCAAATGCAGGTGGCCATGCGCGTTCTTTCCCGAGACGATGACATGCCTGAGATGGGGCAGGTTCTTCAGCAGCGGAGCAAACGCGGGCAACAATGCTTCCGACACCACGAGGGCGCGTACGCGGCTGTCCTCGAGCATGAACTTGTAGTCTGCCGTGGTCAGCAGCGTATTGGCGGTGACGGGCACGATGCCGGCCTTGATCGCACCGAGGAACACAGCGGGAAAATCGATCGTGTCGAGATGCGCGAGCATGATGCGGCTCTCCATCTCGAGGCCGAGCGCAGTCAGCACATTGGCGACGCGATCGACGCGCTCCGCCAGCTCCGCGTAGCTGTAACGTCCCTCGTCGTCGATGTAAGCGGTTTTCGATCCGCGACCCGCAGCAAGATTGCGCTCGATGAGGTCGTGCGCGGCGTTGTACTCGCGCGGAATGTCGATCACCGGTGGGCTGACGCCGTGGTCAGCTTTACTCAGTCCTGGCACGACATCTCCCCTGATTACATCTCATCACGAAGACACAAAGACACGAAGAAACACGAAGAGAAGCAGGAACAGAAAAAATACGCACCCGTTTCTTGTTCAAACTTCGGCATCGCATCCTTCGTCATCCCGTACGTGCCCACGCAAGATCATTAGCTCTTTTTTGCTCTGCTCTTCTTCGTGTTTCTTCGTGATCTTCGTGTCTTCGTGATGAGAGGTAGGCTTTAGTTTTCTACGCAGACTTCGCTTCGCTGTACTGCCCCCGGCATAGCACGATCCATTCTTCTACCCACGCGGCGGCTTCGTCTTCTGGCAGCTCGGTATTGGAATCGTTGTACAGCGGTTCGCCGATTCGCGCAGCCCCGAGTTCACTTAATATCTTGTCGAACTTCTTCGCAGCGAAGCAGAAAGTAGCCGCGTGCGTGCCATTGTCGCCGAGGCCGATCAGTCCATAGCGCACGATTGACAGGTCAGGTCGCCCATTCAGCAGTTCTTCATAGAAAGGCTTCGCGCCGTCGGGCACATCGCCCTGCCCGTAAGTCGACGTGCAGACCAGGAACAATCCGCCGCTCGCAAAAACGCTCGCGTCGATGTCGTCCATCAACAACGTCTTGACGCGAATGTCCTCGCCGTCCAGTCGCAGTTCAATTTCCTGCGCGACCAGTTGCGCCACACCCGTTTGGGTGCCCACCAGGATACTGAGGTCCAACGTCACTTATCAGCACTCCCTTTTTGTAATCGGGGATTGATATGGCGCCATTATGGCCTATGATGATAAATGTAATATCATGCAGTGCAATAAAGTTCGCTGCATTATTGTGCATGTTAGCCACGCGGGATGGGAATCAGGCGATGGGCGCACGCGATACGAAACTGGCGAACGCGATTGACGACGGCGGCTTCCTGGTCGGCCTGGGTGAACGCGTGCGCGACGCGAGGACCCGGCGCGGGCTGACGCGTAAGGCCCTCGCGCGCGATTCCGCGGTGTCGGAGCGCTATCTCGCCGAACTGGAAGCCGGACGCGGCAATATTTCCGTGCTGCTGCTGCGACAGGTAGCCGCAACGCTGGGTCTGCCGCTGACCGACCTGCTGCAGGAAAGTGGCGAACAGAATCTCAATCTGACATTGATCCATGAATTCTTGCAGCGCCTGCCGAAGCAGCGCCTGGCGCGCGTACGCGCGCAGTTGCTGCGCGACTTCGGCGACAAGGATGCCGGTCGCAGGGAACGTGTCGCATTGGTCGGCCTGCGCGGGGCGGGCAAGTCGACGCTCGGCGAAGCGCTTGCCGCCGAGCTGAATGTGCCATTCATCGAACTCGATCGCGAGATCGAGCGCGAGGCCGGCACCGGCCTGTCGGAGATTTTTCTGTTGTACGGCCAGCAGGGTTATCGCCGCTATGAACAGCGCTGCCTGGAGAAAATCATCGAAAACCAGCCGCGCTGCGTGATCGCAACCGGCGGCAGCATCGTTTCCGATCCAGGTACCTACGACCTGCTGCGCGCGTCGTGCCTGACCATCTGGCTGAAGGCGAAGCCTGAAGAACACATGTCCCGCGTGATGGCGCAGGGCGATACGCGACCGATGGCAGGCAACGCACAGGCGATGGCCGACCTGAAGCGCATCCTGCAAAGCCGTGCGGCGTTGTACGGGCAGGCCGATGCCGTCGTCGACACCGCCGGACGCACTGTCAAGCAAAGCTTGAAAGACCTCAGGCGCACGCTGGCCTGAAGCGAGGAGAAATCATGAGGGCGGTATTGGAAGAAAACGCAGCCGGGCAGCGTCCCACCACCTACGACACGCATCCCGAGCAGTACCGGCACTGGCAGCTCACCGTCGAGGGCGAGATCGCGACCTTGTCGATGAACGTAAGCGAGGATCATGGCCTGAAGCCGGGCTACAAGCTCAAGCTCAATTCGTACGACCTCGGCGTCGACATCGAGTTGCGCGAC
>JBDTTE010000288.1:0-4346 GCA_039930785.1 Betaproteobacteria bacterium | reverse complement strand
TCGTCGGATTCTTCTGCAACGGCGAGATTTCGCATAACCGGCTGTATGGGTACACGGGTGTTCTCACGCTGTTTCTGTGAGAACACCAGGGACGGGGGGCGAGGGACGAGGGGAGAGGGCAAGCAGAACTCAAAAAAATTCTGATCGTGCTTTAATCGAACTATTCTTCTTTCGCCCCTCGCCCCTCGCCCCTCGCCCCTAAAATGACTCGCCCCCTAAACGAATTCCTCCGCGCCGTATCCGCTTTTCGTCGCTATGCCCATCCCGAACGCCTCGCCGACTGGGAGCAGCGGTTCGGCCTGGGATTGGCCGACATCGAGCAGGTATTCGAGGCCGCTGTGTCTACGACGCCGTTCGTTCCTGCGCCCACTGCATCCGTGGAGAGTCATCCGCCCGGCCGTTACGAGCCCGCCGCTGCGGGAGAGCTCGTTTCCGCCAGCGCGGCGCAGATCGCGCACCAGGTCCGGCATCGCGTGCTATCGCCGGTGAAAGTGGCCGAGCTGTTCCTCGCCCGCATCGAAGCGCATCGCCACCTTAATGCTTTCATCACCGTCAATCCGACGCTGGTCATGGAGGAAGCGCACGCGCTCGACCATCGCATCCAGCGCGGCGAGGATCCCGGTCCGCTGGCGGGCGTGCCGGTCGCGATCAAGGATCTCATGTCGGTGCGGGGTTATCCGCTGACGGCGGGGACCCGCGCCATCGAAGCCACGGTGCAGGAAAGGGATGCGCCGGTCGTGGCGAGATTGCGTGCGGCGGGCGCGCTGATCATCGGCACGGCCAACCTGCACGAACTGGCATTCGGCGTCAGTAGCGCGAATCCGCATTTCGGCCATGTGCAGAATCCGCGATATCCGGGCTACATACCTGGCGGATCGAGTGGCGGGTCTGCCTCGGCAGTTGCCGCCGAACTCGCGGCCGTGGCCGTGGGGACGTGCACCGGGGGCTCCATTCGCCTGCCTGCCGCCTGCTGCGGTATCGTCGGCTTCAAGCCGACGTACGACGCCGTGCCGCGTACGGGCGTGTATCCGCTGGCCTGGTCGCTCGATCATATCGGCCCTATTGTGCGCAATGTCGAGGATGCGGCCATCGCTTTCGAAGTCATGGCGGGTCTGGCCGAGCACTCGATGCTTCCGCCGGGCAAGATCGGCGCGCCGCGTATCGTGAAGCCGCGAAAATTTTTCTATGACCTGCTCGACGACGAAGTGCGCGCGGTAATGGAGGCGGCGCTCGCGCGTTTCCGTGCGGCCGGCGCGGCGAT
Organism: Betaproteobacteria bacterium; assembly: GCA_039930785.1. Classification (GTDB taxonomy): domain Bacteria; phylum Pseudomonadota; class Gammaproteobacteria; order Burkholderiales; family JACQAP01; genus JACQAP01. Next base: position 3,085 of record JBDTTE010000288.1, on the reverse strand, counting down.
GAACGAAGTCGACATTCCGGGCATCGGACTCGCGCCGGGCATCCAGCTGATCACCATGGCCAGCGAAGGCGCGCAGGCCAATTCCGGGTTGCTCGCGCACCACGCCGACAAGTTGGGAGACGACGTGCGGCTGCGCCTGGAGACCGGTCAGTTCTACCTTGCCGTGGACTACATAAAAGCGCAGCAACTACGCAACCAGGTCCGCCAGTCGATGATCGATTCATTCGGCGACGCCGACGTGATGATCATTCCGGCCATGCCGGTGCTGCCGCCGAAAAGCGGTACCATGACGGTGGAACTGGGCGGCAGGACGATGCATGTCACGCCGACGCTCACGCGCTTCACGTCACCGATCAATTTCTGCGGTTTCCCGGCCTTGTCCATGCCTTGTGGAAAATCCGCCGCGGGTTTGCCGGTCAATTTGCAGGTTGTCGGGCGCCCGGGCGCCGACGCAACCGTGCTTCGCGTGTCGCGCTGGTGCGAACAGTTGCTGGCGTGACGCCGCCCGATGGATCTGACAGGAGCCGCAAAGTGAAAGCCCCGTTCACGGCCGCGATAGCGGTGCTAGGTTTCGTAATGGCTGGATTGTCCGCCACCGTCGCGCTTGCCACGCCGCTGCAGGAATGCGAATCCACGAGTACCCAGATTGCTTGCCTGGATGCCAAGCTCAAGGCAGTCAACCAGAAGCTCAACGCGACCTTGAAAGCGGCGCAAACCCGCCTCGAACAGTTGCAGGCGAGCGGCCGTCGTCCGGTGCTCGGTGCATTCATCGACAGCCAGCGCAAATTCAACGCCTACCGCGACGCACAGTGCAACTGGCAAGGGGTACGCGCACCCTCGTCGGCCAACGCCTCGGCATATGTAAAGGATTGCCAGATCCGCTCGACGATCGCGCGCGAGCAGGAACTCGCGGAATTCGTGGCAGGCGACGAAACGCCGGCGACCGACGCGCCGTCTCCGACCAAAGAGCCCGACGCGCAAGGCGCGAAGTTTCCCGATCCGGCGCCTCAATCCGCCGTGGAGCTTCCGGCCGGTAACCAGCCGGTGATCGCGCAACGTGTCGTGCCGGAGCCTGCGCTCGTGCCTGCGGACAAATCGATCATGGCGCCCGAAGAAAAGTCTGCGGCCGCGCAGTCGGACAAGCCGCTGATAGAGTCGGTTGCCACCAGTAGCGTGCCGCGGAGCAATGAGTGGCGCCTGGTCAAATGGCTCTCAAGCGGCGTCGAGAAAACCATCGCGCCGGATTCCCCCGTCACGATAGCCTTCGATCCCTCCGGAAAGGTCTCCGGCAATGCGTCGGTGAACCGTTTTACGGGGACCTACCGTTTCGACGAGGACGGCCGCCTGAGATGGCCGCCCGCAGGGTTCGCCCTGACGCGCATGGCCGGCTCGCCCGCATTGATGTCGCAGGAGCGCGCCTTCCTGACATCACTGAAACGCACTTCGACCTATAAAGTAGACGGCCAGCAACTCGTGTTGCAAAGCCCGAATGCATCGATCGTACTGACGTTCGCGCGTTAGCGCGCACCATAAAAATAAAATAAGGAGGAGCCGCATGACGGCGACGCTCAAGCTCAAAGGGCGGGAAGTTACGAAGGGCCTACGTTTTCCCGAAGGCCCCATTGCAATGGCCGACGGTTCGGTATTGCTCGTGGAAATCGAACGCGGCACGTTGAGCCGCGTCGATCCAGAGGGGCGCGTCGAAGTTGTCGCGCACACGGGCGACGGGCCGAACGGCGCGGCGATCGGTCCCGACGGCAAGTGTTACATCTGTAACAACGGCGGGTTTCGCTGGCTGCACGAATCCGGCGGCTACATGCGCCCGAACGGCCGCGCGGACAACTATCGAGGCGGCCGGATAGAGCGCATCGACCTCGTCACCGGCAAGATCGAAGAGCTCTATCGCGAATGCAACGGCATCCCGCTGAAAGGGCCGAACGACATCGTGTTCGACGGCAAACGTGGCTTCTGGTTTACCGACCTCGGCAAGGTTTCCGAGCGTCAGATGGATCGCGGCGGGGTCTACTACGCTCGCAGCGACGGCAGTCTCATCAAGGAAGCCGTGTTCCCGATCATCACACCGAATGGCGTCGGCCTTTCGCCGGACGGCAACACACTCTACGTGGCGGAAACCGAAACCAGCCGCCTGTGGTCGTTTCGCATCACCGGCGAAGGCGAACTCGAGAAACAACCCTGGCCCTCGCCGCACGGTGGAAAACTGGTGATCGGGCTGCCGGGCTACCAGCGCTTCGATTCCATGGCGGTCGAAGCAGGCGGCAACGTCTGCGTGGCGACGCTGATTCGCGGCGGCATCAGCGTCATCTCGCCCGCCGGCGAACTCGTTGAATTCCACGAAGCACCGGAACACTACTGCACGAACATCGCATTCGGCGGCGCCGACATGCGCAAGGCTTATGTGACCCTGTCGAACTATGGCACGTTGCTCGAAGTCGATTGGCCGCGCCCGGGCCTGCGACTGCATTACCAGGAATAGAACTGGGCTTCAACGCAAAGGACGCAAAGTATCGCAAAGGGAATCGAAGGTAAACCGCCAGTGGGGAAAGTCGGTCGGTTATTCCAGCAAGCCGCGATGGCACGTTTTGTTGAAGGCCTTCCTTCGCGTTCCTTTGCGTCCTTTGCGTTGACGGCACTGGGTTAGAGACAGAGGAGATGATCATGGAACACAGCTACAAATTTGCGGTGAGCCATCCGGAGACCACCGAATTCAAGAGCGACGGCCTGCGGCCCTTTTTCGAATATCGCGACCTCGGCATTCGCGACGCGACCAACGGTGCCTATGTCGCACACGTCATCCGTGCGAAGCCCGGCGTGCACACCGAGCCCACGCTGCACCATCATTCGGTCGGGTTTCAGATGGTGTACGTGCTCAAGGGTTGGGTTAAGTTCCACTACGACGGCGTCGGCGAAGTCACCCTGAAAGCCGGCTCCTGTGTGCACCAGCCGCCGGGGATCAAGCATATCGAAATCGAACATTCGGACGACCTCGAACTCATTGAGATTGTCGCGCCCGCGGAGTTCGAGACGGTGACGCATGCGAAAGCGTGAACGGTAAACGGTGAACAGT
>JBDTTE010000287.1:0-4352 GCA_039930785.1 Betaproteobacteria bacterium | reverse complement strand
CGGATCGGCGCGCTGACCGGCACAGCCATGGAACGCCACTGCCCGAGATAGCGCATGTCGATGAAGCGCTGGAACAGCATGCGATCTTCCGGCACGCCTTCATGCTCCAGGCGATCGCGCCCTTCCGCTTCAAGCGACTGGAAGGTGCGCTCGACAACCTGGGGATCGACGTCCTTCGCGTTGCTCAGGAACATGCTGGAGACGTCGTGCTTGATGTCCACCAGCAAACAACCCAGCGCGGAGGTCACGCCGGGATTCGGCGGGATCAGCACGGTTGGAATGGAGAGATCCTTGGCGAGCGCCGCGCCATGCAGCGGACCCGCGCCTCCGAAAGCCACCAGCGCAAAGTCGCGCGGATCGTAACCGCGGCGTATCGAGATCAAGCGCACCGCATCCGCCATGTTGGCGTTGGCTACTTTAATGACGGCCGTCGCAGCCTCCATCAGACTCAGGCCCAGCGGCTCGGCGACGCCCTCCAGGATCGCCTTCGTGGCGAGTTCCTTGTTGAGCTTGACCATGCCGCCGGCGAGTTCAGAACCGAGGCGGCCCAGCACCACGTTCGCGTCGGAATTCGTCCCGTTGAGGCCACCGCGGTCGTAACACGCCGGACCGGGATTGGAGCCCGCGGATTGCGGCCCGTTACGCAGCGAACCCGCGTCATCCAGCCAGGCCAGCGAGCCGCCGCCGGCGCCGATGGTCAACACCTCGATGCTCGGGAAACAAATTGGATAGCCGTACTCGACGTGCCAATCCTTGGTGATGCGCAGGTTGCCGCGATCGCACAGCGACACGTCGGTACTCGTTCCACCCATGTCCAGCCCGATGGAGTTTTCGAAACCCGCCAGTTGCGCGACATGGCGACTGGCGATCGCGCCCGCGGCGATGCCCGATGCGGCCAGGCGTGCCGCGAATTTCTCGGCGGTCTTCGCAGTCATCACGCCACCGCCCGAATGCAGCAGCAACACATCTTCTTTATAGCCGCCCTTGGCCATGCGCTCCGACAGCCCCTTGCCGTACGAGCCGACCACCGGCGCGAGCACGGCATTCGCTACCGTTGTGGAAAAGCGCTCGTGCTCGAAAATATCCGGCATGATTTCGCTGGAGATCGAGATCGCGACGCCTTCGAGCTCTTCCATCAGGATCTCGCGCATCCGCTCCTCGTTTTCCGGATTGGCGAACGCGTTGATGAAGCAGATCGCGACGGTCTTGACTTTGCGGCGACGGATGACGGCGGCGAGCGCGCGCGCCTCCGCCTCATCCAGAGGTGTAACGATCTTGCCTGCGTAGTCCACCCGCTCCTTGACGGTCAGGCGGTCGCGGCGGCGGATGTAAGGCCCCGCCATTTCCGCGTAGGTATCCCACAGGTCGTTGCGCGTGCCGCGGCGAATCTCGATCACGTCGCGGAATCCCTGCGTTGTGACCATGACGGCCGGTGGAAATTTGCGGGTGATGAGCGCGTTGGTTGCGAGCGTCGTGCCGTGCGAGAACAGAATCATGTCCTTCAGGTCGACGCCGCCAGCGGAAATGCCCTGCAGGACGCCTTCGATCGGATCCGGCGTCGTCGCGACCTTCGCCACGTGCATGCGGCCCGAACTTTCGTTGACGATGCAGATATCGGTAAACGTTCCTCCTACGTCGCAGGCCACGCGAACGGCGCTGGCAGCGCTGTTCCCCATTGCCGCGATCGGTTCAGACAGATCATTGGGCATGTTTGTCACCCTCTTTTTTCGATTCGTTAACCGTACAAGGACCTTCGCGTGAACCGTGCTGCAGCGATTGCGTTTACGCAAAACGCGGGCTGGTTCACTGCGATCGATTAGATGCTTGGAGGCCCCGGCCACTCAATACCCCCGTGGGGGTAACACCTCGGAGTGCGGGAATCGGGAAAGACGCGGGCCGATATAACTGCCCGCGTGGGGAATCGAAGTGGTGCGCGCTAATTAGGTGCGCCCAAAGAGGTCGGGGCGTAATTAAGGTGCGCGAATGTGGTGGCTTCGCGCACGCGGTGTCACATGGATGTCTTCTGGCCGCGCTGTGTCAAAGCGATTTACTGATCGAGTAAGGCGCGACCCCGTTCGCGCATGGGATCGCCCGATCGCAGCCCTGGCGCGCGCAGTGCGACGTTACTTGGTATCGACATGCAGTCGAATTCCGAGCGCCTTGACCACTTTCAATATGGTAACGAACTCCGGATTGCCATCGCGCGAAAGCGCCCGATACAGGTTTGCGCGCCCCAGCCCGGTTGCACGCGCAATGCGGCTCATGCCGCGCGCACGCGCAATGTTTCCGATTGCATTGACGATCACGGCGGGATCACCGTCTTCAAATGCCGCCTGGATATAGAGGACCACGTAGGCATCATCCTCCAGCTTGTCGGCTATGTCATAGTGCCGGGCAGTAATTTTGTCCATGTTATTTTCCTTGGGTGACGCAAGCTGAGGAAAGCGGGCCGCGGAACGGCCTCGTTCCTGCCGAAGATGCGAGCACCACGCGGCGCTCGCTTCCGGAGATTTGCATTGGGATCCTGCGACGCGAGCGTGGTTACGCGGTCTGTGGAACCGGCCTCGGTACCATCGTCGCAAGGACGAAGTAGAGGGTGCCCGCAATCGCCAGGCCGAAGAACCAGCCGTAAACGCCCCACCATGGTGGCAGGACGTTACTGAAATTGGGCAGGATGCTCGAGAAGACCACGCCGATTCCGGCCGCCACGAACGCAACGACGTTGAAGCCACCCTGGTAGCGGTACTGTCCCCGTTCCTGATAGAGCGCGTTGATGTCGATCGAACCCCTGGCGATCAGGTAATAGTCGATCAGGATCACGCCGAGCAGCGGCCCCATCGTGGAACCGATCACGCCGACAAACGCCGCGGCGCTGCCATCCCACGGCGAGAACGGATAGAGCATGAGCGCGATCAACGCGGTGATGTAGCCGCCCTTCCGGAAATCGACGGACTTCGGCGACGCGTTTGAAAAAGCAAAGGCCGGCGAGACGGCATTTGCGACGACGTTGAGGCCCAGCGTTGCAACAACGAAAGTCAGCGCAGCCAGCAGGGCGACGTACCCATTGTCGAACTTCGCCGCGATCTGCTCGGGATGCAGCGTCACTTCGCCGTACACCTTGAACGCCGCAATCGTCGTGATGCCCGCCACCAATGAAAAGAGAACGAGATTGATCGGCAGGCCCCAAAGATTGCCGGCGCGAACCGCTTCCGTGTTGCGCGCGTATCGCGAGAAGTCGCCGAAATTCAGATAGAGCGCGGCAAAGTACGTGACCCAGGTTGCGGCGACAGCCATCAATGCCGTGGGTGAACCCGGCTCGCCGAAGACACCTGCGCTTGCGGTTTCCCGCAGCAACACCTCCCCCGGAATGCCGTGGTCGAACGAGATGCCGCCGGCTTTGATGCACAGGCCCACGCAGAGAATGAGCATCATGACCCACACCGCGGGGCCGGCCCAGTTCTGGAACCTGCGCACCGCCTCCATGCTCCTCTGGACGATCAGCAACTGCAGCGCCCAGATGCTGATGAAGCAGATCACCTCCAGCCCGGAATGTCCGAGTACGTGCGTGTTCGTGTGGATCTCGTGCAAGGCCTCGTTGCGCGTGAGCAAGGCTACGATCGCACCTGACGCGGCGGCAGTCAGCGCGCCGTACCAGAAGCAGGCGACGATGGCACGCGCCAGCGCCGGAACGTTGGCGCCCCAGATGCCGAACGAGGCGCGAGCCAGGACGGGAAACGGGACGCCGGTCTTGACGCCTGCATAGCCGACCAGGTTCATCAGCAGGAAGATGACGATCGAGGCCACGCCGAGCGCGACAATGAAATTCAGGAAACTTCCGGAGAGCAGGAACAGGCTGGCTGCGAGGTAATAGCCCCAGAGGCTGTGAACGTCCGACGTCCAGACGTTGAAGATGCTGAAGGCACCCCACTTGCGTTCGACGACGGGTGCGAGAGCCTCGTTATAGAGGTTGGGAGAAGCATGCGGGATGTCCACTAAATGACTCCTGTGTCTTTAGTGCCTCCCTGCCTCTTCCTTTGGTTGGAAGAGGGCGCTTGTCGGGGTCGCGCAATGCATGCGCTGCCCGATCTGCTGCGAAGTCTACACGGCGCGGCCGCCGATCAGCAATCTATCGCGCGCGGTACGCCCCTACTGCTTACATCCGGCCGGTTTTCACGAAGTCGAGCGACGACTGGAACAGCGGAAGATGCTTTTCGTAGTCGGCCACGTCGGCGCAGTTGATCTGTATCCATTCCTTCGTGCTGGCCGCGCCGCCGGGCTGGAACGGGAAGACGTCATTTCGTGAGAATTGCAGTTCCCTCGCGGTGGCCGCCGGCAGGCGCAGCCCGATGCCC
>JBDTTE010000286.1:0-4420 GCA_039930785.1 Betaproteobacteria bacterium | reverse complement strand
CCAATTCCCGCGCGCGCAACGTCGGTTGGAGAATCGACTATGTGCTCGTCTCTTCAGCGCTTCGAAGTGCGGTGAAAGGCGCTGCCATCCACGCGGACGTTCTGGGCAGCGACCATTGCCCGGTCGACGTGGAGATCGCAATCTAGGGTCGCCGCCTCAGGGTTGCCGCATACCAGGCTTCGCGCGACTGGTTATTTGAGACGAACCCCATGCCCGCTTGACGGTGGCGGGCAGCCTGGACGAAAAGTCATAGGCCACGTGGTTGACCCCCCACCATCGTCTTCAGATGCCGGATCGCCGTCTGATTCAGGCCTGTTCTCGACGAAGCGGCGCATCTCCTGCCGTTTGCCGATGCCCAAGCACGCGATCGTGTCGAAACGGTCGCACTTCTGGCTGAAAGTGCCCACGAGTTCGAACCCTGGCAGCGGGGTCCATCCATTTTTCACCGTGGGAGTTGACTACAAGTCGCGGATTGCGCAGCCGAGACGCTCGCTCCCAATGTGTCCCAGCGAACATACAAATTCGCATGCCGCATCTCTAATGGTGCACGTAAACGGAGCATGCGACATGAGCGAAGTATTACCGCTGGTTTTCAACGATCCGGATATGTGTAGCCGGATCGCCGCTCTCGACGAGGGCGCCCTCGATGGCCTCGACTTCGGCGTTATCGGCTTCGATGCCGAAACCGTTGTTCGCCTCTATAACAGTTTCGAGTCCAGGAATGCAGGCTTGTCGCCGAAACGGGTAGTGGGTTTCCCGCTGTTCACGGCGGTGGCGCCCTGCATGAACAACTACATGGTTGCCCAACGATTCGAAGATGCCGCGACCACCGGTGTCGGCCTCGATGCGACCATCGACTATGTGCTGACGCTGCGCATGCGCCCCGTCAAGGTAAAGCTCCGACTGCTGGCAGAACCTGGCTTGGCCATGCGCTACGTTCTGGTGAATCGGCCTTCCTGAGTGCGCGACCAGGCGGCGATACTCGCCGACGAACACGAAGCGCTGATCCAGTTCCTGTACCTCGCGCCTGTCGGGCTTGCGCAGACCTCGATGGAGGGCGACATCGTGCTGATCAATCCGATTTCGGCCCAGTTGCTGATGCCGCTTTCGCGCGACGGCACCCTCGCGAATCTGTTCACCGCACTCGAGGGCGTCGCACCGGATCTGCGTCATCGGGTTTCGGCCTTCGCTGCGTCGAGCGGCATGGTGTGCGACGGTTTACGGATCCGCCTGAGCGCCGGGGAACGCGGCAAATCCGCGCCACAGACGCTGTCGCTAAGCCTGCTCAAGCTTGACGAGACACGACTCATGGCTGTGCTGAACGACATTTCGCTTCAGGTGCAGCAGGAACGCTTGCTCAAGAAAAACGAAGCCTGGTTCAACGCCATCCTGACCGGCATCAGCGACTACGCCCTGATGAGCCTCGATTCGTCGGGGCGTATCGATGAATGGAACGCGAGCATCAGTCGCGTAACCGGCTTTTCCCGCGACGACGTACTCGGCCAACCCTTTTCGATCTTTTACCCCGACGGCGCGATGACAGCGGACCGGCTGCTGGACCGTATGAACGAGGCCGACGACGACGGATGGACGGTGGACGAAGGCTGGCGAGTGAAGGCGGATGGCACCCGATTCTGGGGTAGTGCGATGATCGCTCCGCTACGCGAGCAGGCCGCTCCCGGTACTGACCCGGCGCTTTCCGTGGGCGTGGAAGATTCCGCCTACTGCCTGATCGTTCGCGACATCACCGACAAGCGTGAGGCGAGCGAAGCGCGGCGCAAGGACTTGTCCTGCGATTTCCTCACCGGAATTGCCAACCGCCGGACTTTTTTCGAAGCGGCCGAACTCGAACTGGAGCGCAGGAAGCGCTCGCCAAGAGAGATCTCGCTGATCTTGTTCGACATCGATCATTTCAAGCACGTGAACGACACCTACGGACATCCCGCCGGCGATGCCGTGTTGTGCCACCTGGCCAATCTGCTCACATTCACATTTCGGCAGGTCGACGTAGTGGCGCGCTTCGGCGGTGAAGAGTTCGCCATCCTCCTGCCCTCGACGAATTTGCAAAGTGCGGCGGGCGTAGCCGACCGGCTACGACGTGCAGTCGAGTCGAAGCCGGTGACAACGGACGGCGTCAGCATTTCCTACACCCTCAGCGGAGGCGTCGCCGCAATGGACGACAGCATGGTCGGCCTGGACGCGTTGATCCAGCACGCCGACCGGGCCTTGTACGCCGCAAAGGCGGCTGGACGCAACCGAATTGAATGCTGGTCTGCGGAAATACAGCCCGGATCGATAATAAATCCCGCCGGGAGGCGGCGTTCGTGATGGTTACAGCCGCGACCTATGAATCCCTCATGCAGTTTCTGTATCAGGCACCGATCGGCCTGGTCCAGACCACTCTTGCGGGCGACATCGAGATGATGAATCCGACGACCGCGCGGCTGCTGATGCCCTTGTCGCGCGATGGCGGCCTGGACAATTTATTCACTGCACTGGAAAACGTTGCGCCGCGATTGCGTCATATGGCCGCTGCTGTTGACCAGCCCAGTGGGGTCGTGTGCGACTCCCTTCGCATCCCCCTCCCGGCCACCGGCGGCAGTGCGGGGTCAGTTGTATTGTCGATCAGCATGCTGAAGCTGGACGAAGCCCGGCTGGTGGCGGTGATCAATGACGTTACCCTGGAGGTTCAGCGAGAGCAGGAAGGCCTGTCCCGCACACTCGGCGTCGCGGAACGCGTCGACAAGCTGACCGGGCTACCGAACCGCTTCGCGGTCCTGGAACGGCTCCAGGCGTCCATGAAGTTGGCAGCGAAAGAACCGGGCCACGAGTTCGCGCTGTTGTACATGAACGGCGACCGCTTCAAGCAGATCAACGATTCGCTGGGGTATGCGGTTGGAGACAAGCTGCTGAGCCTGATTGCCGAGCGCCTGCGCTCCACGCTGCGATCGAGACCCCGGGATGGACCAGGCACGCTCGGCGGCCCCCTGATTGCCCGAATCGGTGGCGACGAATTCGCAGTCTTGCTGGACGACCTGAAACCTCCGAACAATGTGTACGGTGTTGCGCAGCGACTGGTGGATCAGCTGGCCAAGCCCTACACCATCGGAACGCACGAACTGTTTTGCAGCGTCAGCATGGGCGTCGTACTGCGAGACACGGCTAGCGCCGATGCGGATGCCGTGCTGCAGGATGCCAGCCTCGCGATGGCGGAAGCCAAACGTGCGGGCGGCATGCGATTTGTTCTTTTCGAGCCGGGCATGCATTCACGCGCGACGCATCGTGCCAGCCTGGAGGTCGACCTGCGCCTGGCGTTGACCGACGACCAGCTTTTCGTCGTCTATCAGCCGGTGGTCGGCCTGCAGGGAAAGCAAAGCGCCGAGGGTATCGTCGAGCGTTCTGCGGGCGTGGAAGCGCTGGTGCGGTGGCAGCATCCTCTCCGCGGCGTGGTGCCGCCGTTCGAATTCATTTCCGTGGCCGAGGAATGCGGCCTGATCGACGCGCTGGGGGAGTTCGTGCTCAGAACGGCGTGTCGTCAATTCGTGCAATGGCAGGCACAGCTCGGAGCGCGCGCGCCACGCACGCTCGCAGTGAACTTATCGCGCGGCCAACTCGGCGAGCCCGGACTGATATCCATTGTGGACGGCATCCTGCGTTCGAGCGGTATGCCTCCCGCGCAGTTGCAACTCGAAGTAACCGAAAGCCTGGCCGCGCAGGGCGAATCCGCGCTGGCAAAATTGCGCGAACTTAAGGCGCTCGGATTAACGCTGGCGCTGGACGACTTCGGCACTGGTTACTCTTCCCTCTCCAGCCTCCACCAGATTCCCGTCGATACGGTAAAAATAGATCGCTCGTTCGTCAGCAAGGCCGATACCAGCCTCCACCATCGTGTCCTCATCGAAGCCACGATTCACGTAGCCCACAGCCTGGGGATGAACACAGTGGCAGAGGGAATAGAAACCCAGGCCCAGGCGGACGTCGTCCGCCAGCTCGGCGCGGACAAGGGCCAAGGATATTTATTCAGCAAACCGCTGCTGTCCGCTGACCTGGTGAAATGGCTGGAGATCGAAAAGTAGTCCGCAGTTTGTTTCGAATTTTCTCCACTGCCGTCGTGGCGCTAGGCGGTGCGTGTCTTCGCATGGACGTCCTCTTCCGAGTCGGCGTAGCGATTCGCAATGGCCAGAAACTCTTCCTGGATTTCAAGGAAGGCATCCACCATCATCGGGTCGAAATGCTTGCCGCGACCTTCGGTAATGATCGCCACTGCTTTTTCGTGCGGGAATGGCGGCTTGTAGACGCGGCGGGAGATCAGCGCGTCGTACACATCGGCAAGGGCCATCAGGCGCGCGGATAGCGGAATGGCCTCGCCGACGAGTCCATGCGGCATCTCTTGGATGATGAAGGTCGGGAAGACCGCGTC
>JBDTTE010000285.1:0-4466 GCA_039930785.1 Betaproteobacteria bacterium | reverse complement strand
CCGCTGGCAACCGCACCACAGTCACGGTGTTGTCGTGATTGTTTGGCGATGTCGCCGCCAGTTCCGGAACCAGCAACAGGTAGCTGCCGTCCTTTTGCTTCCTCACGGCGATGTCGGCCGGGCCCGCAAACTTGATGTCCTGGTCGTAGGTCAGCGTTGCGATCTTGCCCCTTCCAGTGGTAACGATCACCGTGCTCGAGTTCTTGATCTCGGTGTCGAGGCGCACGTTCCCTGCGAAGTCGAGGCCGTCCAGCGCGCCGAGGCCCTTGGCGAACGGCGCCGGCAGGTGACCCGATTCGATGTCCTTCTTCGAAACGCGATACTCGCCACCTTCCGCGGGATCCTTCAGGCCGCCGACAACGCCGACGGTGTTGAAATGCATCTTGCGATCGGGGCCGACTTCGATGCCATCCGGTCCGCCTTCGGGCACTGCCAGGTAAGACACCTTCGCGTCCTTGCCGTCGGCGAGTGCATCGAGGGAAGCATGCGGGAACAGATAGACGCCGCCCCCTTTGGTTGCCAGCGGCGGATCGAATGACGCGCCGCCGATGCCGGTATCCGTTGCGTACAAATTGCCTTCCTTGTCGAACGCAAGCGCATTGCCCAGGGTCGCAATCACGCCAGCAGCCTTCTCCGCGGCCGAACCCGTGCCCAGGCTGATTTCACCCAGCACCTTTCCGTCGACATTGAATGCCGTGATCTTCGGATTGTGTTTTGCGATGTCCTTAACCGGCGTACCGTCCGCTTCCGCGAGCGGCGCTGTGCCTTGAACTACGAAAACCGTGCCTTTGGGAAATTTCTTCGTGCCGACAGTGTTGACCGCGAGGCCCAGCGGTGCGGTCAGGCCGCTAACGAGTTTCTCTTCGACCATTTTCAGCGTGCCGTCCGACTGGACTTCGAGCTTGCTGACGTAGCCGGCGCCGTTCGTCCACGCAAAGCCTTTGTCCGGCAGGCCCAGTTCAGCGGCATTGGAAACGAAAACGTATTTGCCGTCCGCGCTGAAGATCGCACTTTCCGGATTGTCGAAAACGCTCAGGCGCTGCAGTATTTGCCCCTTGTGTGCATAGGGCTGCAGGTCAGCAGCCTGCGCGGTGCCCATTACCAGCCCCGCCAGGATGGCAGCGGACAGAATGTTGAGTTTCTTGTTCATGTATAAACCTCGTATGGAAAATGGAGTACAGGTCACAATGGATTTCCTCTATGGGGGATGCAATGTCGGGCGAATAGCGCTGCTATCGTTCCGGTGACTTTAATCAGCCTCGCGTGAGAGAGACAGCGATACTGCGAGGGGGTTCGGTCATGCGCGCGATCGCGATCGATGAGGCAGTCAAACGTGCAGCGACTCTAGCAAACCGGGAAATGTGTTGTCAGCCCGAATTGGAATAACCGATATGCGCCTTCGCTACCTGCTACCGGCTTCGTTGCTGCTCGTTGCGGGTTCGCTTGCGATTGGCGACGACGCAACCGAAGACCTTGCACTTTCGGCCGGCCGCTTCACCATCCAGCGTTTCGATCGACAGGCCTTTTCCGAACCGGCATCGGTGCTGACGCAAAAACAACGTCAGACATTCATGGTGGGGCGCAGTGTATTCAACCGCCAATGGGCGACCGTCAATTCCCTGAATGGCGATTGGTGCCTTGGGCCGACATTCATCGCCGATCGCTGCAGTGCGTGCCACGTTAATTCGGGTCGCGGCAAACCTCCACAAGTCGCGGACGAACAGCTGTTATCGATGCTGGTGCGCGTGAGCATTCCCGGCACCGATGCCCATGGCGGGCCGAATCCGCATCCGCACTATGGCGACCAGTTGCAGAATCGCTCGATCGACGGGCGCAGCGTGGATGTCGCCTACTCGGGTGCGCCAGTCCCCAACGAAGGGGATCTTTTTCTCGACTGGGAAGAACGCACGGTCGCGTTTGCCGACGGCGAAACGGTTTCGCTGCGCAAGCCGAAACTGCGCATCGACAACCCGAAATTCGGTGAGCTTGGCGACAACGCAATGCTGTCGCTGCGCATTGCGCAGCCGCTGGTGGGGATCGGATTTCTCGATGCGGTTCCCGAGGCGACCGTGCTCGCCATTGCCGAGCGACAGCGCGCGCTGGGTTTCAATGGCCGGCCCAATCGCGTATGGGATGTCGCGGCGAAGCGCATCGCGTTTGGACGCTACGGCTGGAAGGCGAACGTTCCGGGCCTGAAGCAGCAGATCGCCGCAGCGGCGATCGGCGACATGGGCGTGAATTCGCGCCTGTACCCCGGAACAGAATTGTCCGGCGGTGCAAACCTTCTGCGCAAAGCAACTGCCGGGAAATTTTCCGGAATTGATCAATCACGAGATCGACGCGGTGGAACTCTGGCTGCAAGCCTTGGCGGTGCCCGCCCGCCGCGCGCCGTCTGACTCCAGAGTCAGGCAAGGAGCCGGTTTGTTCGCGAAAGCGCAGTGCGCGATCTGCCATGTGCCCGACCTGAAAACCGGGACATCTCCCAACCTGCCGCAGTTATCCGACCAGGTCTTCCTACACGGACATGCTGCTGCATGACATGGGCGACGACCTCGCCGATGGCCGACCGGATTTCGAAGCGGGTCCGCGCGACTGGCGCACGCCGGCATTGTGGGGCCTGGGTTTGTCGCAAACCGTGAGCGGCAGCACGGCGATGCTGCATTTTGGTCGCGCGCGCAATGTCACTGAGGCAATCCTGTGGCACGGCGGCGAGGCGGAGCGTTCGCGAGAAGCGTTTCACGCCATGACTGGGGCAGAGCGGGACGCGCTCGTGAAGTTCGTCGAATCGATCTAGCAACTAATAGTGCGAAACATATTCTCCGCGTCTTTGCGGTGAAAAGAAGGGGCTTGCGTGGTTTCGCCCTAAGGATTGCGCACGCAGTTGAACGTCAGCGGGATTTCCGCGCCGAGGTCCACCACCTCGAAATCACCGACCTGAATCGCGCTGAATGACGAGCTGCCTATGCCGAGGGTCGCCCACTTGTTTGGCGACAGCCGGTCATCGGCGAAGGTCAGCGCGATGTTGCCGCCGTCGCTCAGGATCATTCCGTACTTTTTCATTGCACGCAGCACAACGCGCTGCGCGGTATTGAACGGCGATTCATCGAAGCCGGCCTTCAGGCGGAAGCGCACGCCATAGGGCGGCGCGTTGTCGTTCGCGCTAGACGGGCCGCCGGCGTGCGTGGCCGGATGCACGAACACGCCCTGCTTCATGCGCGCGTTGGGCAGGATGAAGCGCAGCGCGTGCGGAATTTCGCCGTTTGCCACTTCGTCGCTGGTTGCCAGCAACGCAGCCATCGGCAATCCCGCCGCGTCGGCGGACGTGCACTGGTCGCCGCGCAGGCTGTCGGGATACTGCTTGGTGAGGTCCCACACGAAGGCGCCGAGCGCGGTGAAGGCGGCACCGGATTGCGTCGCGTTGTAGAGTTCGTAGAGCTTATTGCTGGTGGTTTCCACTACGAGCACATGGCAATCGTTGCTCGACGTATTGCACACGTAATTGCTGCTGCCCTCTGTGTTTCCATTCGCGGGGATTGGCATCTGCAGCGACACGGCATCGCAATCCGGGCCGCCGAAGCAGTAGCCCCCTGCTTGCGCGGTGATGGTCCGCCGCGGCGTCGTGCTATCGGCGAACAGCAGGGCGATCGTAAAATCGATTCGCAGCGACCCCGCACCCCACCCACCCAGCGAGGTGAGCGCACCGATGATGGCGGCCGAACGGGTAGAGGGCGTCAATGCGGACACGTCGTTCGTCCACGCGTGCGGTTGGGTAAAGAGTGCGGTCGTGGGTGCCGGAGGGCCAGGCATGACCGGTGCGCCGCCCATGCCCGCCGGGGCGCTGGCAGTGCTGCTGCCGGTGCTGCTTCCGTCGCCGTCCGTGCTGCCACCGCCTCCCCCGCCGCACGCGGCGAGGAGGCAGGATACGAGGCATGCGAGCAATATTTTTTCTGCGAATCTCATGTGGACCACGTGTCGACGCAGGATTAAAACGAGTACCGCCGGGGCGATGCGAAAATACGAACAAAACAAGCAGGACCGAAGCAGATAAAGCAAGAGACATGCAAACGTCCGCATTGGGATGAAAGCGGCAATGATGGACATGCAATTCGACATAAATGCCGCGCAGAACGCGTATTCGCTGGGTAAAGCGACGTCGATCAACGACAGCAGCGTCCGAAATGCCTTCGCATCAATTCAGATAATGTAGGGGAATGGCGACAGTTTTTTCCGCGCGACGTGGGAGAAAAACGATCGCAAGATGCCCGGAACCACGCGGCAGCCATATGTTGAAGTGCACTAACTCACGACGAAGGAATAAAGGCAAACATGGCGTACGACCTGCTGATCAAAAACGGTCTGGTCATCGACGGCACCGGCGCGCCGGGCCGGCATGCCGATGTGGCAATAGCGAGCGGCAAGATCGTCGAAGTGGGCCGCGTCGACGGTTCCGCGAAACAAACCATCGA
>JBDTTE010000284.1:0-4492 GCA_039930785.1 Betaproteobacteria bacterium | reverse complement strand
GCGATCTCGGTCTTGCCCACGCCGGTCGGGCCGATCATCAGGATGTTCTTCGGCGTAATTTCCTGGCGCAGCGGCTCGGCCACTTGTTGTCGGCGCCAGCGATTGCGCAACGCGATCGCAACGGCGCGCTTGGCATCGTCCTGGCCGACGATATGCTTGTCCAGCTCGTGGACGATTTCCTGGGGGGTCATTGAGGACATAGGGGTGAGGGACGAGGGGCGAGGGGCGAGGGGCGAGGGCTCAGGCGCTTGAGACGGAAATCTTTAGATCCCTCATCCCTCGCCCCTCGTCCCTCACCCCTAATCGAGAGTCTCGATTACGTGATTCTGATTCGTATAAATGCAAATCTCGCCGGCGATGGTCAGCGCTTTCTTGACGATCTCCTGCGGCGACATTTCGGAATTTTCCAGCAGTGCGCGCGCTGCGGCTTGCGCATACGGGCCGCCGCTGCCGATGGCGACGAGGCCGAGTTCGGGTTCGACGACATCGCCGTTGCCGGTGATGATCAGCGACGATTCGTGATCCGCGACAGCGAGCATGGCTTCGAGCCGGCGCAGGATGCGATCGGTGCGCCAGTCCTTGGCCAGTTCGACCGCGGAACGCAGCAGGTGTCCCTGATGCTTTTCCAGTTTCGCTTCGAAACGCTCGAACAAGGTGAAGGCGTCCGCCGTACCGCCGGCAAAGCCCGCGAGTATTTTCTCGTGGTAAAGGCGCCGCACTTTGCGCGCACTTGCCTTGAGGACGATGTTGCCGAAGGTAACCTGGCCGTCTCCGCCAAGCGCGACTCTATTGCCGCGACGGACGGAGAGGATCGTGGTGCCGTGAAAGGGTTCGCTCATTACAGGGGGTCTTTAGCCGTACGCAATCGCGCGCACGTTTCGTCGCGGAAAACACACGCCGGACGCGCAGCGCCCGGCAACTACACTTCAGGTGGGGATTGTACTGGAGAGTTCAAGCGACCGGCCGTGCCGGCTCGAGCGTGGAAGCCACAATGCCGATGATGGCCATGGCCCAGACGATGATCGCGCCCGTTGGCAGATCGAACAGCGTGGAGGCCACGAGGCCGGCAAGATAGCCCAGGCCGCTCACGGCATAGGCCTTGCCAAGCCGGAACCGCACCGCATTGCGCGTAGCGAGTGCCGGAATGATCAGACTCGAGAACACAAGGTACACGCCCACCATCTGCACCGACGCGGTAACAGAAAGCCCGAACAGCAGATAAAACCCGACGCGGCCGAGTCGGTCGCGACCGATACCGAACCAGGACGCAAGGACCACCGTGGTCAGCACCGCGACGATGATCAATTGCGAGTGGCTGGTCCAGAGGATCTGGCCGACCAGGAGGTCCTTGAGATATTCGCCGCCGTGCGGATTGCCGGCCAGCAGCAAAACGCTCAGCGTAGCGGCCAGTATGAACACCGTGCCGATGATCGCCTCTTGAATATGCGGCCAGCGCTTCTCCGTCCAGGTCAGGAACAGCGCGCCGAGCAGTGCAGCCGCAAGGGCTGAGATCTGCACGGCCAAGCCTCCGCCCTCGGTTTCCCAACCGAAAGAATCCGCGGCAATGACGCCGACGCCGGCGATCTGCGCAATGGCGATGTCGATGAAGACAATGCCGCGGTTCAGCACCTGGATACCCAGCGGCGCGTGCGTCGCGGTGACGAGCAGGCCCGCCAGCAATGCGGGAACGAGGATGCTGGGTTCGAGGTTGAATGTCATTATTTTGTCACCGCCTTGAGCCTTGCGATGGAATCGTCAAACAGGCCGAACAGATCCTTGGCCTTCTCCGTGCCGCCAACCGTATAGGGCAACTCAACTGCCGGGATACCGGTTTTTTCCGAAAGCGATGCTGCGGCCTTCGGATCCTGGTAGGCCGAGCGGGAGATGACATCGGCGGCACCGCCCTTCAAACGCCCGACCAGTTCGGAAAGATGACCGGCGCTGGGCGGGATGCCGGGCTTGGGTTCGACGTTCATGACTTCCACCATCCCGAGCCACTTGATCAGGTACACCGCATCCTTGTGATAAGGCACGATACGCAAGCCCTTCAACGGCGCAGCTTCTTTTTCCCAACGCGTAATCGCCTGCGCCCAGCGTGCCTGAAAATCCTTGCCGCGCGCGTCGTAGTAAGCGGCGTTCGCGGCATCGATCTGCTGCAGGCGTTGCGTGATCACCGCGCCGACCTTGGCAATGTTGTGCGGATCGAGCTGGATGTGGGGATTACCGGCGGGATGGACGTCGCCGTCTGCGCGATCGAGTCGTGTCGGGATCTCCAGCCGGTCGACGAAATCGGAGGCGGCGATGAAGCCGGGTTGTCCCGGCTTCACCTTGTCGTTCCCGGCCGTTTGCTGCAAGACCGGCAGCCAGCCGATTTCGAGTTCGGCGCCGGTGCAGATCGCCAGGTCGGCGCTGCGCATATGCGCCACCAGGCTCGGGCGCGCTTCGATGTGATGCGGATCCTGCAGCGCGTTCGAGGCCTGATAAACCGAAACCTTGTCGCCACCGACCTCGCCGGCAAGCGCCGCCCATTCCGGCAGGCACGCGAAAATGTTTACCTTGGCGAACGCCGGTGCGCACGCGCACAACAGTGCGGCGCCGAGAATTGCTTTCCATGCTTTCATGTTCCTATCCTTTCGTATCGGCTGCGCATGCGCGAGCCGGAAGATTCCGTTGGCTTGCAATGCGTGTAGAACCGCGAGCGGGCGCTAGAACTTGTGTGCGCCATGGGTGCCGAGGCTCATGATGTATTGCAGGAAGATCTCGTTGTCCGCCTGGTTGAAGCGGGCCTCGTCGCGCGCGAACTGCAGCCTGAAGCGCGAGAACTCGGACGGCGAAAAATCGATCATCGCGGTGGACCGTCGCGGGTCGTGTTCCGCCAGTCGCGGAAAGTCCGTCGCGTTCAGCACGCCGCTGTTGACGAGCGCAATGTTCGTATCGCCGCTATGCAGCTCTTCGTAACGCAGGCCAAAGCGCCAGCGCGGCATGAACTGATAGGCGCCCTGCGCGTACCAGCCGGACTGGCTGGAGCGATAGCCGCCGTCCAGGTTTGCGCCGGTGGTGTCGAACGCCAGCGTGCCGTCTTCGGTACGGTGCATGTATTCCGCCTGGAACTTGAAGTTGCGGTCGACCGTATTGCCGTTCGGCGCCCACTTCCAGACGAAATCCAGTCCCCAGATCTTGCTGTCTCCGGTGAACGCATTGACCACCGGCGCGCCGATCGAGTCGATGTCGTCGTAGGTCCGGTCCTGTGCCTTGGTCCTGCGGTAGGACGCACCGACGCGATAGCTGTTGCTGGTCCCGATGTCGTCGCCCACATGCGCGAAGATCATTCCGGAGTTGACGCCGTTCTTGTTGCGATCCGATCCCGGGAAGCTGCTGCCGCGGCCGGTTTCGACGCCGAGTTCGACAAACAGGTCGGTCGGCGCCAGCCAGCGCGCCTGCAATCCATCCTCCTGGAGCTGGCCACCGAAAAATGCCTGGTGTACCAGCGGCGCGTCGACGAAATCCCATGCATGCGCGTGAATCTCATTGAGATAACCGAAGCCGGACAACATGCGCCCGAACTTGAAAGTGACGCCGGGGATCGAGCCGGTATTCTGGATATACCCTTCCTCGACTCCGACGTTGTTTTCCGAGTCCACCGACATCACGAAGTAGCCGGAGAAGTACGGGTCGATGTTCGCCGATATCGTCAACTCGGATTCGCCGAGGTTGAAGCTGCGATTGCCGGGACCTACCTCGCCGTCGCCTGCACCCGGAATGAATCCGCCGATCTGGTAGGTATTGGGATCGCGCTGCAGGTTGCTGAACTGGCCGCCGAGGATCAGCGAGATCTGCGGGTTGAACGCGCTCGGGTTAGCCGGTGCGGAAGCGACGGGTTCAGACGCGGGCGCGGCCGCCGCACTGGCCGGCGCTGCGGCGGGCTGCTGCTCGGTTTGTTCGAGGCGTTTCTCGAGCTGGCGGATGCGCGTCTCATAGCTATCGCGCAGGTCTTTTATCTCATCGCGGATTTTCTGGACTTCCGTGTCGTCCGCTCCCATAGCCGGAAAGGGGACGACAAAGGCAGCGCCAACGGCGGCCGCCAGGGTGTACTTCCTGATCATGACTTTCTCCTCTGGACGAAAAAACGACGCACCACGGCACGAGCCGTGGACGTTCAGCGACGTCGATCAGAGGAAAACGGGAGGGCCGCGGCCGTGGAAAACGACAACCGTGCGCGGCGCGAATGCGTAGTACGCCTGCAACGGCGGCGTAAAGACCAGTTCCAGCGCGAGGAGCGGTGGCGGGCTGGTCGGCGCGACGCCGGAGATTTTTTCGAAACTGATGCACTTGTCGCATAACTTCGAATGCGCAAGTTGTTCCTTGGCCGGCGGTTCCTTGCCGAGGTGGGAAATCGCGTGCGCAAAGGCGGCATGCTGCGCGAACAGCAGCAGCAGGATCAGGGCCTTGATCAGCGCGCGATGCAATTTCATGGAACCGGCTTTAGTAACCT
>JBDTTE010000283.1:0-4499 GCA_039930785.1 Betaproteobacteria bacterium | reverse complement strand
AGTGCCGAGTGCCGAGTGCCGAGTGCCGAGTGCCGAGTGCCGAGTGCCGAGTGCCCAAGAGGATGCGGTAGCGCGTCGTCACCCGTCACCGGTTTATCCGTCACCCGTCACTGATTTACCGGTCACCCGTCACTGATTCATCGGTCACTGAGCTCTCAGCGAGCGGATGAAATTCATCAGGTCCCAGATCTCGCTTTCGCTCAACACCTGGCCGAACGCGGGCATCGTTCTCTTGCCGTGGATGATGCGATAGGCGACGACGCCATCCGGAAAGATCGGTGGGGGCGCGATGCGGCTCAGGTCTTCCGGTCGCTTCGACAGGCCGCTCGCGGCGACGCCGTCACCGCGGCCTTCCGCCCCGTGGCAGACCGCACAATTCTTCTGGAATAGCAGGCGTCCACGCGCAATCGAATCGACCGAGCGCGGGATCGGATTGCGCAGGAACGCCGACCGCAGCAGGTCAGCGTGAAATACCGCGGCCGCGCCAACCGCTACCGCGGCGGCTATGAGCAGCCATCGAATCGCCTTCCGTGCACGCATGAGACAGGGATGCAAAAGTGACTGGCTACGCTATCACGCTCCCGATTCGGCGACAACGACGGCCACGAAGCTGAGATAAAACGCGCCGACCTGCGTTGCACGCGATAACATTCCGGCATTCCGGGAACTTACACAGCTCCATCGCATCGCAACCATGCACGGGAATTGTTCCCGGTCACTGCGGAGAAAAGAATTGATCGAATCGCTGTTGCTGGCTGTCACGCGGATCTCGACGTTGATCGGGGGAGAAGTCAAGAGCAACGCCACCGGGTTTTTTTTCGAACGCGATGACCGGCTCTATCTCGTAACGGCGCGGCATGTCCTCCGCGACGAGGCCAGCGCGCATCGGCCGGATACGATTTCGATCGAGCTTCACGTCGACCCGGAAAACGCGGTCGACATCGTCCCGTATTCGATTCCGCTCTATCGCGACGACGTGCCCGTGTGGCGCGAAGGTGTCGATTCCGCCGGTGAAGTCGACGTAGCCGCGATCGAACTCGACCGTGAGGCCCTGCCGCTGACGCTCGCGCAAAAAGCCTTTACGCCAGAGCACCTGGTCAAGCAGTTCGACGAGGTGGAAGTCGGCGCGTCGATCATCATCGTCGGCTTTCCGCTCGGCTTCCAGGACACGCTGCATCACCTTCCCGTTGCGCGACAGGCCATCATCGCAACCTCTTTCGGATTGCGTTTCCAGGGCGAGGGTTATTTTCTGACAGACGCCCGCATGCATCGCGGCGCCAGTGGCGCGCCGGTCGTCGCGCGCTCTGCCGCCCGCGTCTCCGGCCGCGAAGACATGCCGTGGCGACTGCTCGGGGTTCACACTTCGCGCATGGACGTGAACAATCGCGACGTAGAGGAAGACGAGCGCCTGAACCTGAACTGCGCGTGGTATTCGGACATCATCCTCACGTTGACCGAAACGCCCGAAGTAAAAGCGAAGGCCAGGACGGCATGAAAACCGTGACGTTGCCTGGCGGCGAACAAGTACCGGCGCTCGGCCTGGGCACCTGGAACATGGGCGATGATCGCGCCAGCCGTGCCGAGGAGGTCGCCGCATTGCAGGTGGGCCTCGACCTGGGCCTCAAGCTCATCGATACCGCGGAAATGTATGGCGAGGGCTTATCCGAGCAGCTGATCGCCGAAGCCATCACCGGCCGGCGTGACGAGGCTTTCCTCGTGAGCAAGGTCTACCCCCATAACGCGTCGCGCGGGGGCGTCGTCGCCGCGTGCGAGCGCAGCCTCAAGAGACTGGGCACCGATCGCCTGGATCTTTACCTGCTCCACTGGCGGGGCAGCATTGCCTTCGCCGAAACGGTCGAAGGCTTCGAGGCATTGAAGAAAGCCGGCAAGATCCGTCACTACGGCGTCAGCAACCTGGATCTCGACGACATGCAGGAATTCATTGCCGTGCCGGGCGGCGCGGCTGTGGCGACCAATCAATTGCTATACAACCTCACGCGCCGTGGCATCGAGTGGGACCTGCTTCCCTGGCTGCACGAGCACCGCATTCCGGTCATGGCCTATTCACCGATCGAGCAGGCACGCCTGCTGAGAAATCCCAAGCTCGTGAAATTCAGCCAAAGCTGCGGACTATCACCGGCTCAGGTTGCGCTGGCCTGGTTGCTTGCCAGGGACAATGTCATCGCCATCCCGAAGACGGGACGCGCTGAACGGGTTCGCGAGAATTTCGGTGCACTCGATCATCCGCTTGCGCCGGAGCAGCTTGCCGAACTCGATCGCCTGTTCCCGCCCCCGCGGAAGGCGCAGCCGCTGGAAATGCTGTAGGGACTGGCGCAGTCGGCATCGGAACTTTCGCGCCCCCCTGACAGTCAGCTGTCATGCCATTCACGCAGGGAGATTTCATGAAGAAGGCCGCCTTTGTTCTGATGGGTTGCGCGGCGTGCGCCGGTTCTGCTGCCGCGCAAAGCGTCGACGACGAAAAATACATTGGCGCGGGCGCGCGACTGCGGCCCGCCTACGATGGCGGGGACACCAGCCGGCTTGATGCCATCCCCTATCTGCGGCTGTATGGTGAACATTTTTTTGCCCGCACGACGCAGGGCATTCTCGAGGGCGGATGGCGCAGCCAGCCCTTCGGCGGCGTGACCTTTGGCGCGCAGCTCTCCTATGAGGAAGGCCGCAAGGCGGACGAATCCACTTTCCTGTCCGATCATCATTTTCAGGATCTCGATCCGAGCGTGGCCATTGGCGCGCACGCGGAAGGCGACTGGAACCTGGGCCCCGTCCCCCTGAATGTACTGCTACGCCTGCGCAAGGATGTGGATTCGGACAACGGCGCGCATGCGGATTTGCGCGCGACCGCTGGCATTCTCGACTGGCACGGCGTCCGCGCGGGCCTGTTCGGCCAGGTCACCTGGAGTGACGGCAAGTCCACGCGAAGGTTCTACGGCATCACGCCTTCGCAATCGGCAGCGACCGGCCTGGCCGTTTACGATGCGGGCGCAGGCGCGCGTTTCACTCAATTGGGATTGGTCGGCGATGTGGACATCACCCGGCACTGGATCGGCCTCTGGGGTGTTGCCTGGCAGCAATTGCAGGGCGACGCCGCTAGCTCGCCGATCACGCAGGAACGCAACAACTGGTACGCCAACGCCGGTATCGCGTACCGCTTCTAGTCCCTTCGCCTCCGGGTCACTGAAAGCCTTCTCGATCGGGCCCTTTGCGCCGCCTATTTGGCGCGCTTTGGATAGGCGATGATCATCACCAGGTCCTGATTGCCGGTCGGACGTAGCCCATGCGAATCTCCCGCTCTTGTGAGGATCGCCGTGCCGCCGCTCACAGGTTGGCTTTTACCGTTCAGCGTGTACTCGCCCGTGCCACTGATGATGTAGAAAACCTCGTCGAATTCCTGGACGTGGTATCCGAGGGCCGAGCCCCGGTGCAGCACCCGCTTCCGGAACACCATCCCGAGATCCGTAGCCTGGGCGAAGAAGGGATAGGCGGTGGTATCGCCGCCCCCTTCATGCGGTCCAGGCTGATGGACGGCGACGGCGGCATCCCGTTCAATCAGGGAACGCGAACCCCGCGATGCATCGGCACCGGATGGGTCCGCTGACGCAAGACTCGCGAAGACCACGCACATGAACAGCACAGCGAGAACAGTACGGATCACGCTCCCTCCCTGATTCTGCCGACTTCAGACTGGCCGTCCAGTGATCGATGTCCACCACGAGCTAGCCCGGGATCTCCGGCTCGACAAGATGGGCCAGCTGGGCGAGCGATTCCTGCCAGCCGAGATAACACATCTCGACCGGGATGACTTCCGGAATGCCCTCTTGCACGATCGTTACATCGGTCCCGCATAAATTGCTTTTCAACGTAACCGTAACTTGCAGTACCCCCGGCAGATTCGGATCGTCGAACTTGTCGGTGTAGCGAATGAGCGAATTCGGCACCAGTTCAAGATACTCGCCGCCGAAGGAATGACTATTCCCCGTCGAGAAATTCGTGAACGACATTTTGAAGGTGCCCCCGACTTTGGCATCCATATGATGGACTTTGCACGTGAAGCCGTAAGGCGGTATCCATTTGCACGTGGCATCGGCATCCAGAAATGCCTTGTAGATTTTCTCAGGCTTGGTACGGAGCACTCGATGAAGTCGGACGGTACCTGTTGGCATGTTCAATTCGCCTTTCGATTCGATGTGATGTCTTTGATTGGGCTTGAGTGAGCCGCCGATAGTGGCGTCGGATAACAGATCGCGTCGGCTACGAAAAATAAATCTGTCCCCATAGTTAAGCTCAAGAACTTCATCGCGCGCGTAACAAAAAAGCGGGGCCCGGTCAGCTTCAGCCTTCTGTTTGGTCGCTGACAGCCGCCTTGCCGGGGAGCGAAAATCGGAACGTCGAACCGAAACCTTGCTTGCTTTCGACCGCCACCGTTCCGCCGTGAGCCTCAATAAACGTCTTCACGATGGCGAGACCCAGGCCCGTTCCAC
>JBDTTE010000282.1:0-4503 GCA_039930785.1 Betaproteobacteria bacterium | reverse complement strand
CGAACAGCACCGGCTCGATGAAGAACAAGGTCGCCACGGCCGCGTTCGCGACGGCGAGCATCGTGACGGGAATGCGCTCGGTCGCGAGCAGGCGCAGGGCGCGCGCATAGAGATGGATGAAGTCGGTTTGCATATTCTTTCTCCCCCCTCTCCCCGGCCTTCTGCTGCGCTTCAAGTGTGCCCTTGTCCCTCCAGGGGAGAGGGAGCTTTAAAGCTCTACCGCATACAAGTCCCCCTCTCCCCTGGAGGGAGAGGGCATCGCTGACACGGCGTTGGCGGAGCCATCCGGGGCGGGAAGCGATGCCTGGACGCGCTGCCCGCAAACGGCTGATTCCATCAGTAACGTGTCCGCGCGTCGGGGAGAGGGGGAGCCCTAGGGCGTTGACGCTTTCAAGCCTTTCCCTCGCCCCACGCCCCTCGTCCCTCGCCCCTACTGGGCATCATGAAAGATGATGCCCAGCGTGTGCCGGCTTCCGCCGCGCACACGACTCACACCGTGGCGCAACTTCACCCGATAGCTCCCGCGCACGCCCTGCACGGGACGATTGTTCACCGCAAAGATGACGCCATCGCCTTGTTGCAGCGGCACCACCGTCGCGCGCGATTGCATGCGCGGGCGTTGTTCGGTCAGCACGAATTCGCCGCCGGTGAAATCCTTTTCCGGCCGCGACAACAGGATCGCCACCTGCAGCGGAAACACGTGCTCGCCGTACAAATCCTGGTGCAAGCAGTTGTAGTCGCCTTCCCCGTATTGCAATAACAGCGGCGTCGGCCGCACCTGGCCGGCGCGGTGGCAGCGATCGAGGAATTCCTCGTGATCCTCCGGAAACCGCGCGGCTACATTCATCGACTCGTGCCAACGGTTGGCGATTTCCGAGAGCGGCGGATAGAGCGCGTGGCGCAGGCCGGCCACGAGCTCGGGCAACGGATAGGAGAAATACTGGTATTCCCCCCGGCCGAAACCATGGCGCGCCATGACCACCCGGCTGCGGAACGCATCGGGTTTCTCGTATGTTGCGACCAGCCGGTCGCATTCAGCGGTAGAAAGCAGGCCGCCCAAGATCGCGTAGCCATCGGCGTCGAGGTTCGTTGCAACACCGACCCAGTCGATCGATTCGATCCTCGACGAAATGCCCGGATCGATCGCGGGTGGCGGCGCGAACTCAAGCCGCTTCTGCGTAGCGACCTTCACACGCTTTCCCTCGCCCCTTGCTCCAGCGCTTCGCGCTCGAGCAGCACCCGCTTGCGCTCCACGCCCCAACGATAGCCCGACAACGCGCCATCATTGCGAATCACGCGGTGGCAGGGAATGACGAGGGCGATTGCGTTCGACGCGCAGGCTTGCGCGACGGCACGGACCGCCTTCGGTGAACCGACCCGGGCCGCGACCTGGGCGTAGCTCGCCGTCCGCCCCGCGGGGATTTCCTGCAGGGCCTGCCACACGCGCTGCTGGAAGGCCGTGCCGCGCACATCGAGCGGCAGGTCGAGGCCGAGCGAAGGTGTTTCGACGAACCCGACCACGCGGGCCACGAGTTGCTCGAAGTCGCCATCGCCGCCGATGAGCTGCGCTTTCGGGAAGCGGTCCTGCAGGTCGCGCACCAGTGCTTCGGGATCATCGCCCAACGTAATGGCGCAAACGCCCTTGTCCGTCGCCGCGACAAGGATGGAACCCAGCGAGCACTCGCCCAGCGCGAAACGAATCGTTTCACCCGAACCGCCCGCACGAAAATGCGACGGGGTCATACCCAGCGTGTGGGTCGATTTCGCGTAGAAGCGGCTGTTGGAGTTGAAGCCGGCATCGTAAATGGCCGCGGTCACTGAGCCGCTGCGCGGCAACTGCTCTCGCACGCGGCGGCTGCGCAACGCGGCTGCATAGGCTCTGGGTGTCACGCCGGTAATGGCCTTGAACACGCGATGGAAATGAAACCGGCTCATGCCCGCCGCTTCACCCAGTTTGTCCAGGCTCGGCAGGGTTTCGGACGTTTCAATCAACCGGCATGCCTTCGCGACGCCGGCCGCGTGCTGTTCTTCCAGGCCGGGCGCGTTCGGACGGCAGCGCTTGCAGGCACGAAAGCCGGCACGTTCGGCTTCCTCGCAATTTGCGTGGAAGCCCACGTTTTTGCGCAATGCCGGTCGCGAGGCGCACGACGGCCTGCAGTAGACGCCCGTGGTTTTGACTGAATAGTAGAAGATGCCGTCGGCGTCGCGATCGCGGCGCGTCACTGCCGTCCAGCGTTCTTCGTCGCTGGCGTAGCCGGTGGCCGGTATATTTTCTTTGGTGCTCATGAATCCCATGATAATCCTCCTGTCGCTGCTGTATTTATCTAGAGCGGCATGCACGCGAAGCGCCCCGCTGTGGACAGAATGATGGGGGAAGGGCCTGTCAGGAACACTCCGCTCCTTGCTTTCGAATTCGGGTATAAAGCGCCGACGCCGGTTCGGCGATTCAAATAAAAACAGGGGGCGACATAACAATGAAAAAAGCGATCAGGATTATCGTTATCGTGGTGGCGGCCATCGTGGCGTTGGCCGTCGCTCTGGCCATTGCGGGCAAGGTCCTCGGTGAGCGCAAGGCGAACCGAACCGTAACCGTGACAGTCTTACCGGTTGCGATGGTGAACGACGCCGCAGCCATCGCGCGCGGCAAATACCTGTTCGAATCGCGCGCGTGTATGGAATGCCATGCGCAGGACGGCCACGGCGGGGATGTGGTCAAGGACGACGGCGGCATGTACGTCCATGCGCCCAACCTCACTTCCGGCAAGGGCAGCGTGACCGCGCAGTACACCGCGGAAGACTGGGTGCGTACGATCCGCCACGGCGTCAAACCGAACGGAAAGCCGGCGCTGATCATGCCGAGCGAGGACTACAACCGCTTGACGGATGAAGACTTGATCGCGCTCATAGCGTATCTGCGCAGCCTGCCGGCGGTGGACGGGCAGGGCACGGAAATCAGGTTGCCGTTGCCGGTGAAGGCGTTGTATGCGTTCGGCGTCGTCAAGGATTCGGCGGAGCGGATCGATCACGCTTTGCCGCCGCCGGCACCTTTACCCTCAGCGGTGAATCCCGCGCACGGTGCCTATGTGGCGAACGGCTGTATAGGCTGTCATGGCGACCAATTGTCCGGTGGCAAGATTCCCGGAACGCCGCCCGACTGGCCGCCCGCGGCGAATCTCACGCCGGGCAAGGGCAGCGTGATGGTGAATTACGAGACGCCGGACAAATTCCGTGCGATGTTGCGCAGTGGTAAACGTCCGGACGGCAGCGCAGTGAGCAAGGTGATGCCATTTCGCAGCCTGGCGAAGCTCGACGATACCGATGTCGATGCGATTTATGTCTTTCTGAAAACCGTGCCGCCGCGGGACGCGGGGAACCGCTAGGATTCACGCCGGCATGCCAACAGCAACGCGAGAGGAACCGCAATGGGCCTGAACATCCCGAAAATCGAAAAACTCGTCCACGAACTGCTGGTGGAACTGGGTGAGGATCCCGCGCGGGAAGGCCTGGTCAAGACCCCGCATCGCGTGGCAGCCGCGTTGGAATTCCTGACGTCCGGCAGCCGCACGGACCCGAAGGTCGTGATCAACGATGCGATCTTCACGCAGAAGACGAACAGCATGGTCATCGTCAAGAACATCGAGGTGTACAGCCTGTGCGAGCACCACATGCTGCCTTTCTTCGGGCGCTGCCACATCGGCTACATTCCCCAGGGCAAGGTCTTCGGCCTGAGCAAGCTGGCGCGGCTCGTCGATGTCTACGCGCGCCGCCTGCAGATCCAGGAGCGGTTGACCGAGGAGATCTCCCACATCGTCATGGATACCATCGGTGCGCAAGGCGTGGGCGTCATGATCGAGGCCCGGCACCTGTGCATGATGATGCGCGGCGTGCAAAAGCAGAACTCGGAGATGGTTACCTCTTCGGTGGTGGGCACCTTCCGCGATTCCGCGGCAACGCGCGAGGAATTCCTGGCACTGGTGGGTAGTCGCGGTTCCTAGAGATCTCAATCATCTAAATCTCATCACAAAGACACGAAGAACACGAAGAAACACGAAGAGGGGCAAGAACAAAGGTCAATGTAAATGTAAATGTCCTGGGATCGTTTGCGTTTGATCGCAATCGAGGCATTAAACCATCAGGAGTTTCGTCTCCAACGTGATAGTTTTCTCATGTTGGTTTTCTTCGTGTTTCTTCGTGTCCTTCGTGTCTTTGTGACGAGAAGTAGAGGGGTAAGGGTCTGTCAGCCCGACTCAGGCTCATTCTTGAGCGCACCGCGGATATTCAGTGCCGCCAGCGCGACCTGAAGCACGATCAGCGCATACGCGCCGTCGTAGAGTCCCCATATAGTCCAGAGCACGTTACCGGCGAGGAAGAGCCAGAAACCCAATTCGCGCGGGCGCTTGCGTTGGGACGCAACCAACCAGGCGGCGACGATTGTTGCCGCCATGGCGGGCCATTGCAGTAACTCGAGATAATCCATGGCGCCGGACGCGAGGCGCGAGGCAC
>JBDTTE010000281.1:0-4537 GCA_039930785.1 Betaproteobacteria bacterium | reverse complement strand
TCCATGATCGCGCACCCCACGGCGGCCATCAGTGGATTGCCGTTGAATGTGCCGCCCTGGTCGCCGTGCTCGAACACGCAAACTTCGTCTTTGGCGACGAGCGCAGCCAGCGGCACGCCGCCACCAATGCCCTTGCCCAGCGTCATCATGTCCGGCTCGATGCCTGAGTATTCGTAGCCCCACAGCTTGCCGGTGCGGGCGACGCCGGTCTGGATTTCATCGACGATCAGCAGCAGCTTGCGTTCACGTGTCAATGCGCGCAGGTCTTGCATGAACGCGTCGCTCGCAATGATGACGCCCGTTTCGCCCTGGATCGGCTCCAGCATGACGGCGACGGTCTTGTCGGTGATCAGTGCTTCAATCGAAGCGATGTCGTTGATCCGCGCCTTCGGAAATCCCGGCACTTTCGGTTCGAACAGATCGCGAAATTGTGGCTTGCCGGAGGCCGACATGGTCGCCAGCGTACGGCCGTGAAAGGAATTTTCCAGGGTGATGATTTCGAAGGCGCCGCCCTTGTTGAGCGCGCCCCATTTGCGCGCGAGCTTGATCGCGCCCTCGTTCGCTTCCGCGCCGCTGTTCGTGAAGAACGTTTTGTCGAAGCAGCTGTGACGCGCGATGATTTCCGCGAGGCGCATCGACGGCTCGTTGTAAAACGCGGGACTCGGCGTGATCAGCTTGCGCGACTGATCCGCCAGCGCGTCGGCAATGATGCGCGGGCTGTGGCCGAGGCAGTTGACCGCCCAGCCCTGCACGAAATCCAGATAGCGCTTGCCCTCGTGATCCCACAGCCACGAACCTTCGCCGCGCACGAATACCAGTGGCGGCCGTGACGTGATCTCCATCAACGCCTGCACCGGAAAATCCTTGAAGCTCATCTCGCTGCCCCCGCGACTTTCGTCGCCTTTATTTTTGATTGAAGCCCGCATCCCATTTGCGACATCCGTCGTCGCGGCGTTTCAGGAACCGCCGCCGAACGCCGCGCCGATGGCGGCCGTGATACCCATCGCGAACGCACCCCAGAGTGTCACGCGCACCGCGCCCGTGATGACGTTCGCCCCACCGGTGCGCGCCGCGATTGCGCCCAGGAAAACCAGGAACGCAATCGAAGCGCCCGCGACAAGTGGAATCAGCAAGGATGCCGGTACGAGCACCGCAACCACCAGCGGCAGGGCGGCACCGACCGCAAAACTCATCGCGGAAGCCAGCGCCGCCTGGACCGGGCGTGTACTGCCCTCGAAGATACCCAATTCGTCTCGCGCATGCGCGCCCAGGGCATCGTGTGCCATCAATTGATCGGCGACTTTCGCTGCCAGTGCGGGTTCAATGCCGCGCGCAACATAGATCGCGGCAAGTTCGCGACGTTCGCCAGGATCGTCGGATTCGAGCTCACGGCGTTCGCGGTCGAGGTCGGCCTGTTCCGCGTCAGCCTGCGAATGTACGGAGACGTACTCGCCCGCGGCCATGGACATTGCGCCGGCCACCAGTCCGGCCACACCGGCAATCATGATGTTGTGCTGCGTGGCATGCGCCGCCGCTACGCCCACTACCAGGCTAGCGGTCGAGACGATGCCGTCGTTCGCGCCGAGCACGGCCGCGCGCAACCAGCCTACGCGGTTGCTGCGATGACGCTCCCAATGGCGCATTGCCATGATCGACCCGGATCTCGCCTGGGAGTCCGCTTACAGCCCGACGCCGAGGGTGGCCTCGATGCCGTCGAGACCCTCCAGCGCGGCGGCATAGCAGGATTCGAGTTCGCCGGGATTGTCGACGGACATCCGCAGGTCGCGGATCACCCCGTCCCGCAGGTCATAGGCCCAGCCGTGCACGGCCAGTTTCTGTCCCCTCGCCCAGGCATCCTGCACGACCGTGGTCTGCGCGACATTGACAGCCTGTTCGATCACGTTGAGTTCGCATAGCCGCGTGATGCGTCCCTCCCGACTGCCGACCGCGGCCAGCGCGTCGCGATGCTTCTGGGCGACGTCCTGCACATGCCGGAGCCAGTTGTCGATCAGGCCCATTTTGAGATTGTCGTGCGCGGCCGTTACGCCCCCGCAGCCGTAGTGGCCACAGACGATGACGTGCTGCACCTTCAGCACGTCGACCGCGTATTGCAGCACCGAAAGGCAGTTCAGATCCGCATGCACGACGATATTGGCGACGTTGCGATGGACGAACACTTCGCCCGGCGCAAGATTGGTGATCTGATTGGCTGGAACCCGGCTGTCGGAACAGCCGATCCACAGGTATTCCGGCACCTGCAGTTGCGAAAGCTTGACGAAGTAGTCCGGTTCCCTGCTGCGCACCCCGGCGGCCCACAGGCGATTGTTGGAAAGCAGCTTGTCGAGTCGTTTCATGCGGCAATCATTCCATAACTCACGCCCTCGCGCTTATCGGTCGCGGTGGGACGCGAGAAATTTGTCGAGTCGGGATGCAAACGCCTGCCGGTCGGCGTTGCCGAAGGCCGCCGGCCCGCCGGTCTCCACGCCGCTGCTGCGCAGTTCATCCATGAATTTGCGCGTCGACAGGCGCTCGCCGATGTTGTCTCTGGTGTAGGTTTCGCCCCGAGGATCCAGTGCAAAGGCGCCCTTTTCTATGACACCAGCGGCCAGCGGGATGTCGGCCGTGACGACCAGGTCGCCGGCATCGGCCAATTCGACAATCCTGTTGTCGGCCACATCGAATCCGTGCGGGACCTGCAGGGTTGCGATAAAAGGCGACGGTGGGATGCGTAGCGGCGCATTGGCAACCAATGTCACCTGGATCCGGTTGCGATCCGCGGCTCGAAACAGAATTTCCTTGATGGCGTTCGGACAGGCGTCTGCGTCCACCCAGATCCGCACGCTTGCGCTACCGCTTAGCCCTTGGCCGGAGATTCTGCCGTCGGCGGTGGCGTCCCTGGCGTTTCTTCCGCACCCGGTTCCTTCTCGGCTACCTTGCGCTGGCGCTTTTCTTCCTGCTTTTTCTTCTTCGCGATCTCTTTTTGCCGCTTTTCAAATGCGTAGTTTGGTTTGGCCAATCCAGTCACCTTTCGTCTTGGTTTGAAATGCCTTGCCGGCCAGTCGGACCCGGGTCAATTATCGCCTTTCCCAGAACTGTTTGCGTGCCTTTTATACCCCCGTTTCGAGCGCGCATCAGCGGCCTCCGGACACGTCGATGAACCCTCCGGTGGAATAAGACGACTCTTCAGACAACAGCCAGAGAATGGCGGCGGCCACCTCTTCCGCGGTGCCGCCGCGCTTCATCGGGGCGAAGGCCTTGACCCGTTCGACCCGGTCCGGCTCACCGCCGCTGGCGTGCATCTCGGTATAAATGAAGCCCGGACGCACGGCATTCACACGAATGCCCTCCTCGGCGACTTCCTTCGCCAGGCCGATGGTCAGTGAATCGACCGCGCCCTTCGAGGCCGCATAGTCGATGTATTCCCCGGGCGACCCGATCTGCGAGGCACGCGAAGAGACGTTGACGATGCCGCCGCCTTCGCCGCCGTGCCGGGTAGACATGCGCCGCACTGCCTCGCGCGCGCACAGGAAACTCCCGGTGACATTGGTCGCGAACACCCGGGCGAGGCGCGCCGCATCGATACCCTCCAGCCGGGTCTGGCGCTCGAGGATGCCGGCGTTGTTAACGAGCGCGGTCACCCGGCCCAGCTTTTCATCGACGGTCGCGAACAGGCGGGCGACATCAGCTTCGATCGCTACGTCGGCGGACACGGCGATGGCATGCCGGCCACTTTGCTCGATCTTGCGCACGATGCCTTCAGCCGCCTCCCGGTTATGCAGGTAGTTCACGCAGACCGCGTAACCGCGCTGCGCACCCAGCAAAGACGTGGCAGCGCCGATTCCACGGCTTCCACCCGTCACAATCATGATTTTATTCATGGGTATCTGTAATTTTATTTATGTAACACCTGAAATATTGAATTCGGCTTCAAGTGCGCAATCCACCCTGGGGACCGACCTTGACCGGTCGATGGGACAACGCCAATGCCCGCGACAGCAGACCATATTTGAATTCGAGATCCGCCGCCGCGCTCCTCGCGTCGGCGCCCTCCTCGAGCGTGCCCAGAAAATCCCGCACGACCGCGGCGAAATGCTGTTCGTGCGTGCTGCGCAAATGGCCCGGGATGATCAGTCGAAAGTTTTCGCCATCGGGTGCCGAACCCAAGCCGGGGAACTCGTCCTGCAGCATGGTCAGGGCGTCGGCGAGTGCCGTCGCAATGCCCCTGCCTGAATGGACTGGCTTGACCGTCAATGCCGACAGGAAACCGGTTTCCGGCCCCTGGCTGACGACGAGTTCGGCCCGGGTTCCGCGCACGATGGCGTGATGGAGATCGCCGCTGCCCTCCGGTTCCTGCAAACCCCACAGCGCTTCGATTTCCACGGGCGCGCCTCGTAACCTGAATGCAATGGAGCCGTTGCAAAGATAGTGCAGCGCGCCGTCCACGATGTGTTCCTGCAGCGCGCGGGGAAAATCATCCAGCCCGGTGATGCGCGCGAACACATCGCCCGGCACCACGGTCGGCCACTGTCGCGCTGCC
>JBDTTE010000280.1:0-4550 GCA_039930785.1 Betaproteobacteria bacterium | reverse complement strand
GGCGGCCAGTAGAGGCTGCGGCTCATCGCCCAGAAATCGACGATATCGCCGACGAGGTACAGGTAACGCGATTCGTAGTGGCGCAGGAAGGAAAGCAGGCGCTCGGCCTGGCAGGCACGCGTACCGAGGTGGATGTCCGACAGGAAGATCGAGCGAACACTGCGTGGCACGACGAGCGAATCGGAATCTCCGGCAATGCCTTCCGTGCCCTGCTGCAGCAGGAGGGCCGCGGCGCTAGCGTCGAGTGGGAGATCGGAGAGCTTCAGTTTGTGCCTGCCGGTTGTTCATACGGGGGCAAGCATACGGGCGGATTGTTACAGGCGGATGAAGGGGCGCCGGAATCGGCGCCCCCTCCCTACGACTACTTCCTGCCGGCCATTACGCGGCGGTGCGTACCGCTTCGGGCGTGCGCAGCGCGTTCAGCAGGTCTGCTTGTTTCGCGCGGG
Organism: Betaproteobacteria bacterium; assembly: GCA_039930785.1. Classification (GTDB taxonomy): domain Bacteria; phylum Pseudomonadota; class Gammaproteobacteria; order Burkholderiales; family JACQAP01; genus JACQAP01. The sequence continues at coordinate 4,104 of JBDTTE010000280.1, read as the reverse complement.
CAATGCCCACATTGCGATCCTTGATGTGACCATAACCGCGAATTTCCTCGGGTATGGCCGCGATCTTGACCGCGAGCGCGTGATTGTCGTTGTCGAGCTTGCCGATGATCTCTTCGACAATCCCCTCGTATTCGGTGATCAGATGGCGCTCCATGCGCCGCTCCTGCGTGTAGCCGAAGACGTCGAACGGTGTACCGCGCAGAAAGCGCAGGTTGGCGAGAACCTTGAACGCACTCATCATCCATGAACCATATTCCGCCTTGCGCAGTTCCCCGGTACCCGGATCTCGTTTCGCGAGCAGCGGGGGAGCCAGATGAAAATGGAGCTTGTAATCGCCATCGAACTGCGACTTGATCTTCTGCATGAACGCGGGATCGCTATACAGGCGCGCGACTTCGTACTCGTCCTTGTAGGCGAGCAGCTTGAAGTAATAACGCGCAACGGCTTCGGAAAATCCCGAAAGGCCTTTGGCTTTGGACGTTTCCGCTTGCCTGGCTTTCTCGACCAGCCGCCGATATTTCTCGGCGTAGGCTGCGTTCTGGTAACCCTTCAGGAATTCCACGCGGCGCGCCACTGTTTCTTCCGGCGTGCTGGAAATCTGCGCTGTTTTTACCGCATCGGCTTTCGGTGCGACCAGACGCTCGACCGCAGCGAGGTCGACAGCGGCACGGCGGCCCCACAGCAACGCCGCCTGGTTCATCTTGACTGCCGCGCCATTCAGTTCTATGGCTTTGTTCAGGGCCTCCGATGAAACCGGGATCAGGCCGCGCTGGAATGCAAAGCCGAGCATGAACAGGTTGGTCGCGATCGAATCGCCGATCAGCGCCGTCGCGATGCGCGTGGCGTCGATGAACTCCGCGCTTGCCTCGCCGACGCCCTTCGAGATCGTCCGCTTCAGCGACTGGCCGGGAAACTGGATGTTCGCGTCGCGCGTAAACGCGCCGGTCATCTGCTGGTGCGTGTTTACCACCATGCGCGTGCCTTCGCGCGTCGTGTCCATCGTCTTCTGGCTTGCGGAGACGACGAGGTCGCAACCGAGCACCACGTTCGCGCCGCCGGAACCCAGCCGCACGGTGCGGATGTCCTCGGGACGCGCCGCGATCTGCAGATGGCTCCATACCGCTCCACCCTTCTGCGCGAGGCCGGCCATGTCGAGCGCACCGAAGCCCTTGCCCTCCAGATGGGCCGCCATGCCGACGATTGCGCCGATGGTGACCACGCCGGTACCGCCCACGCCGGTGACCATCACGCCATACGGCTGGTCCAGTGCCGGCATTTGCGGTTCGGGTACGGCGGAAAACAGGGTCTCCGTTTTATCGCCGGCGGGCGCGCTCCTGCCTTTGCGCACGCCACCGCCATGCACGGTGACGAAGCTCGGGCAGAAGCCGTTAACGCAGGAGTAATCCTTGTTGCACGCGGACTGGTCGATCACGCGCTTGCGACCGAGTTCAGTCTCGAGCGGCAACACCGACACGCAATTCGATTTCACACCGCAATCGCCACAGCCTTCACAGACCAGGTCATTGATGAAGGCGCGCTTGGCCGGATCGGGATATTGGTTGCGCTTGCGGCGGCGTCGTTTCTCCGCGGCACAGGTCTGGTCGTAGATGATGACCGACATGCCGGGAATCTCGCGGAACTCGCGCTGCACCTGGTCGTAATCATCGCGATGATGAACGGTGACGCCCGGTGCCCATTCGGTACCCGGCGGATATTTTTCCGGCTCGTCGGTGACGACAGCTATTTTCTTCGCGCCTTCGCCGTACACCTGCAGCGTGACCTGCGGCACGGTCAACGGGCCGTCGACATGCTGGCCGCCGGTCATGGCGACTGCATCGTTGTAGAGGATCTTGTAGGTAACGTTCACACCCGAGGCCGCGGCGGCACGCACCGCAAGCAGGCCGGAGTGGTAGTAGGTGCCATCGCCAATGTTCTGGAACACGTGCGGCGTCTTCACGAATGGCGCTTCGCCGACCCAGCTTGCGCCTTCGCCGCCCATTTGCGTATAACCGGCCGTGCTGCGATCCATCCATTGCGCCATGAAATGGCAGCCGATGCCAGCGAGCGCGCGCGAGCCTTCCGGCACGCGCGTGCCGGTGTTGTGCGGACAGCCCGAACAGAAATACGGCGTGCGATCCATGGCGGGCTTCTCGACCGCGCGCGTTTCGAGCCGCTCCTGCTCAGCGACGCGCGCCGCCAGGCGTTGGTCGCTGACGCGCGCCAGCAGGCGGCGCCCGATCGCAACAGCGATCTCGTTGGGGTCAAGCGCGGCATTCGAGCGGAACAGGATCTTGCCCAACTCGTCGCGCTTGCCGACGACTTCCGGCGCGCCTTCCCTGCCGTACAGGATTTCTTTCAGTTGTGGTTCGATCAGCCCGCGCTTTTCTTCCACGACGATGATCTTGTCGAGGCCCTCGGCGAATTTTGCGGCGCCAGTCGGTTCCAGCGGCCAGGTCATGCCGACCTTGTAGATGCGCAGGCCCAAGCGCGCGGCTTCGGCGTCGTCGATGCCGAGGTATTGCAGCGCCTGGCGCACATCCATGTAGGACTTGCCACAGGTCGCGATGCCGATCTTTGCGTTCGGCGAATCCATGACGACGCGGTCGAGCCCGTTCGCCAGCGCGAATGCCTTGGCGGCATCGAGCTTGTGCGTGTGCAATCGCGCTTCCTGTTCCAGCGCGCCATCCGGCCAGCGGATGTTCAAGCCGCCTTCGGGCAGTTTGAAATCCGTCGGCACGACGATGCGCACGCGCGTGGGATCGACGTTCACGGACGCGCTCGCGTCAATCGTGTCCTTCATGCACTTAAGCCCGACCCAGCAGCCTGAATACCGCGACAACGCCCAGCCGTACAATCCATAGTCCAGCAGTTCCTGCACGCCGGCCGGATTCAGGATCGGCATCATCGCGTCAACCATCGCGAATTCGCTCTGGTGCGCAGTCGTCGACGATTCGCAAGTGTGGTCGTCGCCCATCAGGCAGATGACACCGCCCAGCGCCGCCGAGCCGGCGAGGTTGCCGTGGCGGAAGACATCGCCCGTTCGATCCACGCCGGGGCCCTTGCCATACCAGACCGCGTAGACGCCGTCGTACTTGTTGTCGCCATCCAGATGCGCCTGCTGGGTACCCCAGCACGCCGTGGCCGCCAGGTCTTCGTTGACGCCGGGCTGGAACACGATGTTGTGGGCCTGCAGGTGCTTGGTCGCCGCCCACAGCTGCTGGTCAAAGCCGCCGAGCGGCGAACCGCGATAGCCGGAGATGTAGCAACCGGTCGTGATGCCGGCAGCGCGATCACGCAGGTGCTGCATGATCGGCAGGCGTACCAGCGCCTGTGTGCCGGTGATGTAAACCCGGCCCGATTGCAATGTGTATTTGTCGTCAAGGGTTACGCTGGCAAGGGTCATGGCATCGCTCTCTTCAGGGACTTTCGCAATGTCTTCCACGCTGGGCGGCGCATCGCAGGCGAACCGCCGCGGACGGCGATCCGATTTCTATATGCGGTAATCGGCAGCATCATCAGGGCTTCGACCCGTCGCGCGGAGCGCAATTCCCGGTCGGCCGCACGTTTCGCCACGCCCTAAAATGGAATGTCGTCCTCGAGGTCATCGAAGTTGCCGCCTTTGGCCGCTGGCGCAGCCTTTTTCGGCGCCGCCGATGAGCGTGCCGGTGCTTCATCATCGGGCGGGGGCATGCGCTCGGAACCGCCGGAGCGCGATCCCAGCATTTGCATGCGATCGGCGCGAATCTCGGTTGTATAGCGTTCCTGGCCTTCCTTGTCAGTCCACTTGCGGGTCTGCAGCCGACCCTCTATGTACACTTGGGAGCCCTTTTTCAGGTATTCGCCGGCGATCTCCGCCGTCTTGCCGAACATCGCCACGCGGTGCCATTCGGTCTGCTCCTGCTTCTCGCCCGCCTTGTCCTTCCACGTTTCCGTCGTGGCAATGGTGATATTGGCCACCGCGTCGCCGCTGGGCATGTATCGCACCTCGGGATCGCGCCCGAGATTGCCAACCAGAATCACCTTGTTTACCGAGGCCATTTATTAACGCTCCCCTGCCAGTAGTTTGATGACATTTTGTTCGTCGAAGCCCTTGCTGTCCACTTT
>JBDTTE010000279.1:0-4565 GCA_039930785.1 Betaproteobacteria bacterium | reverse complement strand
GCGGAGTTCGAGACGGTGACGCATGCGAAAGCGTGAACGGTAAACGGTGAACAGTAAACGGTGAACAGGAAGGTCTCTCTACGCCGGTAACGCGTTAACCGTTCACCGTTCACCGCTTATCCATTCCGATCACCGATTACCGTTTACGGATCACCAATAAAAATGACCCGCTCCTTCCGCACCGAACTCAAGAAAGGCAAGACCCTCATCGGGTCATTGCTACAAATGCCGCTGCCCGAAATCGCCGAAGCCTTTGTGCAGGCCGGGTACGACTGGCTGTTCGTCGATCTCGAACACTCGCCGATGGACGCACGCAACGCGCTCGACATCCTGACGGCGGTCGACTCGAAAATTCCCTGCGTGGTACGCGTGCCGTGGAACGACGAAGCGAACATCAAGAAGGCACTCGACATTGGCGCGACGGGCATCATCGTGCCGCTGGTCAATAGCGTGGAGGATGCGAAACTCGCCGTCGGTCGCTGCAAGTATCCGCCCATGGGATTTCGCAGCGTCGGCATCACGCGTGCGCAACGCTTTGACCTGGACTTCGAGTCGTACATGAAGTGCGCCAACGAGGAGATCGCCGTCATCGTGCAGATCGAGCACATCGAAGCGGTCAAGAACATCGACTCGATCCTCGATGTGCCCGGCATCGACGGCGTGTTCGTCGGGCCCTTTGACATGTCCGGCAGCATGGATTTGCCCGGGCAGATTAATCACCCGAAGGTGCAGGAAGCCATCAAGCAGGTCGTCAAAGCCTGCGAAAAGCGCGATATCGCACGCTGCATCTATGCGCACACGCCGGCTCACGCGAAGGCCTACATCGAACAGGGCTACCGCGTGATCGGGCTGTGCACCGACTACATCATGCTTGCGCGAACCGCGGCGGAGTATCTGAAAGCCGTGCGCTAGCGCAAGTTCGTTCTATTCAACATTTAACAGAGGGGGAAAACGATGGCACGCACACCGATCAATCCGGGGGCGATCGACTGGACCGGCGACAATCCTGGCATTTACTTGAAGGAAAAGGCAGATGGCCCGTTCGTTTCGCTCATAAGCTATTTCCGCATCGTGCACTCGGTCCATGGCAAAGGCCACGCGGCATTCATGCTGCTCGATCCCTACGGTGACGGCCAGAATCCGAAGAAGCCGAACGTTTGCCTCACGGACAATGAATTGCTGGCCGACTACCTGATGAAGGGCTTCGTAAAGTACTTCGGCGCGTTCAAGGGCGCGACGGGGCTCGGCAGCCTGCAGGTCAAACCGGGCTGGGACTTCATGGCGGGCGGCGACGGCACCAGCGTGCACACCGAATGGTTTCGCTCCGCCATCGGGCAGGTCCAGCTTTCCTGGAACAAGTTGGGTGCCCCCTTCCTGGTGGAGTTCGACAAGGAGCATTCCGCCACCGGCAAGCACGAAATGATTTCGCTGTTCGTCGATGCGCGCGCCTGCAGCGCAACGATTAACGGCGTCCCGGTTGCCGGGCAGGCCTTCCCGCGCGAATTCGCCGGCAAGAAGGACAGCAGCACGGGGTTTCTCGCGTTCTCCGAAACGTGGGTTAAGGCGTGAAGTGCAGGGGTGAGGGGCGAGGGACGAGGGTCGAGGGAAGGACTGCACTAGGATTCGAGATTTTGGGCGAGGCGAAAGCCAGAACATTCCTTTGCGCGACAGTTGAGCGCGCTTTGTTCTTCCCTCGTCCCTCGCCCCTCGTCCCTCGTCCCAATCGAGCGACGACAGGAGCGTAGATCGTGTGCGGCGAATGGAGGTTGGACCAGCAGGACCTCGACACTTACAAGGCCGACGGCCTGCTGAAGGCGCCGTTCCGGATCGAGGATAGTCTGCTCGCACGGATGCGCGAGTCGCTGGACAAGCTGCTGCGCGACAACGCGGACATCGCGCCAGAGACGCTGGTCTGTCCGCATATCCCCTACGGTAAAAGTCACGACGCAGCCGCGGCGCAAGCGTGGCTCGACTACGCGCGCCATCCCGGAATCTTGAATCTGGTGCAACAGATACTCGGGCCGGACATCCTCCTCTGGGGCAGCCAGGTGTTCTGCAAGCCGCCGCTGGTGGGCAAGGAAATCCCGTGGCATCAGGACGGGCAGTATTGGCCGATCCGGCCGATCGCCACGTGTTCGGTATGGATGGCGCTCGATGATGTGTCGCCGGAAAACGGCTGCATGCGCTACATCCCCGGCTCGCACGCCGGGGGCAGCATCTACAAGCATCGGACCAGCGATCGCAAGGACATTGTGCTCGACCAGGAGGTCGAACCGTCGCAGTTCGATGCAAACACTGCGCGCGACGATATTCTCAAAGCGGGGCAATTCTCGCTGCACGACGTTTACCTGATCCACGGCTCGAATGCGAACCGCTCGGCGAAGCGGCGCGCGGGGTTCGTAATTCGCTACATGCCGGCGACGTCGGTGTTCGAGCGTTCCGTCGAAGACAACCACAAGCAGTCAGGCGTGACTTTCAGCATGAGCCGCCGGCCGATCTGGCTGCTGCGTGGGCGCGATGTCAGCGGCAGGAACGACTTCACCATCGGCCACGGCGACGACTACGCACTCGTGCCGCGGATTTCTGATGAAGAGGGCGCCGAACCGGAGTGAGCTCGCCCGCGGATCGCGTAAACGCCTTCCTTGCCTGACAGAGGCATCAAGTAGATGCTGCAGTTACTTTGACAATGCCCTGCCGGCGCTCTATGCGCGTTTCCACCCAATCGTAGATAAGCGGCAGCAGCAGCAAAGTCAGTGCCGTCGATGTAAACAATCCGCCGATCACCACCGTCGCCAATGGCCGCTGCGTCTCGGCGCCCACGCCGCTGGAGAGCAGCATGGGAACCAGCCCGAGAATCGCGACAGAGGCGGTCATTAAAACGGGGCGCAAGCGCAAAGCCGCGGCTTCCTTTACCGCTTCGCGCACCGTGCGGCCCTGGCGACGCAGATCGTTCACGAACGTCAGCAGCACGATCCCGTTGAGCATGGCCACGCCAAACACGGCGATGAAGCCGATCGCGGACGGCACGGACACGTACTGTCGCGTGACCGCCAGGCCGAACACGCCGCCGATGATCGCGAACGGCACGTTGGCGATGATCATCGCCGCATGCCGCACGGAATTGAAGGCGGTGTACAAAAGAATGAAAATGAGTCCAATGGTGAGCGGGACGATGATGGCGAGTCGCGTCAGTGCCCGCTGCTGGTTCTCGAAGGCACCACCCCATTCCATCCAGTAACCGGCCGGTAATTTCACCTGGTCGCGGATCCGCGCTTGCGCCTCCCGCACGAAGCCATCCACGTCGCGACCCTTCACGTCCAGCTGAATCACCGCGTAGCGCTGCAACTGCTCGCGACGGACGAATGAATAGCCTTCGTCGATTTCGATCGTCGCTACGCGTGACAGCGGCACGAGCGCACCCGACTGCGTGCGAATCGGAATGTCGCCGATGGCCTGCTGGCTGTCGCGGAACGCCGCATCCAGCCGGACCTGGATGTCAAAACGCTTCACCCCGTCGATGACCGTGCTGACGCTCTTGCCGCCAATGCCGGCCTGCACGATTTCGAGAATCTCGTCGGCATTGATGCCGTAGCGGGCGGCCTCGTCCCGATTGACCCTGATCACCATCTGCGGTTTGCCCTTGTTTGCTTCCAGCGCCAGATCGGCGGCGCCGGGCACCTGATCGAGCACCGTTTTCATTTCTCCAGCCAGCCTGTCGAGCGTGGCCAGGTCTTCGCCGTAAACCTTCAGGGCGAGGGTCGCGCGCACGCCGGAGATGAGTTCTTCGACGCGCATCTGGATCGGCTGGGTGGCACCGAACACAACGGTCGGAATCGCGCGCTCCAGTGTTTCCTGCATCTGCCCGGACAACTCCGGAAAGGTCATGCGGGTCGGCCACTGCGCCGGCGCCTGCACATCGACCAGCACTTCCATGTAGTTCACGTCCGCTGTCTCGCCCTTCTCGGCGCGACCGATGGTCGCGAGCGTGGATTTCACCTGCGGAAAATGCTGCTTCAGCACGCCATCGAGTCTTTTCGAGACGGCGATGCTTTCTTCCAGTGAGGTGGATGGAATGCCGGTCACGCGGAACATGATCGTGCCTTCCTGCAAAGTGGGCATGAACTCCTTGCCGAGGAAAGGGAACACCGCGAGCGCCGCGATCAACAGCAAAGCGGCGGCGCCGAAAACCTTGAGCTTGTTGTCGAGCGCCCGGTCCAGCAGTGGCAGGTAGAGGCGCTTCGCGTAACGCACGATGAAGGTATCTTTCTCTTCCCGGGCCTTGAGGATCAGCGCGGCGAGTACGGGCACCACCGTCAGGGTCAGGAGGAGCGAGCCGGCCATGGCGAAGGTGATCGTGAGCGCCATCGGTTTGAACAGCTTGCCTTCCAGGCCGGTCAGCGAGAACAGCGGGAGGAACACCACGATGATGATCAGGATCGCGAAGGCAATCGGATTGACGACTTCCCTTGCTGCCGCGAGCATGACCTGCGTGCGGTTGACACGCTTTCCAGCGTGATGGGAGAGCAGGCGAAAGCCGTTCTCCACCATGACCACGGCGCCGTCGA
>JBDTTE010000278.1:0-4582 GCA_039930785.1 Betaproteobacteria bacterium | reverse complement strand
TTCGTTCTGGTTACGCAGATCTTTCAGAAGATCGCTCCCTTTCGTGCGCTCGCGCCAAACGGTAACGAGCCACCGTTTTTGATTGCGCAGGTCGTCGTTCTGATCGCTTTCGTGGCTATCGGCGTTGGCGCGGTTCGACGTCGGTAAGCGCTGCGAGGGCTCGGCAGGGCCCCGTCAGTGCGTGGATGCAAGATCCTCGAAGCGAGTGTTCTGGATCGCGTAGGAACGCCAGTCGCGGTAATCGAAATGCCACCATTCGAATTCGTACACATCGAAGCCTTCGGCCTCCATGTGTTTGCGTAACAGGTCTCGCAGGCGGCGAGGCTCGGCCGGGCCGCCTTCGAAGGTCGGGTAGGCGCGGGCGCTCATCTCGTCGTACAAGCTGGGCATCGTGATGGGCTGGCGGGATTTCAGGTCAACCAGTGTCAGATCGACCGCGCAGCCGCGGTTGTGACGCGAACCCTGAGCGGGATCGGCAACGAACTTGTGATTCTCCGGTGCGGTCGCGTCCCAGAAAATCTTGGTGACATACCAGGGGCGGTAGGCATCGTGGATGAGGAGTCCGTAACCTTCGTCCTTGAGTGAGCGCTGTACGCGGACCAGGGCTTGCGCCGCCGGCCGCTGCAGAAAGGCGCGCGGCTGGCTGTACAGCGGTGTGCTAAGGAAATTGCGCGTCGTCGCGTAGCGGATGTCCAGTTTGATCGTGGGATCCAAAGCGATGACTTCGACCAGGTCTGCGGGCCGAAAGTCTCCCTGCTCGCTCGGTGGTTTGGCAGCGAGCGCCGCCGGTAACAATTCTGCCAGCGGTTTGATCGGCTCCAGATGGAAGAATGCCGGCGATTCGTCGGCACGGGCGGGCGCTTCGTGATGTCCCGCGCTGTGGCAGGCGCAGACCGATGCCGCGGCAATGAGCAGGAAAATGTGTCGCATGGAGTGTCCTCTCATTTGTTGTACCCATTGCTCGGCCGGAGCAGTGCCGGCACGCGGGTGTGAAGTATATAGCGCGTCCAGTCGCGTGGGGCCGTTGGGAAATTTGACACCTTGAAATTCATCATGCCATAGTTGGTCAAGTGACCTAATTCGACAACTGTTTTTAGCAGGGGATTAAAATCATGCCGTTCACGTGGATCAAGCGTGCTGTCCCGTTTGCGCAACTTGTAGTGGCGATGGTGGCGGCCCTGCCGGTCCCCGCGATGTCCGAGGTGCCGACGTCGAGTGTGCCCGTCGCGCTGCAGGAAGCCCGGCGGCATATGTTGGATGCGTCGGTGAACACGCTGACGTTCCGCTCGATGGACCAACTCTTCTCTACGCGCGAAGTTAGTCGAGCCGGGCCTGTATGGCAATTGCCGCGGCGCGAATCGGATCTGAATTTTCAGTATACGGCGGGCGGACAGTCGCATACGCCGGCGCAGTTTCTGGACCGCACCTACACCAACGCGCTGCTGATTCTTAAATCCGGTCGGATTGTGTATGAGAACTACCGGAATCTGAGCAGCGATCAAACGAGATTCATCTCTTTTTCAATGGCGAAGTCGATCACCTCGATGCTCGTCGGCATCGCAGTGTCGGAAGGGCATATACGCTCGCTCGATGATCCGGTCGAGGCCTATATTCCTGAGCTCAAGGATTCCGGCTACGAGGGCGTGACCATCCGCCAGATCATGCGCATGCGCTCCGGCGTTGCCTACGATGAACGCTATGATTTTGGTGTGCACAGCCAGGCGCAACAGGTGTTCGAGGAAGCCATCGTTCAAAACGTCAAGCGCTTCGCCGACCTGGCACCCAGCCTGCGTCGCACCGGAGCCCCCGGCGAGCGCTTCAACTACTCGACCATGGATACGGCCGTCTTGGGCTGGATGTTGGAAAGGGCAGTCAAGCAACCGATTTCCACGCACATGACCGAGAAATTGTGGGAGCCGGCCGGCATGGAGTCGGATGGATTCTGGATCGCCGACGGAGCACCCGGGACGGGGCGCGCGTTGAGTGGCATGGGCTTCAACGCGGTTACACGGGACTACGCGCGGATCGGGCAGTTGATGTTGCAGAAGGGGCTGGTCGGCGGCAAACAGATCGTTCCGCATGATTGGGTGGACGCGTCGACGGCGTCGACGGCCATCGACATGCCGGGACCGGGCGTCAAACCCCCCATCGCGCTGGGATATGGCTATCAATGGTGGACTTTGCACGGGACAGGCGCCTATACGGCGCTGGGTCTGCAGGGACAATTCATTTACGTGGACCCTGCCACCGAAACCGTCGTCGTCAAGCTGAGTTATTTCCCACCTGGGAAAGACGCCGAATTGATCGGCGAATCTCTGGCGTTTTTCCGCGCAGCGTCGGCGTGGAATCCCTAGCGATCGAGCTCCATTGAAGACTCATTCCAAGATCCGAAGGCCCCGCAGCGAAGGCAAACGTGAGCACCTCATCGAGGCCGGCAAGCGGGTGATTTTTCGGGACGGCATCTGGAATGTCACGACCCGCAAGATTGCCCAAGATGCCTCGATCAATCTGGCCACCATTCATTACCATTTCGCCAACAAAGATGAGTTGCTGGTCGCCGTGTTTGACGACATGCTGGATGCGATCCGGGCGTCGGCGCAGCGTGACTTCCCGAAGCCCAGCACGCTGGCCGCGCGCATCGAGGAGTCGGTGCTGCGGTCCTGGGAGTATTCCCAAGGCAACATGGCCGGCCAGTTCATGCAGATGGAACTCACGGTCTACGCTTTGCGCAATGGGCTGAATTCCCTTGCAGAGCGCCAACTCCAGGAATTCCTGGCGATCTACCGCAAGGTGTTCACCGAAGCGACCGACGTCAAGGGGCGCACGGATCTGGATATCGAGGAGTTGAGCCGGTTCATCGTGGCGGGACTGGACGGCATTTTGATGCAGCATTTCGTCGAACCGGATGAGTCCCGCTCCTCGGCGGCCTGCCACAAGCTGGCGTACTTTGCGCAACGTTTCCCGCTGACCCGCGGACGAGTACCCCTGACCGCATTGACGTTGAAAGCGTCGAAGCCGCGCAAGCGTGCGGCCGACAAGACATGATTTCCCTTTCCCAATGAGGACTCCCGAATGGCACCTGGCGTATTCTCCCGAATTCGAGTGGCCCTGTTGGCCGGCTGGCTATTGAGCATTCTGTCTGACAGTGGAGCGGCGGGCGCCGACACGAGCGCCGACTGGCCGATGGTCGCGCGCGATCCGGTAAAGACAGAACTCGTGATGCAACTCGTCGTGACTTGTACGGATCCTGAGCGTGTCGGCGGAAGTGATGACAGCAAGGATGGCAAGCGTACGGAAATCTGGCCGATCATCGGCGGTCGATTCCAGGGCAAGGGCATCCGCGGCATCGTCGTGCCCGGCGGCGGTGATTTTCCCGTGTTGCGACCGGACGGCGTCGAAGTCATCGACGCACTTTATCGGCTCAAGACGGACGACGGCGTCACCATCATCATCCACAATCGCGGCGTGGCGTATCCGGAAGCCACACAGGGCAACTATCGCTATCGCCTCGCGCCCGAATTCATTGCGCCGAAAGGCAGATATGACTGGCTCAACAAGAGCCTGTTCATCTCCACGCTCACGGACGTACCCGCCGAGATGCGGCTTGCAAAGGGCGCGAAGGAGAACGATCGATTGATTCAAGTGTATCGAGTGTATTGAGGAGCAGGCTTTGTCGTTCACCCCGCGCAGAGATTTTTTCCGCAGCGTCCCGTTCAAGATCGGTCTGATCGCGTTGGCCATCAGTGGCGCCATGACGGCCGCCGGTCGCGAGCCATCGTCGTACCCGTTCGAACTCTCGCCGGACGCCGCGCGTCGCTGGGGAGTGCCCGACTTTTTGATCCTGGAGGACGAAGAGGCCATCAAACCGCAGTGGAGCCGGCGACTGGTGGGCTACCTCACGACTCGCGATGGCGTACCGCTTCGTTACAGCGTGTTGCTGCCGCGAGGCAAAGGGCCTTTTCCGGTCGTCATCAATTACAGCGGCTATGACCCCGGCGCCATCGGCGGCTATTCGTATCTGCGCAATAACTCCGCGATGTCGACCAGCATCGATCGATCGTTGCTGGAAGGCGGTTACGCGGTCATGGGCGTGAACGCGCGCGGCACCGGCTGCTCGGAAGGCGTCTTCGATTCTCTGGGTCCCGCGTATGGAATCGATGGCGCGGATGCAGTGGAGTGGGCTGCCGTACAATCCTGGTCAAACGGCTCGATAGGCATGGCGAATTGGTCCTGGGCCGGCATGTCGCAAATTGCCACGGCGAGCGAGCGGCCGCCCCATTTGAAAGCGATTGCCCCGGGGATGGCGCTCACCGATCCGCGCTCCGATAGTTGGGCGATAGGCGGCGTGCCATCGCAAGGGTTCGTCAGCGGTTGGTGGATGTTCCTGCATTCCCGCTGGTTGTCTGCGCTGCGCAGCGCCGAGGTCGAGCGTGACGGCCGCTGCCTTGCGCAGGCCGAGCGCAATTTTGCCAGTGGTGAAACGCCAGCGGTCAATCTGCCGAGCCAGCTCATTCGTCACCCGCTTCGCGACGACTGGATCGAGCGGCGCACGATTTTGAACAAGGCCAGCCGGATCACTGTT
>JBDTTE010000277.1:0-4614 GCA_039930785.1 Betaproteobacteria bacterium | reverse complement strand
AACAGCGTCACCGACGAGTGCGCTCCAACTTGTAGTCGAACGACTCATCCCATTCGAGCTTGCCCATCAGCGCAGTTCCGCTCAAGTCTCGGCGCTTGCATACCCCGCTTCCTTCTGACCACGGATGGTGAGCACAAGCAGTGCTTCAAGATGCGATCGAGATCGTCCCCGATTTCAACGCATCTTCTTTGCGATGCCCATTTCACATCCGGTAAAAATGAAGGGCTGAAATGAATGCGGAGAAGTCGCATCGACGCGACTGGAATTCCGTGCAACGCCCATCGTGCACACCGCTTCGTTCGGACCCTGCGCGTTATCGAAAGTCCACATGATTCCGTCGTAGGGAGTCGGCGAATAGAATCCGGCCATCACCAGGACGTATTCACCGGCAAGTGGATCCCATCCCATCGCGCCTTCGCCCAGCCAATCGCCAGACACGCTGTAGCCATATTCGCCTAGAAGCAGGAAGTTGCTGCCATACAGATCGACGTGTTCGATCAGCGCTGGCGGGACCGGAAGCCGGAAGTTCTGGAACGTCCTGGACGCGAGCTCGGAATGTTCGGTGATATAGGTCTGGAATCCGACCAGCACCCTGCTGAAGACGTCGATGAACGGGTAGCCGGCCTTTGGCGGAAAGTCCCATACTGAATTGAGGAACGCGTTGACTTGCGCTACGGGATCGGGGGTTGCCAGCGCCGCGCAGAATGCCACACCTTCGGCGACCCAGCCTGCGCCTGCCAACGTATTCTTCCTCGCAACATCCGCGGTGTACGCGTGGTTGGGTGCCCCGTCGCGGCCGGCGTTGTAAAGGCGGTGCATAGCGGCAGAACCCGCGCTACAATTTCCTTGCTCGTCCGGCACGCGAGCGTAGAACGCGACGCCTTCATAGCTCCAGTCGGCATTGGCCTTGAGTTGCTCGCATTCGGCCGTCGAGGCGGTGAAGAAGTGCGACGCCTTGCCCGCAAACGCCGCAGTGAAGAACCGGCAGATAGGCGCCAAACCCGCGGCGTGTGCATCGTCTACACGGTATCGCTGCCCTGTGCGAAACCACCCCCGGATGGCACCGCTGTCGAGCGCGGCAATTTCTGCGGGGCTCGCAGTGACGAAGTAGTGCTCGAACTCGGGATGGAAGTACTCGACCGCTCTGACGGTTTCTGCCGAGGCGGACGACGCGAAGATCGTAACCATCGCGAATAGTGCCGCGACCATCGTTCCTGCTGCGGTGCGATTCATCATTGCCTCCCATCGCGCGTTGCACGGATCGGGCCGCCAGGCACTACTTCAAGTCGGCCCAAATTTGGCCGCGATTCTGGACGGCGCATACACCCGAAGTTTGCGTGCACGTGGCGCACCTGCTTCGAAATTGCGACGAGAGTGTCACCGACGAGTGTGAACGTCGGGTAAGGGTCGACGAGTACCCGCTTTTGCGGTGTGAGTCCGAGGCAGCTGCCGCTGGGGCCGGCCGCTTACTGGAGTTCCCTAGCGCCCCCGACGGTCCGCTCCTGGCCGGCCGGAAGCTGGCGCTCCGTCCGCGATCCCGGTCGCCATGAACGCCTGGGCGAACCAATTGTTGCGTTTGGCTACCGAATCACCTCGTCCGCGCGCAGCATGATCGACTGTGGAATCACAAGTCCGAGCAGCTTTGCCGTCTTAAGATTGATCACCATCTCGTACTGGGTAGGTTGTTCTACCGGAAGATCTCCCGGCTTCGCTCCGCGAAGAATTCGGTCGACGTAGCTCCACCTTCGGCGGCCTATTTCGGCAATCACGCCTGTATAGGATATAAGACCAGTGCCTTCGCGCACCAGCTCAGACTGCTCGGCCATCGTCGCCAGGCGGTACTTCAGTGCAGCATTCGTGATTTCCATTCCATAGTGTTGTACGAAGCTGCTGCTTCGTAATATCACGATCTGTACACGCCCGCGTGCCAAGTGAGCCATGGCGCCGTCGATGTCGCTCGATGCCGCGACTTCTACAAAGATCGGCTCGAGCCCGAGAGAACGACAGGAACGCTCAAATCCATCTCGAGTTGATCGAAAGTACGGGTGAGCCGCCGGTTCGAACACGCCGATGCGCCGGACCGTTGGCAGCAGTTCCTTCAAAATGGTCAGGTGCTTTGCTTCCACCTCGGGTCCGGCGAAAGACAGCCCTGTGGCGTTACCGCCTGGCCGCGCAAGACTCTTGACGATTCCGAGCGCAACAGCATCGCCGACGGAAAAGACAATCGGAATAGTCTTGGTAGCACGCATTGCGGCAAGCGTCTCGGGTGACCCTTGGGTGACGATGACCTCGACATTCGCGCGCACGAGCTCTTCGGCAAGGGCATTGAGCGCCTCGTCCCGCCCGTTCGCGAAACGACATTCGACATGCAGATTTCGCCCCTCCAGCCAGCCGAGTTTCCGCAAGTCCTCGTCACCTTCGCAGTCCGCTGTTGCAGGGTCGCCACTTGACGCCAACATCCCGATTCTTCGAACCACCGGACGAGACTGGGCGAAGGCCGCGCATGGTGCTGCTACGAGGCAGACCAATATCCCGCCAAAGCTGCGCCGTGAAATCAACGAGACTTGTGGGCGCAGGGCGAGCCCACCCTTACTTGTTTTCACACCACCACCGAACGAGCCGATTGAGGGCATGCTGCGCAGAGTCGATTGTCGAAGATCGTGGTCCTACCGTACCACGCCTTGGGAGTTCCTTCGCCCCATTCGATCGCTTTCAGGACAGGTTGGCCTCACATCCAAGAGCTACTGCTGACCTGAGCGGTCATTCGATGTTCTCGAAGGCGGGCGTCGCAGGACGTTCAGTTTCCCGAAGTTTGGTCTTATGATGCCCTTTCTCGCTGGCAGCCTGCGGAGGCTTGATCCATGAACCTCGAAAAAGTCATTTTTGGTTTTTTCATCATTTTCGCTTGCACGCTCAACTTCGGCTTTTTCATCGGCGACATCGAACGAACCGAGCTTCACCATCCAATGGAGCTGTTCGCCGCGGTCGTGGTCAACCTCATCGCCACCGTGCTGAAGTTCGGCGACCGCACGCAGCTGGGCGCCACCCATCTCGCTACGAGCCTCGTCGCGTCCTTCCAACTCATCGCGGCTTCGATGGTGTGGGTCTGGCGGTTGTACGTGATCGCGCAGCCGATGAACAGCGAGCTGACAGCGGTCGTCGTTTCTTTGTCCGGCGGTGCACTGCTCGCGAACCTGTTCTCGGTCATCCTGCTGATCGGCGAAACGCTGCGGCAGGGCCGTTGACCCGCGACCTCACGCATGAGCGAAGTCCTCTTCCTCATCCTGTTGCGGCTGCGCGCGCCGCTCATCACGGTGATCATCGTGTACGCGGTCTCGGTCGGTGGTCTGGCGCTTATCCCCGGCCTGACGCCCGATGGACAGCGCGAACCGATGAGCATCTTCCACGCCTTCTATGTGATGTCGTTCACCGCGACCACAATCGGCTTCGGTGAAATTCCGTATCCGTTTACCGACGCGCAGCGACTATGGGTCACGTTCGCGATCTACCTCTCGGTCATTGGTTGGGCTTATACGCTCGCCTCGGTGGTGGCGCTTGCCAACGATGCGCCGTTTCGAACCATGCTCCGGCGCAGCATCTTCAATTGGCAGGCACGCGGCATCGCCGTGCCGTTCTACGTGCTGTGCGGCTACGGCCAGAGCGGCTCCAGGGTCGCGCGGGCACTCGATCGCCTCGGCAACCGGCTCGTGATCGTCGACCCGTCGACGCAACGCATGGGGCCGATCGCGGTGCAGGAGTACGCGACGTCGCCCCTCACGCTAGCCGCGGATGCGCGGCTGGCGGACGTGCTCGTCGACTGTGGCATCAGGAGTCCCTACTGTCTCGGCCTCCTCGCGCTCGCGGGCGAGGATGCGGTCAACCAGGCGATCGCCATCGATGCTCGCGTGCTGAATCCGGGCATCGCCATAGTCGCGCGCGCCAAATCGGCAGTTGCGAAGGTAAACCTGGAGTCGTTCGGTGGCGTGGCGGTCATCAATCCATTCGAGACCTTCGCGTACAACCTTGGCGTGAGCCTGCGCGCGCCCGAGATCGTGCAGATCGAGGATTGGCTGACGGCTACCGACGGTTCGCCGGTTCCGCCCGCCATCCAACCGCCACAGGGACGCTGGCTGCTCGTCGGCTACGGCCGTTTCGGAGGTTCGATCGCGCGGATGCTCGACCGGGCCGGCATCGAATGGAAAGCGTTCGATACGCGCGTCATGACCGATGCCGACGCGCGGCTCGTGCATGGCGATTTCACGGAGCACATCCTGCATGACCCCAGTATCGGGCACGCCGACGTGCTGGTAGCCGGCGCAAGCGTCGACGCGGTGAACCTCGGCGCGACGACGCTTGCGCGCCGGCTGAAACCCGATATCTTCGTCGTGATCCGGCAGAACCAGATGCAGGACCGCGCGCTCGTCGACGCCGCGCGCGCCGATCTCAAGTTCGTGCAATCGGAGATCATGGTCAACGAGTGCCTGCAAGTGCTGAAGACCCCGATGCTGAACCGCTTCATCAGGCATCTGCGCGCCGGCAATCGCGAGCAGGCCGCTGCTGTGCTCGCGCACGTCCGGCGGGAGGTTGGCGAAAGGTCGCCGCATTCCTGGGCAT
>JBDTTE010000276.1:0-4621 GCA_039930785.1 Betaproteobacteria bacterium | reverse complement strand
AGATGTCGTACTGGAACAGCAGGTTTGGCACGTTCGCGTAGTGCATGATGTCGAAGGCCTGCCGCGAGTAGTTCAGATAGAAACCGGGGATGTCGCGGGTATTGATGGCTTCGATCAGCAGCTTGAGGTTGTGTTTGGCGAGTTCTTTCCCCGCGAACTGCAGATTGGCGATGTAAGTTTCGCGCATCTTGTCCTCGCCCACGCCGCGCGGCCTGAGCCCCGCCATGCAGTGAATCTGCGTGGCGCCCAGTGCCTTCGCATATTCCAATGTCTTGCCGATGTAGCCCTGGAATTCACCGACCCGGGCCGGATCGCAGGCCACGCCGCGATCGCCGCCTGCAAAGTCGCCCGGCGGCATGTTGAACAGCACCATGGCCAGTTTGTGCTTGTCGAGCTGTTCGCGTACCTGTGCTGCCGGAAAGTCGTACGGAAACAGGAATTCGACGCCTTTGAAGCCGGCTTTCGCCGCGGCACCAAAGCGTTCGAGGAAGCCAACCTCGTTGAACATCATGGAGAGGTTGGCGTTGAATTGCGGCATGGTTCCTCCGGAATTTTTATTGGCGAATGGACCCGCAGAACCACCAATTATAGCCGTCCGTGCCGTTATAATCGGGGGCGATTCCATCCTTGAGTGAGGGCCGATGAGATTCAAGGGAACTGATTCCTACGTCGCCACCGAAGACCTGATGATGGCCGTCAACGCGGCCGTTACGCTGGAGCGGCCGCTGCTGATCAAGGGTGAGCCAGGCACGGGCAAAACCATGCTGGCCATCGAGGTGGCAAAGGCGCTGGACCGGCCGCTGCTGCAGTGGCATGTGAAGTCGACGTCCAAGGCGCAGCAGGGGCTCTACGAGTACGACGCGGTATCCAGGTTGCGTGATTCGCAGCTGGGCGATGGTCGCGTTCACGACATTGCCAACTACATCGTGCGCGGGCCGCTGTGGGAAGCGTTCGATTCCGATCGGCCTGCCGTGCTGCTGATCGACGAGATCGACAAGGCCGACATCGAATTCCCGAACGACCTGCTGCGCGAACTCGATCGCATGGAGTTCCACGTGTACGAGACGCAGACGCTCGTCAAGGCGCGCCACCGTCCCTCGATCATCATCACCAGCAACAACGAAAAGGAACTGCCGGACGCCTTCCTGCGCCGCTGCTTCTTCCACTACATCCGGTTTCCCGACAAGGAGACGATGCAACGCATCGTCGACGTGCATTTCCCGAACCTGAAGAAATCGCTGTTGCGCGAAGCGCTGGAGGTTTTCTTTGAGATTCGTGATGTGGCCGGGCTGAAGAAAAAACCGTCCACGTCGGAATTGCTCGACTGGCTGAAGCTGCTGATGGCCGAGGATATTTCCCCGGAAACATTGCGCGGCAAGGATCCGTCGAAAATCATGCCACCGCTCGCCGGCGCGTTGCTGAAGAACGAGCAGGATGTCCACCTGTTCGAACGGCTGGCATTCATGTCCAGACATGCTCGCTAGTCGTTCGGCGATGCGTGGTCTGCTGTTGGTTCTGGTTGCACTGTTCACAGCGCCGGCGCTCGCCGATGCGCCGCCCCGTACGCCGATTACGCTCCAGCTCTATTGGAAGCACCAATTCCAGTTCGCGGGCTACTACGCCGCCATCGAGCGCGGTTACTATCGCGACGCCGGTTTCGATGTCACGGTTCGGGAGCCGCAGCAGGGCATCGATCCGATCGACATGGTGCTGTCGGGCGGCGCTGATTACGGCGTGGGCGCTTCCGAGCTCGCGCTTCGGCGCGGTCGCGGGCAACCCGTCGTGGCCCTGGCTACGATACTTCAGCACTCGCCGCTTGTCCTGATCACGCTCGGCAGCGGTGCCTCGCTGCAGGAACTGGTCGGCAAGAAGGTCATGCTGATGCCGCACGAAACCGAGCTGATCGCCTACCTGTTGTTCGAGGGCCTGCCGCTCGATCGTCTCGTCGTGGTGCCGCATACGTATGACGTGAAGGACTTGCTCGACCACAAGGTCGACGCCATGTCCGGCTATTCGACGGACGAGATCTACCGGTTGAAGCAATCCGGCAAGTCGTACAGCGTCTATTCGCCGCGCTCGAGCGGCATCGATTTCTACGGCGATACGCTATTTACGACGACTCGCCAGGTTAACAAGCATCCGGACCAGGTGGCTGCGTTCCGCGACGCGAGCCTGCGCGGATGGCAGTACGCCATGGACCATCCTGGTGAGGTCGCCGACCTGATCATTGCGCGCTACAGCCAGCGCAAGACCCGCGACGAACTGCTGTTCGAAGCCGAGGAAATGCGCCGGTTGATGCAACCGCAGTTGATCGAAATAGGGCACATGAATCCCGGTCGCTGGCAGCACATCGCCGAAACCTATGCGCAGCGGGGCATGCTGCCGCCGGGCTATTCGCTGGATGGTTTCATGTTCGGCACGTTGAATAGCGGAAACTGGCGGCCGTCCAACACGGTGATCGCCGTCGTCATCGTCATGCTGTTCATCATCTGCGTCGTCATCGGCCTGCTGTGGCGGGCCAACCGCAGCCTGTCGCGCGAAGTCGTCGAGCGCCGTCACGCGCAGGCCGAGGTGCGAAACAGCGAGCAGCGTTTCCGTACGTTGATCGAATGCGCGCCCCTTGCGATGGTGACCTGGGATGCGCGACACCGCGTGACCGGCTGGAACCGGCAGGCGGAGGAATTGTTCGGCTGGGCCGAAAGCGAAGTGATCGACCGCGATTTCATGACGTTCATGGTTCCCGACAGCGCCAACGTGCAGGTGGACATGGTCGTCAAGGACGCCCTGGAACGCGGCATGGAGACCCATTCGGTGAATTCGAACCTGACGAAGGATCAGCGGATCATCGAAGTCGAATGGCACAACACGATTGTGCCGGACGCCGACGGTCGCCCGGGAACCGTACTCTCGGTGGCGCAGGATGTCACCGAAAGGGTGAAGTCGCAGGCCGCGCTCCAGGACGTCAATGTCAAACTCCGGCAACGTCTCGACGAAATCCACCAATTGCAGGAGCACCTGCGCGACCAGGTCATGCGCGATTCGCTGACCGGCATGTACAACCGTCGCTACCTCGACGATGCACTGCCGAGTGAAATTTCGCGGGCGTTGCGCGAGCGGGCTTCGCTGTGCCTGATGATGGTGGACATCGACCACTTCAAGCGCGTGAACGACACGCATGGTCATCCGGTGGGCGATGAGGTCCTCAGGCGCCTCGCCGAGATCCTGCGCTTTGAAGCGCGTCGCAGCGACGTGGCCTGCCGCTATGGTGGCGAGGAATTCGTGCTGTTGTTGCCGAAGATGAACCTCGAAGCCGCCCGTACGCGCGCAGAACGCTGGCGCCAGATGTTCGCGGACATGGAACTGACTGTCGAATCCGGAACGCTCAGGTGCACGCTATCCGTGGGTATCGCGGTGTTTCCAGAGCACGGCGGTTCGTCGGAGGAACTCTTGCGCAACGGGGATCGCGCGCTCTACCTGGCAAAGTCGCGTGGACGCAACCGCGTCGAGATCTACGCGGATGCGGCGAACGGCGGCCAGGAACGCGGCGGGTGAGAGCGGCAGCCTGACCGACGCATCCAGACATGCTGACCGACTTTTTCCTGAAGTTGCGCGAAGGCGGCGTGCCGGCATCGGTCAAGGAATACCTGACCCTGATGGAGGCGCTGCAGAAGCACGTCAGTTCCGGCAGCCTCGACGAATTCTATTACCTGGCGCGTGCGTGCCTGGTCAAGAACGAATCGAACTACGACAAGTTCGATCGTGTGTTCGCTGCGTACTTCAAGGGCATTGCATCCCTGCCCGAGGGAATCGTCGCCGAGATTCCAGAGGAGTGGCTGCGCAAGCAGGCGGAGCTCCTGCTGACGGATGAGGAAAAAAAGCTGGTCGAATCACTGGGTGGATGGGACAAGCTCATGGAGACGTTGCGCAAGCGCCTGGAGGAGCAGAAGGGCAGGCACGAAGGCGGTTCGAAGTGGATTGGGACCGGTGGCACCTCGCCGTTCGGCGCCAATGGCTACAATCCCGAGGGAATTCGCATTGGCCAGGAAGGATCGCGCAACCGCAGCGCCGTGAAGGTCTGGGACCGGCGCGACTACCGCAACCTCGACGATTCGCTGGAACTCGGCGTGCGCAACATCAAAGTGGCGCTGAAACGGCTCCGCAAGTTTGCCCGCGAAGGCGCGGCGGATGAACTGGATCTGGACGATACGATCCGCGCGACGGCGAAGAACGCCGGCTACCTCGATATAAAAATGGTGCCGGAGCGGCACAACGCGGTGAAAGTGCTGCTTTTCCTCGACGTTGGCGGTTCGATGGAGAGCTACGTCAAGGTCTGCGAGGAATTGTTTTCGGCGGCGCGGTCGGAATTCAAGCGCCTCGAGTATTTTTACTTCCACAATTTCATCTACGAATCCGTCTGGCGCGACAACCGCCGCCGCAATTCCGAGCGCACACCTCTGTTCGACGTGCTGCACAAATACGCGCAGGACTACAAGCTGATTTTCGTCGGCGACGCATCCATGAGTCCGTACGAGATCGGCTATCCGGGTGGCAGCGTCGAACATAACAACGAAGAAGCGGGCGCCGTATGGATGCAGCGCATGCTGACGGTCTATCCGCGTGC
>JBDTTE010000275.1:0-4630 GCA_039930785.1 Betaproteobacteria bacterium | reverse complement strand
GCCCTGACCTATGCGCCGACGGGCGGGATCGTTGCGGCGCCCACGACTTCCCTACCCGAACAATTGGGCGGCGTACGCAATTGGGACTACCGCTATTGCTGGTTGCGCGACGCGACGCTGACCTTGCTTGCATTGATGAACGGCGGTTATCGGGAAGAAGCGGTGAGCTGGCGCAACTGGCTGGTGCGCGCGGTCGCCGGTAGCCCGGCGCAAATACAGATCATGTACAGCCTGTCCGGCGAACGGCGCTTGCGCGAGGAGACGCTGGCCTGGTTGCCCGGCTTCGCCAATTCCGCCCCGGTGCGCGTAGGCAACGCGGCCTTCCAGCAATTGCAACTGGACGTATACGGCGAAGTCATGGACGTCCTGCACCAGGCGCGCCGGGACGGCATGGCGCCAGTCGACGCGGAATGGGACATCCAGTGCGCGTTGCTGGCTCACCTTGAAACCGTCTGGCAGGAACCGGATGAAGGCATGTGGGAGGTGCGCGGCCCGCGGCGGCATTTCACCTACTCCAAGATCCTCTGCTGGGTCGCGTTCGACCGCGGCATCAAGGGCGTGGAAGATCACCAACTGGAGGGACCGGTCGATCGCTGGCGCGCGATCCGCGATGCCATTCATGGCGACGTCTGCCGCAACGGCTACAGCGAGCAAGTCGGCGCATTCGTGCAGAGTTATGGATCGACGGAACTCGATGCAAGTTTGTTGTTGATCGCGTCGACCGGCTTCTTACCCTGGAACGACCGGCGCGTCGTCGCGACAGTCGAGTCCATTCGCCAATCACTGACCGTCGACGGGCTCGTGATGCGCTATCGAACCGATCCTGCCGTCGACGGACTGCCGGCTGGCGAAGGCGTTTTCCTGGCGTGCAGTTTCTGGCTCGCCGACGCATTGTGCTCACAGGGTCGGTGGGACGAAGCGCGCGCCCTGTTCAAGCGCCTGCTGGTCCTCTGCAACGATGTGGGACTGCTTTCGGAGGAATACGATCCGGCGGCGAAGCGGCACCTCGGCAACTTCCCGCAGGCTTTCTCGCACGTGGCGCTAATCAACACCGCCTTCAATCTGGGTCGGCGCAATAAACCTGCGAGGCAGCGCGCGAACGGCAAGGCCTGATAGTCACGGCGTGGGTAGCCTGGGCACGGTAAACTCATTGCTCCGGAAGGCCCGCCGACTTTTCACTAACACAACCGTTGCGAGGGACGACAATGAGCTCTTATGTTGATGGCGTACTGATCAGCGACGAGCATGTGATGTACCGCGCTCGCATCAGCCTGTGGTCATTGTGGCTGCCGATCCTGCTGGGCGTAATAACGTTGCCTCTGTTCGGCGTCGGATTGCTGTTCTGGCTGTGGGCCTGGATCACCTACGCAACGACCGAACTGGCCATCACCAACAAGCGCGTCATCGCCAAGTCCGGGCTGATCCAGCGCCGGACAATCGAAATGTTCCTGGAAAAAATAGAGAGCATCCAGGTCGACCAGAGCGTGCTCGGAAGATTGTTCGATTTCGGCTCGGTCATCATTTCCGGCACCGGCGTGCACAGCGCGCCTTTCCGGAATATTTCAGATCCCCTGGCGCTGCGGAAGAACTTCATGATGGCGGCGGATTCGCGCCGCTCAAGCTGATCCCGGGCCGGCTTCGAGAAAACGACCGGCCGCGGCAAAAGCGAAGCCGACAACTTCGAAGCTGCGGGCTACGCGAACGTCGTCAATAACCAGTGCGGAACGTCGAAAAAGAACGACCAGATCCCAAGCGGACCGGTGATCACCCAGGACACGGGGACAAGGCCCATCAGGAACATGCTGACGCTGCCCAGCTTCACCGAAAGCCAAAGCCAGTACATGTTCGCCAGAAAACACGCTTTGACCAGGCCTAGCAACAGGTCCGCCCTCGCGGTTCGAACAAAGCGATCCGGCATTCTTGCTACGGTCTCTTCCATATTTACCTCCCTGCAAACAGTCCGGGCATCGGTCGGCCATCGATAACGACAACGATGGCGTCGACGCGATGCGTTCCTGTAGGTGCGCACGGGGTTTGCCGGTGCCGGATGTCAGGTTCACATCCCGGCCTCCCTTGCCCGTCGGTTGTCCCCGGCGCAAGCAGAGGTTTGCAATGGATGTGCCAAAACCACCGTCGGAAAAATGACAGATGCAAGTGCAACCTGTCGGAGCCACGACGCCAGCATGACGCGGTGCAACGGGCAGGAATTCGGCGCCCTGGATGATGAAATTTCAGCGCCGGAATGTTGACGCACTGTCAGAAAATCCATCGCAAACGATGAAATTTCGCCAAAGCGCAGCAAGCGCACCGAACTGAACGAACGGCGCAAGCCTATTCCGCGACTTGAAGCGTAAAACCCGATGGCATGGGCGACCTCCGGAAAGAAGGCACCCTAACCGGAATTTCTTGCCTGGCTCGCGAGCAGTGCTTCGACTTCCGACCGATTCGGTGCGCCGCGTCGGCCGCCCGGCCGCGTGCACTTGATTGCCGCCGCCGCAGAGGCGAATCGCATCGCATCCCCGATGCCCGCACCTTCCGCCAGCGCGAGTGCGTAGGCGCCGTGAAAAACATCGCCTGCTGCGAGTGTGTCGACCACATCGACGGAAAATGCCGGGCACCGATGCAAGTTATTCGGCTCACTCGATTCCATCCAGGCGACCCCCGCGCCACCCAGGGTAACCGCCACTACGCGCGCGCCGAAGCCCATCATTTTGCGCAATCCGGATTCGACGTCGGTGCCCGAGAATTCTTCCAGGCCGCGCTGCGAGAACACCACGTGGTCGGCGCAACGCCCGAGTTCGGAGAGGACGTCTGCATCGGCGATCTCGCCATCAAGGATCGCAGGTACTCCTGCCCCTCGAGCGGCGCGTAACGCCTTTTGCGCACCCGCCGGCCAGCGCACGTCGGCCAGCACCGCACCTGCCGCGCCAATCATTTCCAGCGGCAGCCATTCCGCGGAAGCCTGGAGGGCGCTGCCACGCAATCCCACAACGAGGCGCTCGCCACGAGCATCCACGATCACCGCGGAATGGGACGAAGTGTGGCCGGCAAAGCGGCGCAGCCCCGTGGCATCGACCCCATCCGCGACCAGTTGGGCGTGGATCGCCACCGCAATGGCATCGTCGCCGGTAGGCCCCCAGAAAATTGCTTGCGCACCGAGGCGCGCGATCGCCGCGGCGGCATTCGCGGACATGCCACCGCCCGCCTCCTCGAAGTGATGCGCGGCGATTTTGCCGCTGGCGCCCGGCCAGGAATCGACGGTGAATACGCGATCGAGCGCGGCGTGTCCCACACAAATCACGCGTTGACGCGAAACAGGATTACCCATGGATCAACCGGGCAACCGGGTCACGCTGCTCTCATGGAGCGGACCGCGGTGAGGTACCGGGTCAGCAGTTCCTGCTCGGTGCGCGTGCGCTGGCTGGACGGACAAGGAAAGCGCAGCAACAGGTCGGGTTGACCGCCCTTGCCGATACGAACGCTGACACGAGGATCCGCGGAGGGCAGGAGGATGAACTGCTCGCCCTCCAGTTCCCGCAATGCCTCTTGCGTCGGGGCAACGAATTCGGCACAAACCGCAATCGCGACCTCTGTAAGCAGCGTCTTGGCGCGGTCGAAATCCTGCTCGGGCGCAAGGGGGATCGAAACGAGCGCAAGCTGGTAGTCACCGAGGTGGGAAAAATTGCGCATCGGGTGCGTGATGAAGAAACTGTTCGGGAACTGCGTCACGCGGCCGGTGAACAGGTTTTCGTCGTTCATTTCCAGTACGGTCGTGGACAAGAGCGTCTGGTCGATGACTTCGCCCTTTACGTCGTTGATCTCTATGACGTCACCGAATTCGAAGCTGCTAGACGTCGTGCGGTAGACGTAACCCAGCACGGAAGTCACCAGTTCCTTGCCGGCGATGACGAGCGCAACGCTCAATGCCGCGAGCGACAGGGCGGCCGCGCGCAACTCCGCCCGCCAGATGGTTACCAGCAGCAGCAAAGCGACCAGGAAGGAAAAATTGCGCCAGAATACGGATGCGCGCAGCTTGGTTTCGCGCGACAACGTGACACGACTCCGCAGGATCGCGGAAATCGCGATGTTCACGAGAATAACGCTGGTCACGACCACCACGGTCTGGATGAACTCCGGAGCCATGACAGCCAGATAGTAGTCCATCTTCATGCACTCCGAATTCGCCGTAGGGCGACAGTGTATAGGCCGGTCCGCGCGCGTGGCAATCGCCGAACCAGTGCCGCGGGCCGGGGTCATACGCGCGATAATTCAGAAAAACAGGAATTTCAATGAGCAACACGGAACAAATCGAGCGCTGGGTGGACATCGCCCGCGCAGTGTTTCCCGCCGGTGCACAAGTCACTTACCCGGCAGCAGGTGAATCAGTGTGGCTTCGCGTGCGCTGGAAAGTCGGTACCGATCCGAAGCGGCCCAACAAACCGGCCAAGGGCGTGAACATCTATTTCACGCGGGAGTTTTGCCAAGCCTACGAAAGCCTCGAAGCGACGCGCCAGTTCGCGTGGGATGACAAGGTGAAAGACCTGCTCACCGGTCGCTATGCGACTTTCGATCCGGACCACAACGCCCCGCATGGCGCGCCCATGCCGGCCGAATCCTGGTTTGTGACGCC
>JBDTTE010000274.1:0-4642 GCA_039930785.1 Betaproteobacteria bacterium | reverse complement strand
GACCCTGAGCAGCGCGAACGCGCGCAGTTCGCCGCGCTGTCCGGACAAGTTCGCCATGCACAGGCGAATACCGTCTACTTCGGACAATTGCTGCGCAACATCGACGCGGATTCGGTCGTCGATCGCGCCGCGCTGGCGAAGCTGCCGGTCACGCGCAAATCCGACCTCATTGCGCTGCAAAGACAATCGCCGCCGTTCGCGGGCATGACCGCAGTGCCGACTGGCGCGCTGGGTCGCGTATTTTCGTCGCCCGGCCCGATCTACGATCCGCAAGGCGCGCGCGCGGACTTCTGGCGATTCGGTCGCGCGCTGTTCGCGGCCGGCTTCCGCAGCGGCGATCTGGTGCACAACACCTTTTCGTATCACTTCACGCCGGCGGGTTTCATGATCGACCTCGCTGCGCACGCTGTGGGTTGCGCGGTGTTTCCGGCCGGAACCGGCCAGACGGAACTGCAGATTGCCGCGATCGCCGATCTCAAGCCCACCGCCTACGCCGGCACACCTTCTTTCCTGAAAATCATTCTGGAAAAAGCGGACGAACTGAAAGCGGACTGCACGAGCCTCAGGAAGGCCTGCGTATCCGGCGAGGCGTTGTTGCCGCCGGTGCGCGACTGGCTGCGTGGACGCGGCATCGACGTCAGGCAATCGTATGGCACCGCAGACCTCGGCCTGATCGCCTACGAAACCGAACCGATGGCGGGACTGGTCGTCGACGAAGGCGTCATCGTTGAAATTTTACGGCCCGGCACCGGCGACCCTGTTGCGGCCGGAGAAGTCGGCGAAGTGGTCGTGACCTTGCTGAACAACGAATATCCCCTGATCCGTTTCGCCACGGGCGACCTTTCCGCCGTCGCATCAGGCGCAAGCGTTTGCGGTCGCACCAACCTGCGCATCAAAGGCTGGATGGGGCGCGCCGACCAGACCACCAAGGTCAAAGGCATGTTCGTGCATCCCTCGCAGGTCGACCAGGTGATCAAACGCCATCGCGAAATTCGCAAGGCCCGCCTCAAGGTGACGCACGACGCGGGAAATAACGACGTGATGACTTTACGCTGCGAAGCCGGCGAACGCGGCGATGCCCTCGCCGCTGCCATAGCCGCGAGCGTGCGCGACGTGTGCAAGCTGCGCGGCGAAGTTGAGTTTGTCGATCCAGGGTCGTTACCCAATGACGGCAAGGTCATCGAGGACCTTCGGAAGTACGACTAAGGCAACATCTCGACGCAAAGACGCAAAGAACGCAGAGGGCGCAAAGAAAAGCAAAGCCGGACAAGGCACACATTGCGTATCGAGTTCATTCGTTTGGCCCGATACAGACTCGCTTATCATTGTGCAAAGTTCCGGACCCCCTGCCCTCCCTCATACTTCTTTGCGCCCTCTGCGTTCTTTGCGCCTTTGCCTCGAGGTTTTGAATTTAATGGAGCCTGCATGACCCAACCCGCCAGCAAATATCCTGTCCCGAAACTCGAAGCCCTGCCCGCCGACATCCGCGACAAGATGCTGGATGTGCAGAAGAAGGCCGGGTTCATCCCGAATGTGTTTGTCACCCTGGCGCACCGGCCTGACGAGTTCCGCGCCTTTTTCGCCTACCACGACGCGTTGATGCTGAAAGAGTCGGGCTTGAGCAAGGCCGAGAAGGAAATGATCGTTGTGGCGACGAGCGGACTGAGCCAGTGCCCGTATTGCGTGATCGCGCATGGCGCCATCCTGCGCATCTACGCGAAGAATCCGCAGATCGCCGACCAGATAGCGGTCCACCACAGCCGGGCCGACCTGAGCGCGCGGCAAAAAGCCATGCTGGATTTCGCCTGCAAGCTTTCGCGCACGCCGGAAGCCCTGACCGACGCGGATCATGAAATCCTGCGTGGCCATGGCTTCAGCGCCGAAGATATCTGGGACATCGGCGGCATCACGGCTTTTTTCGCGCTTTCCAATCGCATGGCGCACCTCATCGACATGCGGCCGAACGACGAGTTTTACTTGATGGGCCGCCTCCCGCCGCCACCGAAATGACGCAGTGCAGCGCCCGTGCTTCAAGGGCGTTGCGCGATGCCGCGGTGCTATAATTTTTCGATAATCGGACGCGACGCCACGAACGCCGCCGATCCGCAAGACACGACCCAACTCTACCCAAGGGCAAAGCCATGGCAGCACTTCCGGATGACGATCCGCAGGAGACGAATGAATGGCTGGATGCACTCGACGGCGTCCTGGCGCATGAAGGACCCGAGCGCGCGCATTTCATCCTCGAACAACTGATCGAGAAAGCCCGCCGCTCCGGCGCATATCTCCCGTACAGCGCCAATACCGCATACATCAACACCATTCCCACGGGACAGGAAGAACGTTCGCCCGGCGACCATGAAATCGAGCATCGCATCCGCTCCTACGTGCGCTGGAATGCAGCCGCGATGGTCCTGCGAGCCAACAAGACCTCCTCGGAACTGGGCGGCCACATTGCAAGCTTTGCGTCAGCCGCGACACTGTATGACGTCGGTTTCAATCATTTCTGGCACGCGCCGTCGGCCGACCATGGCGGCGACCTGATATTCGTGCAGGGCCATTCGGCGCCGGGCGT
Source organism: Betaproteobacteria bacterium (assembly GCA_039930785.1). Taxonomy (GTDB): domain Bacteria; phylum Pseudomonadota; class Gammaproteobacteria; order Burkholderiales; family JACQAP01; genus JACQAP01. Next base: position 2,067 of record JBDTTE010000274.1, on the reverse strand, counting down.
CTATGCGCGCGCGTTCATGCTCGGTCGCCTGAGCGCGGACCAGATGGATAATTTCCGTCAGGAAGTGGACGGCAAAGGGCTCTCGTCCTATCCGCATCCGTGGCTGATGCCCGACTTCTGGCAGTTCCCGACCGTATCGATGGGCCTCGGCCCGATCATGGCGATCTACCAGGCGCGGTTCATGAAGTACCTGCAGGATCGGGGCCTCGCCAACACCGAAGGCCGCAAGGTCTGGTGCTTCCTCGGCGACGGCGAGATCGACGAACCCGAATCGATGGGTGCGATCGGCGTGGCCGCGCGCGAGAAGCTCGACAACCTCATTTTCGTCGTGAATTGCAACCTGCAGCGGCTCGACGGCCCGGTACGGGGCAATGGCAAGATCATCCAGGAACTGGAAGCCGATTTCCGCGGCGCCGGGTGGAACGTCATCAAGGTCATCTGGGGCGCCTACTGGGATTCGCTGCTCGCCAGGGACAAGAACGGGACGCTGGTGCGGCGCATGGAAGAAGCCGTGGACGGCGAATACCAGGCCCTCAAATCGCGCGACGGGGCCTATGTACGCAAGCATTTCTTCGGCAAGTACCCGGAGCTGCTCGAGATGGTCGCCAACATGTCGGACGACGACATCTGGCGCCTGAACCGCGGCGGCCACGACCCGCACAAGATGTACGCGGCCTATGCGTCTGCGGTGAAAACCGTCGGCCAGCCGACCGTCATTCTCGCCAAGACCATCAAGGGTTATGGCATGGGTGAGGCCGGCGAAGCGCAGAACATCACGCACCAGCAGAAGAAAATGGGCACGACGTCGCTGCGCGCCTTCCGCGACCGCTTCAACCTACCGGTGCCGGACGACAAGCTCGATGAAATTCCGTATCTGACGTTCCCGGAAGGCTCGCCCGAACTCGACTACATGCGCAAGCATCGCGATGCACTCGGCGGTTACCTGCCGCAGCGCCGCCAGAAGGGCGATACGCTGGAAATTCCGGCGCTGTCCGCGTTCGAACCGCTGCTGAAGAGCTCCGAGGACCGCGAGAATTCCACGACCATGGCGTTCGTGCGCCTGCTGAACATCCTGATCAAGGACAAGAACGTCGGCAAGCGCGTCGTCCCGATTGTGCCGGATGAGTCGCGTACTTTCGGCATGGAAGGCATGTTCCGGCAACTGGGCATCTGGTCGTCGGTTGGCCAGCTGTACACGCCGCAGGACGCCGACCAGCTGATGTTCTACAAGGAAGATAAGAACGGCCAGATCCTGCAGGAAGGCATCAACGAACCCGGCGCGATGTCGTCGTGGATCGCGGCAGCCACGTCGTACTCGACGCACGGCGTGTCGATGATTCCGTTCTTCATCTACTACTCGATGTTCGGCTTCCAGCGCGTGGGTGACCTCGCCTGGGCGGCCGGCGACCAGCGTGCGCGTGGTTTCATGCTCGGCGGCACATCGGGCCGCACGACGTTGAACGGCGAAGGCCTGCAGCACGAGGACGGCCACAGCCACATCCTGGCGTCGACCATCCCGAACTGCGTCTCCTACGACCCGACGTTTGCCTACGAAGTGGCCGTGATCATCCAGGACGGCCTGCGTCGCATGTTCACGAACCAGGAAGACGTCTTCTATTACATCACGCTGCTCAACGAAAATTACGTGCACCCTGCGCTGCCGAAGGGGGCCGAAGAAGGCATCATCAAGGGCATGTACCGGCTTTCCGAAGGCAAGGGCAAGAAGGACGCGCCGCGCGTTCAACTGCTCGGTTGCGGATCGATATTGCGCGAAGTCATCGCCGCGCAGGAAATGCTGGAGAAGGATTTTGGCGTTGCCGCGGACGTGTGGAGCGCGACCAGCCTGAACGAACTGCGTCGCGAAGGCCTGGATGTGCAGCGCTGGAACATGCTGCACCCGGAGGAAAAGCCGCGCGAGACTTACGTCGGGAAATGCCTGAATTCGGCGCCCGGTCCTGTAGTTGCCGCGACCGACTATATGAAGCTGTTCGCCGACCAGATCCGGCCGTTCATCTACAAGCACTACGTCGTGCTCGGCACCGACGGCTACGGGCGCTCGGACTATCG
>JBDTTE010000273.1:0-4684 GCA_039930785.1 Betaproteobacteria bacterium | reverse complement strand
GAATTGCTTGCGAACATTACTGACCGTCGCTAGGCCGATAACCCAGCGCCCCCATCAAGCTGTCGAGGTCCGCCTCTGCCAGCGCGGCATGCTCGGCTGCGCCCAACGCCGGATCGGATGTCGATCCGCGCACCGGGCGATGGAGTATGGATGCATCGATTCGCGCCGGGTCGATGCCGATATGTTCGCCCAACCGTTCGAGCGCAGCGACCGGAGAAGCAGCGAAGTCTTCGAGCCTCATCAATTGCACGCGCGAATCCTGCAGCGAGAGAAAGCCTTCCACGCCCGAGCGCCACGCTTTCAAAACGCCGGCGCCCCCACCCGCGTGGGCATACCACGAACTGGTTGCCATCGAAGCCAGCACGTCTTGTGGCTGGCGCACCAGCAATACAATCCGCGCGTCCGGAAAGAGCTGCAGCAGAAAACGCGCGGTGCCGGCATCGCAACGAACTTCCTTGAAACCCCAGCGTGCGCAACCGCGCTGCCGCGTTGCCTGTGCGTAATACGTCGTGAAAAACGCCCGTGCCGCCGCTTCTGCCGCATGAGGCAATGCGGGATTGAGATTGGCGATCCAGGCATCATTCCGGTTCTGCTCCAGGTCGCCACCCTGCCCGTCGCTGATCGCGCGCCAGGACGCGAGCTTCGCCACAGTGACCCGAAGGTCCTCGGCTATGCCCATGTTCTCGCCCCAGATGAACACTTCACCGGAGGAATTGATCAGGCGCTGCAAAAACGTGCTGCCGGTGCGAAACGTGCACCCCAGGATGAAGACAGGACGATCCATCGCAACCGCGTCGGTGTGGTTCATCTGAAAATCACTTTCCGGTTTCTGCCTGCATGCACCATCGTAGCAAACCGGATCGACGGCGATGGCGCCAGGCAATGTTCGCTCGCGCCTTTACCTGGCGGGCAACGGGTCATGACCGGAATCACGAGATAGACTTTGCGCGCCATGTCCCCGAACCCGATGTTCCCGCCTCCCGCGCCCGGCCGCGGCACGCTGGTTTTCCATCACAACGGGATCGGCGATTACGTCATGAGCCTCCCGGCGCTGCGGCTGCTGGCCCAAGCGGCGCCAAAGCCAGTTTGCCTCGTTTCCGGTAACGGACCCGCCAGCTTCCTCTACGACGAACTCGACGTCGACCAGCGCCTGCACGCCGACGTGATGCCCGCTCATTTCGCCCATGGATTCGACCCCGTCGATGTTCCCATGGGCCAGGGTTTCGACGTTTTCATTTCGCTGGCCACGTGGATTGCGCCGGCAATCTGCAAGCTGGCACAGCAATCCGGCGCCCGAACCCGGATCGGATTTTTTTCCCAATTCTCGCTTCGACTGGACGTGGGCGACATTCACGACTTCGAGCGCATGTTCGCCCTCGCCCTGCCCTTTTCCCCTGGCGCACGCTTTGAAGATTTCACCGCACCCTGCCGAGTGCCGGAGGGAACGCCGGGATTACGGACTTCGATCGCGCCAGGCGCAAAACGGCTGCTCGTCGTGCACCCCGATTCGCGCAAGGAAAAAATGTGGCCGATTGATCGCTATGACACGCTGCTGCGCGCCTTCCTCGACGACGCGCCGAACTGGCATGTCGCCGTTTTGAACACGCCACATGAACGCTTGCGACTGGCCCTCGAAACCGGCCGCGCCAGTGTAGTATTGGACGCCGATCTCGCAACATCCATGCGACTCGTCACCGAAGCGGATCTCTTCCTGGGCATCGACTCCTGCATGCTGCACGTCGCGGATCTCGCGCGCATTCCCGGGATTGCGCTGTTCGGCCCGACCCGGGCGCACCAGTTCGGATACCGTCTCGGCCCCAACCGGTTTGCCCGCAACCTCGAAGTCGGGAATGGCCTGGAATCCCTTGGCATGGATCGCGTCCTGAGCACCCTGCACGAGGGTCGAAAAGAAGTCGAATGGGTAACCTGAAGTACTTCGTCATCGACACCCTCGGCGCGACGGCGCCTGAATTCATTGCCGCTGCGCTGGCACAGCATCCGCAGGTGTCCGTGCTACCTGGCCTGGCCTTCGTACGCGATGATGTGCGGCTGTATCGTCCACATCGGTTGCAGGATTTGTCCGCGCTCGAAGTGTTCGACCGGCTCTGGTCGCCCAGCTACGAACCTTCGGGTCGCATGTGGGCCGGCATCGGTCGTCGCATTCCGCGGCAGGACGTCGCGGTGCTCGAACAGGCGCGACAACACTTCGCCCAATCCTGGCGGCCGGCGTCGAGCTACGTCGAGACCCTCTTCCATTTTGCAGAACAAGTGGCGCCGGCCGTTGGCGCGTGGAAAGCCGGCGGCTCGCACCTCGGTTTTTGTGGGGCGCCGTTTCTGAAAACAATCGACTGGGATGAATTGATCGCGCACGACGTCCAGGTCATTTCCTCCGAGACCTCGTTACCGATCTGGCTGGCGCTCGTGAGCTACCGCTCCATCGTCAATGGACTCGACGCGCTCAAATACTGGATCGTGCATAAGCTCCTGCGCGCGAGCGCCAGTCGCGCCGGCGTAAAGGTGCAGGTCGTCGATGCAGTCGCCACGGCGAAGCGCGCAACGGATGCGGCTTTCAGTGCGTTGGGCCTCGCAGCCGCAGCCGCGCCCGACGATGCCCCGGGATTGGGACACGCGCTGTTCGACGCCACGCTCTTTGCGCAGACCGAAGCGCTGGCCGCGGATCTCGCGCGTTTGTACCAGGGCGATCCACTCTATGACGCAGCCAGCGATGCCGACAAATGGGTGGATGCCGTTGCGGCAATCCCTGAAGTGCAGTCTTTATTGCGTCACTACGTCACGCAGTGGAAAACCACGGCGCATATTCATTTCGATACCGTCGGGCCACTGGAAAACGAGATCGTGACGGTCGCGCTGCGTCATGCAGGGATTGCGGATCGTGACGACATGCGCTCTTTCGAGGAACGCTTTTCCCAGGCGTTCTTCCATGAGCACATCCGTTTTCGATCCTATTCTTTCGAGAGCCCGACCATCGATCTCGACATCTGGCTCGGATCGCTGGAACGGCTGGTGACGTTGCCGCACGCCCCCTACTTCGTTCATGCCACCCTCAAATACCTGGAGCGCTGCCTCGACAACCAGGGCAAGTGGTTCGACAGCTATTCGCCGTTGTCCGACAGCCCTCTCTATCAATTGTTGCGCGGGCCAGATTTTGCGCACACCCTCGCCGGCCACGATTTCGCCGCGCGATTGGAACGGATCGAGCAGCGCGACGCCGAGATCGCGGCGCGCGCGCGCGAGCGTGCAGTGAAGCCCGGGTCGGGGGCCTAGCCGGCATGGCGCTGCGCGTTCACAGCAAGCTGTCCGGTCACGGTGGCGGCAAGGCGCATTCTTCGTCGCGCCGGTTGAAGCGCCCGCTTCCGCGCGCCACCATCGAAGTCCGGCTCGTGCCCAAAAAAGCGACGCCCGGATTTCTGTGGTCGTACGTCTGGACCATCGAGCTGAGCGGCGGCCAGGCCACATCCCTTTTTGAATTGCTTCATCACAGACGCGGTTCGCGCAGCGCCTCGAAGGCGGCCGTGAGGCGCATTGCCATCGCGGCATCCCGGCGCGGTTTGCCCTTCGGACCGGGTTCGCTGGCCGACTACGACCTGGTCGAGGAGGAAACCGTGGTTCGCTTCGATCTTGGAAGCCTGCAGACCCGCGCGCGCTAGTACGGTTAGCAAGGATTTCCGGTCATCGCGTTTCCGATCCGCAGCCGCGTCTCGATATAAATCATCGCCACCTCGAGGGTTTGTTCCGCGCCCAATTGCGAAGTGTCGATCGTCAGTTCCGCATTGTCCGGCGCCTCATAGGGAGAAGATATTCCGGTGAAGTCCGCGATCGTCCCGGCGCGCGCCCTGGCGTACAAGCCCTTATGGTCGCGCTTCTCGCACTCGTTTACGGATGCGGAGAGATAGATTTCGATGAATCGATCGTCGCCAACAATGGAGCGCGCCATTTGTCGCGCTTCGCGAAACGGCGAAATAAACGACGCGATCACGATCATTCCGGCATCGTTGACCAATCGGGCTACGCCCGCCGCACGCCGGATATTCTCGATGCGGTCTACATGCGAGAAACCCAGGTCACTGCTGACGGCACGCCGGAAGCTGTCCCCGTCCAGGACCAGGCAAGGCCTGCCGAGACGACGCAACGCTTGTTCGGCGCCGTGCGCCAGAGTGGATTTGCCGGACCCGGAGAGCCCGGTCAGCCAGAAGGTTGCCGTCTGGTCCGCGCACATTGGCGAGACCTTCCCGCTATCAATATTTTTCATCGCGCCCGTCGCTAAAATCTCCGGAAATCGGACACCGACAGGGTAACGGGCTGCGCGATCCGGCACCACGACGAGGCCGCTGTCGGGCGACAAAATGACTGGAGGATGGAGGCGGGAGTCGGAATCGAACCGGCGTACACGGCTTTGCAGGCCGCTGCATGACCACTCTGCCATCCCGCCCGGGATGCTCGCGGAACGGCGAAGCCGTGAGAACCGCGCAGTTACAAACGCCAGGGCCAGAAAGGGAAAACGGTTAATTCGGCTTCGAGCGAAGTCAAATTAACCGTTTCAGTGGAGGCGCAGCCTTGAGTCAAGCCGAAACCAGAACCACTCTTTGTTGAACGTCCCCCTGGACAATCCTGGAGCGGGAAAGGAGGCTCGAACTCCCGACCTCAACCTTGGCAAGGTTGCGCT
>JBDTTE010000272.1:0-4759 GCA_039930785.1 Betaproteobacteria bacterium | reverse complement strand
CAGCGCCACAATGTTGATGATCTTGATCAGCGGATTCACTGCCGGGCCCGCCGTATCTTTGTAAGGATCACCCACGGTGTCGCCAGTCACCGCCGCCTTGTGCGCGTCGGAACCTTTGCCGCCGAAGTGGCCGTCCTCGATATATTTCTTGGCGTTGTCCCATGCGCCGCCGCCCGTCGTCATGGAGATGGCGACGAACAATCCGGTGACGATGGTGCCGATCAGCAGGCCGCCCAGCGCGCGGACGCCGGCGCCCGGACCCATCAGCCAGTTCATGCCGAACGCAACGACGACCGGTACGAGTACCGGCAGCAGTGACGGGATCAGCATTTCCTTGATCGCGGCCTTGGTCAGCAAGTCCACCGCTTGCGAATAATCCGGCTTCGCGGTGCCTTCCATGATGCCCTTGATGTCGCGGAACTGGCGACGCACTTCATTGACCACGGCGCCAGCTGCACGACCGACTGCTTCCATCGCCATCGCGCCGAACAGGTAGGGCACCATCCCGCCGATGAACAGGCCGATGATGACCGCCGGATCGGACAGCGAGAAAGCGACCATCTCGCGACCGGTTGCAAGCAGATGCGTCTCGAGGTTGTGCGTGTAGTCAGCAAACAGCACCAGCGCGGCCAGACCGGCGGAGCCGATTGCATAACCCTTGGTCACGGCCTTGGTGGTGTTACCCACGGCGTCCAGCGGATCGGTGATGTCGCGGATTTTCGAGGGCAGCTCGGCCATTTCGGCGATGCCACCGGCGTTGTCCGTGATCGGGCCGTAGGCGTCGAGCGCGACGATCATGCCGGTCATCGACAGCATCGCCGTGGCGGCGATGGCGATGCCATAGAGGCCCGCGCATGCGAACGAGGCCCAGATGGCTGCGCATACCGCGAGCACCGGCAGTGCGGTGGACTTCATCGATACGCCGAGGCCGGCGATGATGTTGGTCGCGTGGCCGGTCTGCGAAGCAGCGGCAACGTGTTGCACCGGGCCGTATTCCGTGGCCGTGTAGTACTCGGTGATCACCACCATCAGCGCGGTCAGCACCAGGCCCACCAGCGAGGCGTAGAACACGTTCATCGCGCCGAGCGGGCTGTCTGCCATCATGTGGCGGGTGATGAAATAGAACGCGATCGCGGCGAGAACGCCGGAGACGATGACGCCCTTGTACAACGCGTTCATGATCTTGCCGCCTTCCTTCGCTTTCACGAAGAAAGTACCGACGATCGAGGCGATGATCGACGCGCCGCCGAGAACCAGCGGGAACAGCACGCCGTTGACGCCGACCTTTTCGGCCATCAGGCCGCCGAGCAGCATCGTGGCGACGATCGTGACCGCGTAGGTTTCGAACAAGTCCGCTGCCATGCCGGCGCAATCGCCGACGTTGTCACCGACGTTATCTGCGATGACGGCCGGGTTGCGCGGGTCATCTTCGGGGATGCCGGCTTCGACTTTACCCACGAGGTCCGCGCCGACATCGGCGCCTTTCGTGAAGATGCCGCCGCCCAGCCGCGCGAAGATCGAAATCAGCGAAGAGCCGAATGCGAAGCCGACCAGCGCGTGCAGCGCCTTGGCGGGTTCCATGTAATGCAGCAGGAAGGCGTAGTAACCCGCCACGCCGAGCAGGCCGAGGCCGACGACCAGCATGCCGGTGATCGCGCCGCCGCGGAATGCGACCTGGAGCGCTGCATTGATGCCGTTGTTTGCCGCTTCAGCGGTGCGCACGTTGGCGCGTACCGAAACGTTCATGCCGATGTAGCCGGTTGCGCCGGACAACACCGCGCCGATCACGAAGCCGAGTGCGGAGAACCAGTCGAGGCCTAGCCCAAGCACGATGAACAGGACCACGCCGACGACGGCAATGGTCGTGTACTGCCGGTTCAGATAAGCCTGCGCGCCCTGCTGAATGGCGGCGGCAATTTCCTGCATGCGTGCATTGCCAGCCGGCCTGCTCAGGATCCACTGGGTCGAAACCCACCCGTAAGCGATCGCGATGACCGCGCAGACAAGCGCGAAGATCAGCGCTGAAGACATGAAACCTCCCTTATCAATATCAATTCAAAACAGAGCCGAAATGGGCCGGCTCCTTGGCCCTGGAGTCAAACCCGAAGATGATGCCGCCATTACGACCGGGTGGCCGCGACCGACCTTGCATAGATTGGACCGGACCCGGTGGCGGATTAAGGCCGCGCGATTTTAACCGAGTTCACCGCCAAAAAGCAGGTTTTCCAGCCCTCAAACCTTGAATTCAGCCAGCTTTTTCGGCACGGCGGCGTTTTTCAGCACGACATACTGCGGCAGGCCGTTGCGAAACGGCGGGTAGTCTTCGCCGTGGATCAGGGGCTGCAGATAACGCCGGCATTTTTCCGTGATGCCGAAGCCGTCATCGCTGATGAAATCCTGCGGCAGCTTTTTCTCGACGTTGGCGACGTCGTCGAGGCTCGCTACCCCGACCGTCCACTTATAAGGTTTGTTGGATTTACGCACGATGGTCGGCATGACGGCGTTGCGGCCCTTGAGCGCCAGTTCGACCGCGGCCTTGCCGACGGCATAGGCCTGGGCTACGTCGGTCTTCGAAGCGATGTGGCGGGCCGAGCGCTGCAGATAGTCCGCCACGCTCCAGTGAACCTTCAGTTTCAAATCTGCCTTGACGACCCCGGCCACGACCGGCGCCACGCCGCCGAGCTGCGCGTGGCCGAAGGCGTCGCGCGACCCCTGGTCCGCGAGGAAGTTGCCTTCCTGGTCGCGCACGCCTTCGGAGACGACGACGGAGCAATAACCGTAGCGCTGCACCAGCGCATCGACGCGGGTGAGGAATTTCGCGCGATCGAAGCGGATTTCCGGAAACAGGATCATGACCGGCAGGTCGCCGGGCTTTTCCGACGCGAGGGCGCCTGCGGCGGCGATCCATCCCGCGTGGCGGCCCATGACTTCAAGGATGAACACTTTGGTCGATGTCTTGGCCATGGACGCGACATCGAAACTCGCTTCGCGCGTCGACACTGCGATGTACTTGGCGACCGAACCGAAGCCGGGGCAGCAATCCGTGATCGGCAGGTCGTTGTCCACGGTCTTCGGTACATGGATCGCCTGGATCGGATAACCCAGCGATTCGGACAGGCGCGAAACCTTCAGGCAGGTGTCCGCGGAATCGCCGCCGCCGTTGTAAAAGAAGTATCCGATGTCATGCGCCTTGAATACCTCGATCAGGCGTTCGTACTGCGCGCGACTTTCCTGCAGTCCCTTCAATTTGTAGCGGCAGGAACCGAACGCGCCCGCCGGCGTATAACGCAGCGCGGCGATCGCCTTCGCGGATTCCTTGCTGGTATCGATTAGGTCCTCGGTCAGTGCGCCGATGATGCCATTGCGGCCCGCGTACACCTTGCCGATCCTGGCCTTGTGCTTGCGCGCGGTTTCGATGACACCGGCGGCCGAAGCATTGATCACTGCGGTCACGCCGCCCGATTGCGCGTAGAAGGCGTTACGTTTTGCCATTTCATGTGCTCCAGAAAACTTTTTTTCACCGCAAAGGACGCGAAGTTACGCAAAGGAAGGCGCAGGAAAAATAGATCACTCCTGGCAGGTTCGAGTTGATGAGTTCTGAACTTTAGTGGTTTCGCCAGCTGTGGTTCCGAACACCAATCGCTCGAATCCTTTTCGCTTTCCTTTGCGTACCTTCGCGTCCTTTGCGGTGAGAATTTCTCTATTATTTATTTCAGCGCCGCAAAAATCCGGTCGCGGATCGATTCCATCGAGCCGACGCCGGCGACCGCCACGTATTTCGGGGCGCCGGGTTTGCCGCTCTTCGCCCAATCGGAGTAGTAGGCGATCAGCGGCTCGGTCTGCGAGTGATAGACCTCGAGGCGCTTCTGGACGGTTGCCTCCTTGTCGTCATCGCGCTGCACCAGGTCCTCTCCGGTCGCATCGTCCTTGCCGGCTACTTTCGGCGGATTGAATACCAGGTGATAGGTGCGGCCGGAGGCGAGATGCACGCGGCGGCCCGACAGGCGCTTGACGATCTCGCCATCCTCGACGTCGATCTCGACGACGTAGTCGAGCATGACGCCGGCGTTCTTCATCGCGTCGGCTTGCGGAATCGTGCGCGGAAAACCGTCGAACAGGAATCCCTTGGCGGCATCGGGCTGCTTGATGCGCTCCTTCACCAGCCCGATGATCACGTCATCGGGAACGAGCGCGCCCGCGTCCATGAATTTTTTCGCTTGCAGGCCCAGCGGCGCGCCGGCCTTGATCGCGGCCCGCAGCATGTCGCCGGTGGAAACTTGCGGAATGCCAAATTCCTGGATGAGGTAGGCGGCCTGGGTGCCTTTACCGGCGCCGGGCGCGCCGAGAAGGATGAGTCGCATGGTTCTCCTGTCCCTGTAAATGGTTCCCGAAATGCGGAGCCGGTTCGCCGTCTGATGGCACTGCGGCGTGAATCCTGCGAATTATACGGGCTGATCAGGCGCGCGCCGAAAAGGCGCGACGCATTTTCTCGAGGTCTTCGGGGGTGTCGACGCCGGGCTCGGGGGCCTGGTCGGTAATCGCTACGCCGATGCGGTAGCCGTGCCAGAGTGCGCGCAATTGCTCCAGGGCTTCGAATTGCTCGATGGGCGCGGGTGCAAGCGATGCATAAACCTGCAAAAAGCTGCAGCGATAGGCGTAGAGCCCGAGATGGCGGTACGCGGGCAGCCCGGACGGCAGATTCGCTGCGTCGGCCTTGAATGCATCGCGTGCATAGGGAATCGGCGCACGGGAAAAATAA
>JBDTTE010000271.1:0-4785 GCA_039930785.1 Betaproteobacteria bacterium | reverse complement strand
AAGAACACGAAGTGACACGAAGGAGGGCAAACCAGACGACCAGCATTGGGCGGCGATTGGCGGTCATTGCAGCGAACTTTCGGCGCCCATCGCCCATTTAAATTTCTTCCCTTCGCTTTTCTTCGTGTTTCTTCGTGTCCTTTGTGCTCTTCGTGATAAGAATTTCCGTAATCTGTAGAACTACGCCATTCGTGAAATGCGCACGTTCGACAATGCCAGCCGGTCGGACAGCGTGCGCAGCAGCGCCCGCGAAAATTTTTTCTGGCAGCGCTCGCCGAGCGCATCGAGCGCCATGAGCGGGTACTCCGCGATCACCGCGTCGGCGGTCGTCTCGACGGTCGCCTGGCGTTGCACGGCCGCGCCGCTGACATAGGGTTGCTCGCCAAACCATTCGCCGATTCCGAGCACATTCAGCAATCGTCCCTGCAAGGTGACCTTGGCTTCGCCCTCAGCCAGCAAGTACAGGCTATCGCCGAGTTCGCCTTCGCGCACGAGCGTCGTGTAGGCCGGCATTCGCGACCATTTGCCGGCATTGACGAACTCCCAGATCTCGCCGTCGTCGAGTTCCGTGAGGATGGGCCGGCTCTTCAACGCCATGAATTTTTCACTGTCGGGAATGCTCTTGTCGAATTTGCTCAGGCGCCCCGCCTTGGCGAGATCGAGCGCGAATTCCGCCCAGTTGTCGTAGCGATCGCCCGGCGATTTCTGCAGCGCACGCATGATGATCCCGTCGAGTGCCTCGGGCAGATCCGGACGTGCCTGCGACAGCGGTTCGGGATCCGCAGTGACCAGCCTGTGCAACACCTGGCCGTTGCTTTCGCCCAGGAACGGCCGTTTGCCCGCGATCATTTCGTAGAGCACGACGCCGAGCGAGAACATATCGCTTTGATGGGATAGTTCACCGCCGGTGACTTGCTCCGGCGACGCATACGAGGGCGAGCCGGCGTCGACGATTTGCGTGTGCATTGCATTTCGAATGAAGGCAACGCCGAAATCCGAGATCTTTACCTGCGAATCGGCCGTGCGCAGGATGTTGGCCGGCTTGATGTCGCGGTGGATGACGTCGTTGCGGAACGCGTAGTCGAGGGCGCCGGAGCACTTGAAGCCGATCTCGACGATCTCGGCGATGGGAAGCAGCCCGTCCGGCCCGGTGAATTGGGACAGGCTGCCACCCGGAACAAATTCGGTGACGATGTAGCTCATCGGCCCTTCGGAGCAGGCGTCCATGATCAGCGCGATATGCGGATGCCACAAGCGGCCGGCGAGGGAGGCTTCGGTCAGGAACTGCGAACGTGCGAAATCGGAGGTGTCGGCGGATTTGCCGATCTGATAAAACTTGAGCGCCACTTCGCGACCGGAGAATTCATCGATCGCCAGATAGACGCTACCGCTCGTGCCGGCGCCGAGCTTTTTCCTGAGGATGTATTTCCCGATATGGGTTTGCATCGCGTTTGTATTGTAGCCCCAGCATGAATAACAGTGGCATAAAACGCCGCGACCCAAGCCGACCACGGTGCCCGGCGCAACAAATTCGCAACCTCGCCTTAATGTCGCAGTAAAGACCCGCTTCCATCATGTGCGCCAGCGGTGGCGCGGTGCGCCTGCCAAGCCCGCGCGTCGCTCAACTTGCCGAGGACGCATTGATGCTGCGAAATTTCCCTGTTCGCCCGACCCCATCCCGCTTCTCGCTTTCGCGTATTCCCCACCAATTCGAAGCTTGCCTTCGGAAGGCCCTGAAAGGCCGCGTCCCTTCCGCAGGACGCCGGGTGTCATCGCTGCCCATCACGCCATCAGTGCTCAAGAGTGAAATTGAAACACTACTGCCGCGGCAAATGCTAGTACGTAGCGGCAACTTCAGCGTGTACTACGCGCGCGCCGATCAGATGCCATGGTGCCTGCAGGAAATCGGCCGCTTGCGGGAGACCGCGTTTCGCGAAGTCGGGGAAGGCACCGGCCGACCGACCGATGTCGATTTGTTCGACGCATACTACGTTCACCTGTTTGTTTGGGACCACGCGGCCGACATGATTGTGGGTGCCTATCGATTGGGCCTGGCGGACGAAATTCTGGCGCGCTACGGCAAGCGCGGCCTCTATACCCATTCGCTTTTCAAGTACGCGGATCCGGCGCTGCGCGCATTGAATCCCGCCATCGAGCTGGGTCGCTCCTTCGTGCGTAGCGAATACCAGCGCAGTTTTTCGCCGCTGATGCTGCTATGGCGCGGCATCGGCGAGTTCATCGTCCGGCATCCGCGCTACGCGACCCTGTTCGGGGCGGTCAGCATCAGCAATGACTATGAAGCGGCTTCCCGAAGATTGATCGTTGACTATTTGAGTGCGAACAACCTCGAGCAATCCCTCGCCCGGCATGTGAAACCACGACACGCATTCCTCGACGCAACGGCGCAAGACCGCAAGCAGCTCGCATTGCTGAATGACATCGAGGACCTTTCGCGAATGGTCAAAAGCATCGAGCGCGACGGCAAAGGCGTGCCCATTCTTTTGAAGCAATACCTGAAGCTCGGCGGGCGGCTGCTTGCCTTCAGCGCCGACCGCAAATTCGCCAATGCGCTGGACGGTTTGATCATGGTCGACTTGCGTGCCTCCGAGCCGCGGATCCTGGCCCGCTATCTCGGGGACGAAGGTGCCGCCGGTTTCCTGTCTCACCACGGAATCGGTGGCAAGGGCGGCTTTGCGAGGGATGCCGCGTCGCTTCGTCGCGCGTCATAACCGGCGCGTCCGGGCAAGCCAGGCGCCTTTATGGGGAGCACAAAAGTTTAGGGCAACGAAGCGTTCTCGGTCACTTCGTTGCCCCGGGTCCGCAGCCAGGCTGCGCGCCCTTGACTCTGCTACCGGTTATGGCCCTGCTACATCTGGCCGGCTTTTTTACGGGCCGCATCGATGCACGACTGCCTTTGGCTGCCTTCGAGCGGTTCACACTTCTTCAACGCAACCAGATAAACACGATCCTTGGCCGTCAATTCGGCCCCGGACTGTGCGCCATCCGTTACCGCACCATTATTGGTATCCGGCGTCGGTTGCATGGTGGCGTCCGGTGTCGGCTGAGGTGGAACGGGGGCACTGCGGCTGGGGTCGGGATTGGCGGCCCCGGCCAAAGAAACGGCAAGTAACGCCATCGTGCCAAGCGAAATCGATAAAAATCTGTTCATGGGAATCTCCTCCGAAGTTACCTGCCTTCGGCGTGCAACCGTTGGTTTCAAAACCCGGGCGGCACGTCATACGCAGGTCAAGCCCGCGTTACCTGAGGTTTGCAACACGTGTGCCACCCCGAATGCGACCGCAAGCTGCTCTATATTCGGCGGATTTATCGCCGCTCCGTTCCCGCTATGAGTAATAATTGCAGGTGACCGGTAAGACTTGCAGTCGCTGCTTAAGGTCCGTCCAAGTTGACCGATATCCGATAATGAATCGAAGCGCGTTCCCGGCAATGCAACATCGACATGGTATCCATCTGGAATTCTCCCAATGAAGCGCGGTAGCTGGCTTAACGCCTTTGCCGGAAATGAAGGCGGCGCCCTCGGCCTGGGACCATCCGTACGCGACCAGATCGCCAAACTGGACGATGCCCTGTATACCCTCTGGAACCTGGGCGACAACGTCATCGTGGCGTGGACCTTTGTCGAAAAGGAACTGCGTTTCCTTTCCGTCCGGCATTACGCCATTCCCGAGGCAATCCATACCAGCCAGCTACAGGTGGGAAGCGATACGCTGAAGTTCATCAACGGCGTGCTTTCCGGCCCGAAATTCCTGGTGCCGGGCATGTTCGACCGCGTCTGCCAGGTATTCGACGCAACGCCGGCCCTTATCCATGTCGACTTCCGCATCGAGTTCGATCTCGACATCGATCTCATCAGCAACCTTGTGCGTCGCTATAGCGTGTCGCTTGTACGCGGTCGCGCCGTCGTGCTGCTCGACGCCGTCGAATTCACCCTGCGCTCGCCGCTCGACCAGATGGCCATGCTGAACAGCCTGGCGTACTCGGTCAATTCAGGTTACGGACAGTTGCTGCAGAAGGACATCAAGATCAACTTTGCCCGCACCACGACCGGCGACGGCTTCTACATCTGGAACCGCGCAAATACCGCGGAAGCCAACGTCGAGCTCTACAAGCTGATGATGATGGTGCTGGCCGACAACGCCGTCGCACAGCGCAAGGCGCGCAGCTCCTGGGTGCCAAAGCTGCGGGCGGCTTTCCACATCGGCGAACACTACGAATTCCACCAGGTCGAGGGCCTCAACCCGACGACGTTCAGTTACATAGTCGGCCAGGTCACCATCGACCTTTCGCGCATGATCGAGCGGGCCCTGCCCGGCCAGATTTTGCTGGGCGACTTCCGCATCGACATGACCGACGAAAAGACCCGTCGCAAGATCCGCTACGGCACGCTGGATTTTGTCGAGAACACCGCGGCGACACTGGACCAGTTGCAGGGCATGGATATTTCGGGCGGGCGCATCGACAACATCCGCTGCTATCTCACCGGCAAGAATCTCGGCGGCGGGCGCTACATGGTGAATCGTTACCACATTGTCGACAAACACGGCACGACGCGCACGGTCTACAACACCAAGATCAACATCCATCGGGAAAGCGCCGAACCGATTTTCCTCGGCATCCAGACCGAAGACCTGGAATCGTTCGCCACGACCCGGGTCGAATCCCTGAACCGGGAGACGTCGGAAGGCGTCCCGTCCTTTGTAAGGCCGTGACGAGTGCCGAGTGCCGAGTGCCGAGTGCCGAGTGCCGAGTGCCGAGTGCCGAGTG
>JBDTTE010000270.1:0-4835 GCA_039930785.1 Betaproteobacteria bacterium | reverse complement strand
TCGTCGCTGAGACGCTCATGCAAGCGCTCGATGAACTGCGCGTCCAGTACGAGCGTATGCGCCGCGACCCGGAGTTCATCGCCGAATTCGCGTCCGAGCTCAAGCACTACGTCGGTCGTCCCAGCCCGGTCTACCACGCTAAACGCCTGTCGCAGCATTGCGGCGGCGCGCAGATCTGGCTGAAGCGCGAAGATTTGAATCACACCGGCGCGCACAAGATCAACAACACCATCGGCCAGGCGTTGCTGGCGCGGCGCATGGGCAAGAAACGCATCATCGCCGAGACCGGTGCGGGGCAGCATGGCGTGGCGTCAGCCACCGTGGCGGCCCGCTTTGGCATGGAGTGCGTGGTGTACATGGGCTCCGAAGACGTCAAGCGCCAGTCGATGAACGTCTACCGCATGAAGCTCCTCGGTGCGACGGTCGTGCCGGTCGAAAGTGGCTCGAAGACGCTGAAGGACGCATTGAATGAAGCCATGCGCGACTGGGTCACCAACGTCGAGAACACGTTCTACATCATCGGTACGGTTGCCGGACCGCACCCCTATCCGATGATGGTCCGCGATTTCAATTCGGTCGTCGGCCAGGAACTGCGCACGCAAATGCCCGAAGCGATCGGGCGCCAGCCCGATGCGATCATCGCCTGCGTTGGCGGCGGTTCGAACGCGATCGGCGCGTTCTATTCCTACATCGAAGACAAGCAGGTGCAATTGATCGGGGTCGAGGCGGCGGGGCATGGCATTGCCTCCGGCAAGCACGCCGCGACGCTGTGCGCCGGCAGGCCCGGCGTGCTGCACGGCAATCGCACCTACTTGATCCAGGACGAGAACGGCCAGATCATCGAAACGCATTCGATCTCCGCGGGCCTGGATTATCCCGGCGTCGGGCCCGAACATGCGTGGCTCAAGGACAGCGGCCGCGCGCAATACGTACCGATCACCGACGACGAAGCACTCAGCGCCTTCCACTCGCTCACTCGCATGGAAGGCATCATGCCGGCGCTGGAATCGTCGCATGCTGTGGCTTACGCCATGAAGATCGCCCCGACGATGGGCAAGGACAAAGTCCTGCTCGTCAGTCTTTCTGGTCGTGGCGATAAAGACATGAACACCGTGGCCGAACGTTCAGGTATGAAGCTGTGAAAATGCGTGAGGGGTCAGGAGTTAGGGGTGAGGGGGCGGCGCGAATTCTTCGCGAGCGCACCTGCTTTCTCCGGCCTTCGGCTTTTCCCCCTCGCCCCTCGCCCCTCGTCCCTCGCCCCTAAAACATGTCCCGCATCCAGCAAACATTCGCGAACCTGCAGGCGCAGAAAAAGAAAGCGCTGATTCCCTTCATTACCGCGGGCGATCCGAATCCGTCGATGACCGTCTCGATCATGCATGCACTGGTTTCCGCAGGCGCGGACATCGTCGAACTCGGCGTGCCGTTTTCGGATCCGATGGCGGATGGGCCGACGATCCAGCGCTCCAGCGAGCGCGCGCTCAAGCACGGAACGTCGCTCAAAATCGTGCTGGGTATGGTCAGCGAATTTCGCAAGAAGGATGCAAAGACACCCGTGGTTCTGATGGGCTACGCCAATCCGATCGAAGCAATGGGTTACGCGGCGTTCGCGAAGTCGGCACAGAGTGCGGGCGTGGACGGCGTGCTCGTCGTGGACTATCCGCCGGAAGAAAGCGTTGCGCTGGTCGATCTGCTGAAGTCGCATGGCGTCGATTCGATTTTCCTGCTCTCGCCTACGAGCCAGGACGACCGCATGGAACAGGTCGGCCGGATGGCCACCGGCTACATCTATTACGTTTCGCTGAAGGGCGTGACCGGCGCGGCCCACCTGGACCTGCAGGACGTCGCATCGATGATTCCGCGCATCCGTTCGCACATCAAATTACCCATCGGTGTAGGCTTCGGCATTCGCGACGCGGCGACCGCCAAGGCAGTCGCATCCGTGTCGGATGCCGTCGTGATCGGGAGTCGTCTCGTGCAGGAGATCGAGACCGCCTCCGCCGACAAGCTGCTGGGCAATTTGTCAGTCCTGCTTGGCGGCATCCGCCGGGCGATGGATGGTGCTTGAAGTCGCGCACGGCGTGGAATTCCGCGCCATGCCTCGCATGATTGGAGGACGTGGATGAGCTGGCTGCAGAAACTGCTTCCACCGAAGATCAAGCGCAATTCCGGCGCTGCACGCAAAGCCGTTCCTGAAGGCCTGTGGAGCAAGTGCGAAGTCTGCGAGACGGTGCTGTATCGCGCCGACCTCGACAAGAACCTGAACGTCTGTCCGAAGTGCGGGCATCATAATCGGCTGACCGCGCGCGAACGCATCGACCTGACACTCGATCCTGAAGGGCAGTTCGAGATCGGCGCCGAAGTTGCGCCGGTCGATTTCCTGAAATTCGTCGATAGCAAGCGCTATACCGAGCGCCTCGAACAGGCCAGGGCGGATACCGAGGAAGAAGACGCGCTCGTCGTCATGCAGGGCTCGATCAAGAACGTCCCCCTGATGATCGCTGTGTTCGAATTCCGTTTCCTCGGCGGGTCGATGGGCTCCGTGGTCGGCGAGCGCTTCGTGCGTGGTGTCCATAGCTGTTGTGAACAGAACCTGCCCTTTATCTGCTTCACGGCCAGCGGTGGGGCGCGCATGCAGGAAGGGCTGATGTCATTGATGCAGATGTCGAAGACGACCGCCGCGTTGACCCAGCTGGCGCGCGCGCGTTTGCCCTTCATTTCGGTATTGACCGATCCGACGATGGGTGGCGTGTCAGCGAGTTTCGCTTTTTTGGGCGACGTCGTAATCGCCGAACCCAACGCATTGATCGGCTTCGCCGGGCCGCGGGTCATAGAACAGACTGTGCGACAGACCTTGCCGGAAGGCTTCCAGCGCGCCGAGTTTTTGCTCGAACACGGCGCCATCGACATGATCGTCGATCGCCGCCAGTTGCGCGACAAGCTGGTCAGCCTGATTACCCTGTTGATGCGTGCGCCGGCGGTCTGATTTTCTCAAGCGACTCTCACCGCAGAGGCGCGGAGGCGCGGAGAAAATCACGCAGAGAAATACGCATGCCGAGACGAATACCGTTGCTTTCGAGTGCCGCACTTCTCCTTTACCCAAATAGCAGTTTTATTGGTACTCCTCCGCGTTTCCTCTGCGCCTCCGCGCCTCTGGGGTTAGATTTAAATTGAATGGGCCCGCAGTCGCTTTCCGATTGGCTTTCTTATCTTGAGCGCATTCATCCGTCGGTCATCGACCTTGGGTTGGAGCGCGTGGCGCGGGTACGCGACCGACTGGACGTGGCACCCGAATTTCCAATCATCACGGTCGGCGGGACGAACGGGAAGGGGTCCGTGTGCGCGATGCTGGAATGCATGCTGTCGTTCGCCGGTTACCGGGTTGGGCTGTATTCGTCTCCGCATCTGCTGCGCTATAACGAGCGCGTGCGCATCGCACGGCGCGAAGTCGACGACGCGACTCTGACGCAGGCCTTCGCCCGCATCGAGAAAGTGCGGGCTCCGGATTCGCTGACGTACTTCGAGTTCGGCACGCTCGCCGCAATGGACGTCTTCATCCACGAAAAAATTGATGTTGCCGTACTCGAAGTCGGATTGGGTGGGCGCCTCGACGCAGTCAACGCGTTCGATGCCGATTGCACGGTAGTGACCACCGTCGACTTCGACCACATGGAATATCTCGGTCCGGATCGCGAAAGCATAGGGCGGGAGAAAGCGGGTATTTTCCGCGCGCACGTGCCGGCGATATGTGGCGACGAAGACCCGCCCGCGACCTTGACGGGGCACGCGGCGAGCATCGGCGCTCCACTGCACCTGATCGGACGCGACTTCGGTTATACCGCGGGGCGCAATGACTGGCAGTTCTGGAGCCTGCGCGGAAAGCGATCCGGATTGCCGCATCCGGCCCTGCGCGGCGTCTACCAGCTCGCGAATGCCGCCACCGCAGTGTGCGCGTTGGAACAGCTCAGCGACCGGATTCCGGTCGACATGGGGGCGATCCGTCGCGGCCTGGTCGAGGTCGAGCTGCCGGGGCGCTTCCAGGTCCTGCCCGGGCGCCCCATGGTCATTCTCGACGTCGGCCACAATCCGCACGCGGCACGCGGCTTGTCGGCGAGCCTCGAAGCGATGCCCAAGGGCGGGCGCGTGATTGCCGTTTTCGCGATGTTGAAGGACAAGGACATCGCAGGCGTCGCGCGTGTACTCAAGGATCAGGTCGATACCTGGCTGGTGGCGGGGCTGCCAGGCGCGCGCGGTGCCGACGCGGCGCACATTGCAAAGGTGCTCGAGCAGATCGGCGTCGACGCGCCCATCGAAACTTTCGATTCGGCGGAACAGGCCTATCGAAACGCGGTCAGATTTGCCGGACAAGATGATAAAATTTTGGTCTTCGGTTCCTTTTTCACGGTTGGAGCGGCAATGCTGGCTCGGCGCTAATCCGCCGACCCGCGAAATTCATGGCGAAAGCAATCAGCGACGAAGAGCTTCAGCTCAAAAAACGTGCGCGCCGTCGGCTGGTAGGGGCGGTGGCCCTGGTCCTGCTGATCGTCGTCTTCCTGCCGATGATCCTGGACAGCGAACCCAAGCCGCTCAACCAGGACGTCTCCATTACCATCCCGCCGATTCCCAAACCGGAATCCGCTTCCCAGCTTTCCGCTCCCGCCGTACAGCCTCCGTCGAGTTCGTCGGCGGCTCCCGGCGCGCTGCCCCATATTGCCGGCTTGCCGCAGGGGGTAGAGCAAAAGCCGTCGGCCGATACGCCGGGCGAATCGCCCGCCGCTGACGCCCCCGCGACGGCAGCGCCGAAGTCTGCGGCTGTCAGACCTGCCGGGCCGAAG
>JBDTTE010000269.1:0-4845 GCA_039930785.1 Betaproteobacteria bacterium | reverse complement strand
GTCAGCGCGACGAACACACCCAGCGGCGTAAATGCCACTTTAATACCCAACGGCTCCAGCCATCGCCCGATCCAGCCGTTGCCCGCATACAGCGCCGTCAACGCGATGCCGGCGACCGCTGTCGGCAAAGCGAACGGCAGATCAACCAGCGCGTCGATGATTTGCTTGCCAGGAAAGCGATAGCGCACCAGCACCCACGCCACCAGCAATCCGAACACGCCATTGACCAGGGCGGCCGCAAGCGACACACCGAAGGTCAGGCGATAGGACGCCAGGACACGGGGCGAGGTCACGGTCGACCAGAATTCCGGCCAGGTCAGGGAAGCCGTCTTGATGAATGCCGCCGACAGCGGGATCAGCACGATCAGGCTCAGGTACAGCAGCGTGAAGCCAAGCGCCAGGTTGAAGCCCGGCAGCACGCTGTGGCGTTTAAAAGCGCTCATCCTGTTTGGCCGATTCGGTCGTGGTCGCTCACCTTTGCCAGCAATGCCCTTCCCCTACTTCTGGTAGATCTGATCGAACACGCCGCCGTCCGCGAAGTGCGTTTTCTGCGCCTTCTGCCAGCCGCCGAATACCTCGTCAATTTTGAACAGGTTGATCTTGGGAAACTGGGTCGCGTATTTCGCGGCGACCTTTGCATCCGTTGGACGGTAGAAGTTCTTGCCCGCGATGTCCTGGCCCTCCTCGCTGTACAAATACTCGAGGTAAGCCTGGGCGACTTTGCGCTTGCCATGCTTGTCGGCAACCTTGTCGACGAGGGTGACCGGTGGCTCGGCCAGGATGCTCAGCGACGGCACGACGATGTCGACTTTCTCGGGACCGAGTTCCCTTACCGCGAGGAAGGCTTCGTTCTCCCATGCCAGCAGAACGTCGCCGATACCACGCTCGACAAAAGTCGTGGTCGCTCCGCGTGCGCCGGAATCCAGCACCGGCACGTTCTTGTAGATCTTCGAAACGAACTCTTTCGCCTTCGCTTCGTCGTTGCCGTAGTTCTTCAGCGCGTAGCCCCACGCCGCCAGATAATTCCAGCGCGCGCCACCGGATGTCTTGGGGTTCGGTGTGATCACCGAGATGCCAGGCTTTGCCACATCGTCCCAATCCTTGATGTGCTTCGGGTTGCCCTTGCGCACGAGGAACACGATCGTCGACGTGTACGGCGCGCTGTTATTGGGCAGGCGCTTTTGCCACTCTTTCGGCAACAGCTTGCCGCGCGCCGCGATCTCGTCGATGTCGTACGCGAGCGCCAACGTCACGACGTCTGCATCGAGCCCGTCTATGACCGTCCGCGCTTGCTTGCCCGACCCGCCGTGGGACTGCTTGATCGTGACCTTGTCGCCGGTTTTCGTTAGCCACTGTTTTGCGAAGGCCGCGTTGAACTCCTGATACAGCTCGCGCGTGGGGTCGTAGGAAACGTTGAGTAGTTCCACGTCCGCGGCGACCGCAGTCCAGGCCGAAACTGCGAGCAGTACGGTGAGGGTGTGTTTTGCGATTCGTACAATTGAAGGCATGTCTCGCTCTCTTTAAAAATTCGCCTGGATGCGGGTAAAGATGGCTTTCTCGGTGCGCAGGTCGGTGCCGCTAGGGCCGCCACCCTTGAAATCGGTCTGGTCGTAGTTCGCCTGCAGCTTGAAATTGCGATTGAAGTACCAGTTCGCGCCGAGGCCGACGTTGCGCGCTTCGCGTGCCGACGCATTCGGATCCGCGAGGCGGTTCGCGGCCGTCCCGGCGAATGCGGTGTCGTCGATCGTCTGGACGCCATAGCGCCCGACCAGTTCCACCGCGCCGAGTCCGGGACTGCTACCCGCATAGGGTTTGCGCGGCGTCGGATTGCGGAAAGACGCATCCTCCCCGGTCACCACCCAGAAGACGTTCAACTGCCAGGCGTCGCTGTCGAAATCACGTTTCTGGTTGGTCGCGCGCGTGACCTCCTGGCGGGAAGTGATGTACTCGCCGAGAAAGCCGAGAGGTCCGACGTAGTAGTAAAACTGCGGGGCAAGTTTGGTACGCGCACCGTCCGCGAACGCGCCCGCGGCGAACGTGTAGAAGTTCTGCTGGCCGACGGTCTTGTAGGTCGCGAGGTTCGAAGCCGCTACGGTGCCTTGCTGCACGCCATAGGCGTACGCGATGCCCACGCCGAGCCCGCTCAACCAGCTGTCGCCATTCCGAAACGGCTCGGCGAATATGCGACCGACAACGTCTTTCTGGTCGTTGTTGTCCGCATCAATAGTGCTGTTGTCCGGGTTGCCGTTGAATACGCCGATCTGGTACGAGAGCGTGTCCGCGAGTACGCTGCCTCCGAGCTGGATGCCAAGGTCACGATTGGGCGCCAGGTTGGTCGGCAAACCGCGCTCGACGAATTCAGTTTCCGAATCGAGTTGCAGGCGCTCCAGCCCCAGGGGGGACTTGAATTTCCCCGCGCGAATATTAAAAGCCTTGTCCAGCCTCAGTTCGACGTACGCATCCTGCAGTACGGTCGTGCCGCCGCCGAAATCCGACATGATCCGGAAAGCGATGTTGTCGAGGAACACGCCTTCGAGCACGGGCCGAACCTTGCGCAACAGGAATGAATCCGACGTGCCGCCGATAGGCGCGGTCTTGTCGGGATACCAGTGGCTGTCCAGTTGGATAATCCCGCCGATGCGGATCTGGTACGCGTTGTCCGGGGAACGCAGCCAGAACCCGTCTTTACCGGTGGATACCGTCGGCGTTTCCTTGGCCTTCGTCAGCGCGGCTTCCTTATCCACTTCCTTCTGGCGCTCCAGCACGCGGATTTTCTGATCCAGCTTTTCCAACTGCTCTTTCAATTGCGAAATGTCGTCGTCGGCGAAA
Organism: Betaproteobacteria bacterium; assembly: GCA_039930785.1. Taxonomy (GTDB): domain Bacteria; phylum Pseudomonadota; class Gammaproteobacteria; order Burkholderiales; family JACQAP01; genus JACQAP01. The sequence goes on along the minus strand of JBDTTE010000269.1, from coordinate 2,016 downwards.
ACCGAAGAGGACGCGAGGACGGCCCCTGCTGCCAGCGCGGCAGCCAGGACCCGTGATCGGATCGGATACATGCGAAAAACTCCCTTGAGAAATGGCAGAGCCTTCCGGTCATCCGGTCAGGTCGTCGATTGGTCATGATTTTTAGAGGGCTCCAGTTGCCTGGTCGCCTTGCTGTTGAGCGCCGGTCGGGCTACCCCGCTAGCGAATTTGGCGTATCGCGTTCTTGCGACCGGCGTCGTCGCCGGTCACGCGAATTTTTTCCCTACACTCGATCTGCACGACGCGGCCGTCGTGGATCACAATCTCGATGGACCCGTAGTCGATGCGCGCGATGGCCTGGATGATTTCCCGCTCGATTGCGGCGGTCAGCCGTTTGCGCTCCTGGGTGTTGCCTGCGTACTGCGGCTCGAGATCGGCCATGGTCGTAACGTCCCCGCCCTTGTTTCTTGTTGGAAGAACAGCGGCATGAAAGTTACCTGTGTCGCCTTATGATTGGAAATACTATAAATGCATTTTTTTATTTCCATAACGAATATGTAAAAAGCCGGCTCGCGCCGGCTTTTCAGATCAACAATTTCACCGCAGAGACGCAGACGCCCTACCGAGAGCCCGTCCCCGCCATGGCCATTTCCGAAAAAAGGACTGACTCCGCGGCTGCGTTTTCCGACCCGGCAAAGACCTCGCCGATCATTAGCAGCGCAGGCCCCTCGAACCTCACCGGTTCCGCATCCTTGAGTGCGCCGAGGCTGGTATGGACCTTCCGGCAATCAGGCAGGGACGCATTGACCACCACGACGACGGGGGTGGATGCCGGCATGCCATGCGCTTCGAGGATGTGCGCGATCTCCTGCGCATGGCCCGCGCCCATGTATAACGCGGCCGTTTCGGCGTTGGCAACGGCCGGTGCCCAGTCGCTCGCATCTTCTCCTTCGCCGACGCGAGGCGTCGCGAACACGACGCTGCGGCTCACGCCGCGCCGCGTCAGCGAAGTACCCAATTCGGCACTCGCCGCAAACGCCGCCGTCACGCCGGGGACGATTTCCCAAGGGACGCCGGCGGCTTCGAGCGCATCGATTTCTTCCTGGGCGCGACCAAACAGCATGGGGTCACCCCCTTTAAGGCGCACCACGACTTTGTACTTGGCCGCCGCTTCGACGAGATTGCGATTGATGAAGCGCTGGTCCGTTGAAATCCGGCTGCAGCGCTTGCCCACCGCAACATGCTTTGCCCCAACCGCCAACGCCAGCATTTCCGGTTGAACCAGCGCGTCATGAAAAACGATTTCCGCACGCGCAAGCAAGTTGGCACCACGCACCGTAATGAGATCCACGGCGCCCGGCCCCGCTCCAATTAGATAAACCTTGCCCGTCATGCGACGCACTCCATTGTTTGCCTATTCGATAAGGCCAGCCGCAACGGTGTTGTTGCTGGTCTCGTCGATGACGATAAAGCTTCCGGCGGCCCGGTTGCTCCGGTAGGGCTCGAAGGCGATCGGTTGCGATGTCTTTACGTTGATGCGCCCGATGTCATTTAGCACGAACGTATCGGCCACTTCCTGCGCCATGGTGTTGACGTTGACCTTGTAGCGCGGCGAATCAAACACGGCCTTGACGACGCGCGTGCCCTGCTTCAGCAAGTAACGGCGGCTGCGATTGAACGGTTCCGTCGCGAGCCAGCACAGTGTCGCTTCGAACTCGCGAGCGACATCCGGCAGATTGCCCGTGACCGCCAGCACCTCGCCACGCGAGATGTCGAGCTGGTCTTCCAGCACGATGGTGACCGACTGCGGCGCATGCGCTCCCTCGAGGTTGCCGTCAAACGTACGGATGGCGCGCACCCGTGAAGTCTGTCCGGATGGAAGCACGGTAATTGGGTCGCCTACAGCCACACTGCCGGATTCGATACGCCCGGCGTAGCCGCGTGCGCCTTCCACGCCACTGTCCCCGGGTCTCGCCACGAGCTGTACCGGGAAGAAAAACCGGCCATGGATTGCCGAGCGCGCCACCTCGGCGCCTT
>JBDTTE010000268.1:0-4884 GCA_039930785.1 Betaproteobacteria bacterium | reverse complement strand
ACTTCTACAACACGCTGTACGAAGGCGGCGTATGCGACCGCAACTGCTTCTGCACTGGATCGACACCGGCGCAAACGGTCGAGAAGCTGATTCCGTACGCGATGAAGAAATTCAGCGGCAAGAAAATCTACGTGCTTGCCGCCGATTACAACTACGGGCAGATCACATCCAAGTGGGTCAAGAAGTACACGCAGGACGAAGGCGGCACCATCGTTTCCACCGACTTCTTCCCGCTCGACGTAACCGACTTCGGTCCGACCATCAAGAAAATCCAGGCGGCCAAGCCGGACATCGTGATGTCGGTGCTGGTGGGCGGCTCGCATATCTCGTTCTACCGTCAATGGGCCGCGGCCGGCATGAAGAAGGAAATCCCGATGGCGTCGACGACCTTCGGCCTGGGCAACGAGCACGTGGTGGTGTCGGCGGAAGAAGGTAACGGCATCCTGGCCTCGTACGCGTACTTCGACGAGGTGACGACGGCGGCCAACAAGGCGTTCCTGGTGCGCTATCACAAGCGCTTCGGCGACAAGGCGCCGCCGCTGACGGAAACCGCCGCCATGACGTATCACGGCTTCCAGCTGTGGGCCGCAGGCGTCAAGAAGGCGGGCACGATCGATCGCATGAAAGTCATCGAGGCGCTGGAGAGCGGCATCTCCGTCGACGGACCCGCCGGCAAGACGACGCTGGATCCGGCGACGCACCACGACATCCTCGATGTCTACATCGGCGAAGCGGAGAACAAGAAATTCAAATTGCTGCAGTCGTTCTCCCAGCAGAAACCGGCCGACACGGCAGCGGTGTGCAACCTCATCAAGAACCCGAACGACAACCAGCAGTACATCATCGACGTGAAGGTTTGAAGCTCACGTGAAGGCCGGAAGTCTTTAGGGGAAGTGCCGTGGATCTTGTCGTCGTAGTTATCTTGCAGGTCGTGGCGTCGGTCGCCAGCCTGGTGCTGATCAGCATCGGGCTGGCGGTCATCTTCGGCATGATGCGCGTGATCAACCTCGCACACGGGGAGTTCATCATGCTCGGTGGATACGCGGTCATCTACGCCACCCGCTGGGGCGTCAATCTCTGGATCGCGATGTTGATCGTCGCGCCTTTGTTCGTCGGCCTGATCGGGATCGTCGTCGAGCGCACCGTGATTCGCTTCCTGTACGGCCGCATGATCGACACCATGCTCGCCACGTGGGGCTTGAGCCTGCTGCTGATCGGCGCGGCGACCATGATTTTCGGCAACGTGACGACCGGCGTGTCGGCCCCGCTCGGGGGCATTACCATCGGCCAGTACCAGACCAGCCTCTATGAACTGGTGCTGGCGGTCATCGTCGTCGTGGTCCTGTGCGGATTGATGGCGGTTCTGAAACTCACCAAGGCCGGCCTCATTGCGCGCGCCACCATGCAGAACCCGGCGATGGCGGCGTCGCTAGGCGTCAGCACCAGCATGGTGTACTCCGTGACCTTCGGCGCCGGTGCGGCGTTGAGCGGCCTGGCCGGCGCGCTGATCGCGCCGCTCTCCGGCGTGCTGCCGACGATGGGTATTTCCTACGTCGCCAAGGCGTTCATCACCGTCATCAGCGGCGGCGCGGCCATCATCTCCGGCACCCTCTCCGCCAGCGCGCTGCTCGGATCACTTAACACCCTGGCCACGTTTGCGGCTACGCCGGTCATCGGTGAAGTGGCGCTGCTGTTAGCCGCGATCGTGCTGCTGCGCGTCCTGCCGCAGGGTATAACCGGTCGCTTCTTCAGGAGGGCGCTGTGAGTCCGCGCCAACGTCTCGCAGTCTCGGTCGTCGCGTTCATCGCGTCTGTCGCGGTGATCTTCATCGTGCCGCAAGTGCTCGAATTGTTCGCGGTCATCAATGCCACGATCTACGTGAGCATGGCAATCCTTGCATTGAGCCTCGCGCTGATCTGGGGCGCCGGCGGCATCCTTTCGTTCGGCCAGGCCGCTTTCTTTGGATTGGGTGGTTACACCTATGCGGTCGCCGCGATCAATTTCGGCGATTCCACCTGGGCGGTCGTGATCGCGGTGATGTTGCCGGCGCTGTTCGCAGCGCTGCTGGGTTACTTCATTTTTTGGGGGCGCATCGGTGACGTCTACCTCGGCGTGATCACGCTCACCGTGACCTTGATCCTGTTCAAGCTGTTCAACGCCACCGCGGGAGACGCCTACACGATTGGCAAGGCGCGCCTCGGCGGCTTCAATGGCATTCCTTCGACGCCGCCACTGAACCTTCCCTGGGATGTCGGCACATCGCTGCCGCCCGAGCAGATCTGGTACATCGCCGCGGGTCTCTTGTTGCTGTTCTATTTCGGGTCGCGCTGGCTGTTATCCACCGGATTCGGCCGCATCGTGATCTCGATACGCGAGAACGAGCGCCGCACCGAGTTGCTCGGCTACGACGTGCGGCGCTACAAGCTCGGCATTTTCACGATTGGCGGCGCGATGGCCGGCGTCGCGGGGATCCTGTTCGCGAACTGCGTGTTCGTGAGCCCCACCATGTTCAGCCTGTTTTACAACGCGCAGGTCATCATCTGGGTGACGGTCGGTGGGGTCGGCACGTTGCTCGGCCCCATCATGGGCGCGATCGCACTGCAGATGGTCGTGGCGAAGCTCGGCACCATAGGCGGCGTCGATCCGAACGCTGTGCTCGGCGGCATTCTGATTCTGTTCGTATTGCTGGTGCCCAAGGGGATTCTTCCCGTCATGCAGAGCGGATTCGAGCGCCTGCGGCAGCGGCGCGCGATCACACCGACACCGCCGGCGCGGCCCGCGCAATCTCAGACGCAGACACAAAGCGTCTCGCAGGAACCGGCCCTGACCGTCGGTAGCCGGCCATGAACGCACGGGTCGACGTACCGGCACCGCGTTCAACGGTGCAAAAACCGATCATCGAAACCCGCGGCCTGATCATGCGGTTCGGCGGCGTGGAAGTATTGCGCGGCATCGACTTCGGCATCGTCCCGGGTGAACTGCGCTGCCTGGTGGGACCGAACGGCGCGGGCAAGAGCACCTTCTTCAAGTGCCTTACCGGCCAATACAAACCGAGCGGCGGCGACATCCGTTTCAAGGAAGAGCAGATCGGTGGCTTGCCCAGCGTTGACATCGCGCGGCGCGGCATCGGCATCAAGACCCAGGTGCCGAGCCTCTATGACGGGTTGACCGCGCGCGAACACATCTGGCTTGCCGTCCGACGAAGCATGGCGACCGCCGGTGGCCCGCGGCGCGGCGTGCCGGCGGCGGTTGAGAAAGTGCTGCACGACATGGGGATCGAACATCTGGCCAACCGCATCGTCGGCCAGCTCGCCCACGGGCAGCGCCAGATGGTGGAGCTCGCCATGGTGACGGCGGCCCAACCGGACCTGATCCTGCTCGACGAACCGGCGGCGGGCATGACGCACGACGAAGTCGAACGCCTGGCGACACTGGTCACGAGCCTGCGCGGAACGTGCTCGCTGATCGTCGTGGAACACGACATGCAATTCATTCGCATGATCGCGCGCACCGTGACTGTCCTGCACCAGGGGCAGGTGCTGATGGAGGACGACGTCGAAACCGTGTTGCGCGACCGTCGCGTACGCGACGTTTATCTCGGCAAACGCGAGGTCGTATGAGCGAGCAAGGCACCACACCGATGCTGGAAGTAGCGGGGCTGACCTCCGGCTACGGGCGCATTCCGATTTTGATGGGTATCGACCTCACCGTGCGACGCGGCGAATTCATCGGCGTCTTCGGACACAACGGCATGGGCAAGACCACGCTGCTGCGCACGCTCGCGGGCCATATTCGCGCCACCGGCGGACGCGTGTCGCACGAGGGCCAGGACATCACCACCTTCTCGCCGCACTTGCGATCGAGGCGCGGGCTGGGATTCGTGCCGCAGGGCCGCGAAATTTTCGGCGGACTGACCGTGCGCGATAACCTGCGCATGGGCGCGATCCGTTCTCCCAAGCCGGACGTGCAGATCGACGCGGTCCTCGAAGATTTTCCGCGACTCAAACCGATCATCGATCGCGCGGGCGGCGTGCTGAGCGGCGGCGAGCAACAGATCCTGGCGATGGCGCGTTGCCTGTGCGCCGAGCCGAACATCGTGCTGCTGGACGAGCCGACCGAAGGCATCCAGCCTTCCATCGTCGACGAGATCGGCGAAACGCTGTTGCGCCTGCGCACCAGCCGTGGCCTTACCGTCGTGCTCGTGGAGCAATCGCTCGAATTCATTCGCAAGCTGTCGGACCGCGTCCTCGTCATCCAGAAGGGGACGTTCATCCGCGAAGTCGCCGCCGACGGCATTGCGGCACTCGCCGACGAGTTCATCGGCATGGAAACCGCCCCCGCCCACTAGGAGATTCGATTCATGACCGTTGTAAAAAAACCGACACCCGCGGAATTCCTCGCTGTGTCGGAAGCACTTGGGATGCACATGACTGACGAGGACGTCGCGTCCTACCTCGATCTGATGACCGGCACGATTGCCGCGTACAACCAGCTCGCGGAGATGCCCAACTACGTACCCGAGGTGAAGTATCCGCGCACGCCGGGGTACTTCCCGGAGGGCGAAGACAATCCAAACAACGCCTGGTACGTGAAAACGACGATCAAGGGCGCGGCGGCCGGCAAGCTCGCCGGCAAGACTGTGGCGTTGAAAGACAACGTGTGCCTCGCCGGCGTACCGATGACCAACGGTGCTTCCACGCTGGAGGGCTATGTTCCGGATGTGGACGCGACCATCGTCACGCGCATGCTGGATGCGGGCGCCACCATACTTGGCAAAGTGCACTGCGAGTATTTCTGCTTTTCCGGAGGCAGCCACACCAGTTCCTACGGGCCTGTGCACAACCCGATGAAGCACGGCTACTCCGCCGGCGGCTCTTCGTCCGG
>JBDTTE010000267.1:0-4891 GCA_039930785.1 Betaproteobacteria bacterium | reverse complement strand
CTGGCGGCGCGCGGCGAGGACCACCGAGTCGCCTTTCGCGGCTAGTCGTTTGGCCAATAACGCCCCGATGCCTTCGCTTGCGCCTGTAATAACGGTAACGCGTGACATTTTTCTCCTCGTACTCGCTCTGTTACGCAATTTAGCGGTACTGGTTCTCCAGCGCCCGCGGCTCTAGTGTGAACCCTCCGGGATTCGTTATTTTTGCCTCGCAATTCAGGCCCGCCCTGAATCAGGCAGAATAATTGAGCTTGGTCGCATCGAACTTCCTCGGAGAGAAGGAGGTCAAGGCAATAGGCTCTATGAAGGGTCCCGTAGCAAGATCTCAACGCAGGATTCTGTCATGGATCATTACGCCATCGGGAGGAGTCATGTTGACTCGGATTTGTAAGGCTAGTGCGTCAGTTTTGTTGATTCTCGCTTTAGGGGCTTGTGGAGGCGGGGGTGGAAGCGGCGGCACGGGCAACATCACTCCTGATGGACCGGGTGGGCCGAGCAAGATCTTTCTTGCTGACTCGTTGAATTCCGTAGTGTTTTCCACTGCGAATGTGAATCCGTCAGCGGGTGTATTTGCGGTGAATCGGACCATATCGGGATCGGGCGTCAGCGCGCTCATGCCGGACATCGCCTATGACACGGCACTCGACCGTCTGTACGTCGTCAACAACCCATCGACCACATCAATCGCCCTCATCGATCACGCGAGCACTGCGAATGGAATTGTTGTACCGACGCGAACGCTCTCCAGTCCATCATTCGTCAGCTCCATAGTGTCGATCTATCTGGATACCGTGAATGATGAGCTGTACGTTGCCGACGCGGTCTCAGGGATATTGGTGTTCAGCAACATCAGCACGGCAACCAGTCCCGTCCCGCTCGGTCGCACCATAACCATTACTCGGGGCGTATCGACGATAGCGCCAGACGACATTTTCGTGGACACGACCCACGATATCCTCTACGCGAAGCTGCATGTTGGGAGCGGCGGAGTGAGTGACGCAATTGCCGTCATCGATCATGCGAGTGCAAGAAATACCCCTGTAACGGTAACCCAGGAATTGACGTTTTCGACGAGCATCTCCGGAATTATCGGAGATGGCGCTGCGAACAGGTTGTTCGTAGTGGATGCACCGGGCAGCAAGGTCTTGGTTTTCGATGGGGCCAGTGCGGCGAGTGGCGTAGTCGTTCCGACCAGAACGATCAATACACCTACATCCCTGCATAGGATCGCATTGGTACCAAGTTCTAGTACTAATCGACTATACGGTGTGGCAGCCGATACCCGTACCGTATACATAATCAATAATGCCAGCACCGCCAATAGGGCTAGCGCCACAGTTCCCGTGACGGCTATCACCAACCCGAGTGTAGGCAGTCTGACGGGATTAGCGGTGGCTCAATAGGGGCGGGTTACGGGATTTTATTTTGATGTGGTCTTCGTCTGTGAGCCCTCATTGATTCTGAATTTCATTCGTCAATTCCAGCTCGCAGCCCTTGCGGTAACCGTTGCAAGTTGTGCCTCCCTGCAGCCGGAGCAGCGCGCCACCACGCAATTCGGTTCGTTCTCGTATTCCTCCGCAGGTAACGGTTCTCCCACGGTCGTTTTCGAATCCGGCCTCGGCGACGGACGTGAAGCGTGGCAGCCGCTATTCGCGGACGTCGGCAAATTTACTTCCGTGTTCGCCTACGACCGCGGCGGCTACGGCGATAGCCGGGCGACGGTCGAGGACCGCTCCGCACGCGAGATCGTCGAGGAATTGCGCGCGCTGTTGAAGGCCGCGCACGTCGAACCGCCGTATGTACTCGTCGGTCATTCGATCGGCGGTCTTTACGCGAACCTTTTTGCGCGCACGCACCCCGATGAAATCGCCGGTGTTGTGCTCGTCGATGCGCGTCCGCCAGACTTCTCGGAACGCTGCAAAGCTGCAGGCGCGCTTGTGTGCGCGCCGCCGAAATGGTTGATGCCTTTCGTCGGCGGGGGCTCGATGGGGGAGTACAAGTGGGCGCCCAAGGGCATGGCGCAGGTGCGCGATGCCGCGCCGTTTCCACCCGTTCCGCTCGTCGTGGTAACGGGTACCCATAGGCCGTTCGAAGGCGAGGCATTCAATAATCTGTGGCTCGAAACCCAGGCGGAGCTGTCGCGCCTTTCACCTTACGGGCGCCATGTGATCTGCGACCACTGCGGGCACTATGTGCATCAGGACGATCCAGCGCTGGTGGTCGAGGCCATTCGCGACGTCGTGGAGCGCAGCCGGGCCGCTTCAAGATGACGTCCGGTCCTGGAGGCGGTATCCTGCGCCGTGGAGGTAATGCATGGTTGACGAGAAGATTCGCGTGCGAGTAACCGAGACCGGCCAGTTCCTCGACGTGGTCGTGCTGGAAAAGCGCGCCGAGCGCATCCAGATCGTACTGGGCGAAGGCATCAACAACGTCAAGTGCGACCTTTCCCCGACGCGCAATGGCATGGGCTACGCCGGCAGTGTCATGGGCCGCGAGCTGATCTACGAACGCAGCCGGCAGCAGGTGCAGGCCGACCTCGACCGGGTAAACCCCGCGCTGCGCAAATCGCGCTGAAGGCCCGGCGGGCGCGCCGGCTGGTCGTCGGGTAAAATTCCCCCGCTTATTCCCCATACCGCGACTTGGGCCTGAGCCCAAGCGTCATAACGAGAGGACCACGATGGCAACCAAACCCAAAAAAGACCCCACCAAGCTGCGTTCACGCCAGTGGTTCAAGAACCCGGATAACCCCAACATGACGGCGCTGTACCTGGAGCGCTACATGAACTGGGGCCTGAAGCGCGAGGAACTGCAGGCCGGCAAGCCGATCATCGGCATCGCCCAGTCGGGTTCCGACCTGTCCCCCTGTAATCGCCATCACCTCGAACTGGCCCATCGCGTTCGCGAAGGCATCCGCGAGGCCGGCGGCATCGCCTTCGAATTCCCGGTGCATCCGATACAAGAAACCGGCAAACGCCCGACCGCATCGCTGGACCGTAACCTGTGCTATCTGGGCCTCGTCGAGACGCTGTACGGCTACTTTATCGACGGCGTCGTGCTGACGACCGGTTGCGACAAGACCACGCCCGCGCAGTTGATGGCCGCGGCCACAGTGGATATTCCTGCCATCGTTTTGTCCGGCGGCCCGATGTTGAACGGCTGGTTCCACGGCGAGCGCACCGGCTCCGGCACCATCGTCTGGAAGGCGCGCGAGCTGCTCGCCGCAGGCAAGATCAACGACGAGGAGTTCATCGACCTGATCGCATCGTCCGCGCCCTCGGTCGGCCACTGCAACACCATGGGCACGGCGTCCACGATGAATTCGCTGGCGGAAGCGCTTGGCATGTCGCTGCCCGGCAGCGCGGCCATCCCCGCCCCGCACAAGGATCGCGCGGTCAACGCCTACGAATCCGGCAAGCGCATCGTCGATATGGTGTGGGAAGACCTGCGCCCCTCGAAGATCATGACGCGTGAAGCGTTCGAGAACGTCATCGTGGTCAATTCCGCGATCGGCGGTTCGACCAATGCGCCGATCCACTTCAATGCCATCGCGCGCCACATGGGCGTGAAGCTCGACACCAACGACTGGGAAAAAATCGGCTACGACATTCCGCTGATCGTGAATCTCCAGCCGGCCGGCGAATACCTCGGCGAGGAATACCATCGTGCCGGTGGCGTGCCAGCCGTGGTCAATGAACTCATCAAGGCCGGCAAGATCCACAAGAACACGATGACGGTCAACGGCAAATCGCTGCACGACAATTGCAAAAAGGCGAAGGTCATCGATGAGAAGGTGATCTGGCCCTACAAGCAGCCGATGAAAAAGAGCGCCGGCTTCCTGAACATGAAGGGCAATCTGTTCGACAGCGCCATCATGAAGACCAGCGTGATCTCGCAGGCATTCCGCGACCGCTATCTGTCCGACCCGAAGGATCCGAACGCATGGGAAGGCCGCGCGATCGTGTTCGAGGGTCCGGAGGATTACCATCACCGCATCGACGACCCCAAGCTCAAGATCGACGAGCATTGCATGCTGTTCGTGCGCGGCACGGGGCCGAAGGGTTACCCCGGCGCGGCGGAAGTCGTGAACATGCAGCCGCCGGCGAAACTGATCAAGGAAGGCATCACCGAACTGCCGTGCATCGGCGACGGCCGCCAGTCCGGTACGTCCGGTTCGCCATCGATCCTGAATGCATCACCGGAAGCCGCAAGCATGGGCGGCCTGGCGATCCTGCAGACGGGCGATAAGGTGCGCATCGATCTGAACAAGCGCACGGCGAACATCCTCATCAGCAAGACCGAGTACGAAGCTCGCATGAAGGCGCTGGAGAAGAAGGGCGGCTTCAAGGTTCCGGAAAGCCAGACGCCCTGGCAGGAAATCCAGCGCGGCATGGTCGACGAACTTTCCAATGGCATGGTGCTCAAGCCGGCGGTCAAGTATCAAAGGATCGATAAGACCAAGGGCGTGCCGAGGGATAATCACTGACTGGCCCCTTCTCCCCGGCCCTCTCCCACGAAGGGGAGAGGGAGCTTTAAAACAGCAAAGGCGACCAAATGGTCGCCTTTGCTTTTATTGTATTGAACCAAAACTCCCTCTCGCCTTCGTGGGAGAGGGCCGGGGAGAGGGGGAGAGGGGGGCATCACGCGCACGCCACCGATGTTGCATTGCGAGGTTCAGCTGTTTGCAAGCGAGCCGTTACGGCTGAGGTCGAAGTGCTAGCATTGATGCGGCAAACGCAATCGAGGGAGCGCATTGAACGCACGCGTGCAACAGCATAGTTGGGCCGCAACCAAAGCCGGACGAATCCGTAGTGTCGCCCGCCTCGCAACGGTCCTGTGTCAATGCTGATAGCCGCCCAACGCCGCGTACTGGAAATGATTGCCAGCGGCGCGCCGC
>JBDTTE010000266.1:0-4893 GCA_039930785.1 Betaproteobacteria bacterium | reverse complement strand
TGATGCCGATCGTGAACATGATGAAGAACGAATACAGGCCGGTCTTTTCGACGATAACGCCATGTTCGGCTAGATATCGCGTCACGATCGCTGCAGGAATGCCGGTTTTCGCGAACTTGCCGGATACGTCCAAGCCCGGGGTGATGACCGTGGCCTTGATCGGATCGAGCATGTTGAAGCCCGGCGCAAGATTGCCGAAACCGTGCCATTTCTCGTTCGACTTGAGGACCCAGTCCTCCCGCGAACCGATGCCCTCGGCCGCCAGCTTTTCCGGGCCCCAGACCTTGAACCACCAATCCTTGCCGAACTCCTCGTCCACCTTGCGCATCGCGCGGCGGAAATCCAGCGCTTCGACGATCGATTCCTCCACCAGCGCGGTGCCGCCGGGCGGCTCCATCATCGCGGCCGCCACATCGCACGAGGCGATGATCGCGTACTGCGGCGATGTCGAGGTATGCATCAGGTAGGCTTCATTGAATGAGTGACGGTCGAGCTTCCGCGTCTGCGACTCCTGCACAAGAATCTGCGAAGCCTGCGAAATGCCGGCCAACAGCTTGTGGGTGGAATGCGTGGCGTAGATGATCGAATCCTTGGTGCGCGGCCGGTCCTTGCCGATCGCGTGCATGTTCTTGTAAAAATCATGGAACGTTGCGTGCGGCAGCCACGCTTCGTCGAAATGCAGCGTGTCGATCGACGAATTCAGCGTTTCCTTCAGGGTCTCGACGTTGTACAAAACGCCGTCGTAGGTACTTTGCGTAATGGTCAGGATGCGTGGCTTCTTGCGTTTTTGGGCGCGCGCGAATGGATTGGCTTCGATTTTCTTCTGGATGTTCTCGGGCTTGAATTCGTCGAGCGAAATCGGTCCGATGATGCCGAGATGGTTACGCGTCGGCCTCAGGAACACCGGGATCGCGCCCGTCATCGTTATCGCGTGCAAAATCGAGACGTGACAGTTGCGGTCCACGACGACGATATCGTCCGGCGCCACGTTGGCATGCCACACCATCTTGTTGGACGTGGAAGTCCCGTTGGTGACGAAGAAACAGTGGTCCGCGTTGAAAATGCGGGCGGCGTTGCGTTCGGAGGCCGCGACCGGGCCGGTATGGTCGAGCAACTGCCCGAGTTCGTCGACGGCGTTGCACACGTCGGCGCGCAGCATGTTCTCGCCGAAGAACTGGTGGAACATCTGCCCGACGGGGCTTTTCAGGAAGGCGACCCCGCCCGAGTGTCCCGGGCAGTGCCACGAGTAGGAGCCGTCCTGGGCGTAGTGCACCAGCGCGCGGAAAAAGGGCGGCGACAGGCCGTCGAGGTACGAGCGCGCTTCGCGGATGATGTGGCGCGCTACGAACTCCGGCGTGTCCTCGAACATGTGGATGAAGCCATGCAGTTCGCGCAGGATGTCGTTCGGGATATGGCGCGAAGTCCGCGTTTCCCCGTACAGGTAGATCGGTATGTCGGCGTTGCGAAAACGCAATTCCTGGACAAATGCGCGGACTTTCTCAAGTGCCTTGTTCGTCTCCGCCAACGATCCGGCGCCGAACTCCTCGTCATCGATCGACAGGATGAAAGCCGAAGCGCGGCTTTGCTGCTGGGCGAAGGAGGTCAGGTCTCCGTAACTGGTGACCCCGAGCACCTCGATGCCCTCGTCCTCCAATGCCTTGGCCAGTGCCCTGACGCCGAGTCCGCTGGTGTTTTCCGAGCGATAGTCCTCGTCGATGATGACGACGGGAAAGCGAAATTTCATGCGAATCTCCCTGCGGGTACCGCAGCGATTTGCCTGCGGGATCGGATGCGTGCGTGATGTGGCGTGGCCACGTGCGGGACGGCGGTCTAGATCTTGGGAAGCGTGACGCCCTGCTGACCCTGGTACTTGCCGCCGCGATCGCGGTACGAGGTCTCGCAGACGTCATCGGGGTCGGACTCGAAGAAAATCACCTGCGCCACGCCTTCGTTGGCGTAAATCTTCGCGGGCAGCGGCGTCGTGTTGGAAAATTCCAGCGTCACGAAGCCCTCCCACTCAGGTTCGAAGGGCGTGACATTGACGATGATCCCGCAGCGCGCGTACGTCGACTTGCCGAGGCAGACGGTCAGCACGTTGCGCGGAATGCGAAAGTACTCGACGGTTCGTGCCAGCGCGAAGGAATTCGGCGGAATGATGCAAACGTCGCTGGTCACATCGACGAAGGATTTTTCGTCGAAGTTCTTCGGATCCACGATCGTCGAGTTGATATTGGTGAAAATCTTGAAGTCCCGGGAGCAGCGGATGTCGTAGCCGTAGCTCGACGTACCGTAAGACACGATCTTCTGGCCGTTGACCACTCTGACCTGCCCGGCCTCGAACGGTTCGATCATGCGATGCTCCGTCGCCATGCGGCGAATCCAGCGATCGGATTTGATACTCATTGTGCTGGGTGAGGCGTGAGGGGTGAAGGGTGAGGGGTAAGGGGCAAATGCCCGATTGCAACGATTGCCAGGCGCGCGACAGCAGTAGGGGCTGTACGCCTATCGCCTATCGCGTCGCGCCTCACCATTTCGGCCTCACGTATTTTGAACAACAATCTTCGGGAACGCTGCGCTGTGATCCCTCGACAGCTCGGCGATACGTACGGCGACCTTGCGGGCGATTTCGCGGTAGATCTGCGCCGGCCGGCTGTCCGGATCGGCGACGACCGTGGGCCGTCCGGAATCCGCGTTCTCGCGGATTTTGATATCCAGCGGCAAGCTGCCCAGCACGTCGATCTTGTAGTCCTTGCTCATGCGCGCGGCACCGCCTTCGCCGAATATGTGCTCCTCGTGGCCACAGTTCGAGCAGATGTGCGTGCTCATGTTCTCCACCACACCCAGGATCGGCACGCCGACCTTCTCGAACATCTTGAGCCCCTTGCGCGCATCGATCAGCGCGATGTCCTGGGGCGTGGTCACGATAACGGCGCCCGTCAGCGGAACCTTTTGCGAGAGCGTCAGCTGGATGTCTCCGGTACCGGGCGGCAGGTCGACGACGAGATAGTCGAGGTCGGTCCATTTCGTATCGCGCAACAATTGCTCGAGCGCCTGGGTCACCATGGGGCCGCGCCAGACCATCGGCGTGTCGACGTCGATGAGCACGCCGATCGACATGACCTGTATGCCGTGGTTGACCATGGGCTCGATGGTCTTGCCGTCAGGCGACAGCGGCTTGCCCGACAGGCCCATCATCACCTGCTGCGAAGGACCGTAGATGTCCGCGTCGAGCAGGCCGACATTCGCGCCCTCGGCCGCCAGGGCCAGCGCCAGGTTCACGGCAGTGGTGGACTTACCGACACCACCCTTGCCCGAAGCCACCGCGATCACATTCTTGACCCCGCCGAGCAGCTTGAGCCCGCGCTGTACCGCGTGCGCAACGATCTTGACCTGGATATCGACATTGACGCGACCGACGCCGGGGATCCTGCCAATGCGCTCGATCAGCTCCCGGTGGATCTCCGCCGACGCGATTTTGGCGGGGTAACCGAGCACGATCTCCAGGGAAACATCATTGCCGTCGATGCGGATATTGCGCGCTTCCTTACCGGCGACGTAGTCCTTGCCGGTGGCCGGATCGATGTACGTCTGGAGGGCTGTCTTGACCTGCTCTTCGCTGATCGCCATGCCTGCCTGTTGCAGTGAAAGACCGGATGCCCGGGAATCGGAGGCCGGAATTTTAGTCCGATTCGCCCGCCAGTAAAGGGTTTTTACGGGGGGCATTTGCTAGAATCGCCGCTTTGCCGCCCCACCCGAAATGAAGCGCAGGATTCTCGTTACCTCGGCGTTGCCCTACGCCAACGGCAGCATCCACCTCGGGCATCTCGTGGAATACATCCAGACGGATATCTGGGTGCGCTTCCAGAAGATGCAAGGCCACGAGGTGCACTACGTCTGCGCGGACGACACGCACGGCACGCCAATCATGCTGCGCGCCGACAAGGAAGGCATCACGCCCGAACAGCTCGTCACCCGCGTCTACGGCGAGCACACCCGCGATTTCGCCGGCTTCAACGTAGCGTTCGATAACTACTACACGACGAATTCGCCGGAAAACCAGGCGTTCTGCGAGGACATCTACCGACAGCTCGACGCGAAAGACCTGATCGCCAAACGCTCGGTCGAGCAGTTCTACGACCCGGTCAAGGCGATGTTCCTGCCGGATCGGTACATCAAGGGCGAATGCCCGAACTGCCACTCGAAGGACCAGTACGGCGACTCCTGCGAAGTCTGCGGCAAGACCTACAGCCCGACGGACCTGATCGAACCCTACTCCGTCGTGTCGGGCGCCAAGCCGGAGCGCAAAGCCTCCGAGCACCACTTCTTCAAGCTCTCCGACCCACGCTGCGAAGCCTTCCTGCGCCAGTTCACCCAGGCCGGCGAGCGCCTGCAGCCGGAAGCGGCGAACAAGATGAAGGAGTGGCTGGGCGACCCCGGCGAGAACAAGCTTGCCGACTGGGACATCTCGCGCGACGCACCCTACTTCGGCTTTCCGATTCCCGGTACGAACAACCAGAAATTCTTCTACGTCTGGCTGGATGCGCCGGTGGGCTACTTCGGCAGCTTCCGCAATTACTTCGAGAAGTCCGGCAAGTCGCAAAAGGAAATCGACGAGTTCCTGCGCCCCGGTGGCAACACCGAGATGATGCATTTCATCGGCAAGGACATCCTCTACTTCCACGCGTTGTTCTGGCCCGCCATGCTGGAATTCGCCGGCTATCGCGTGCCGACGAAAGTGTTCGCGCACGGTTTCCTGACGGTGGACGGACAGAAGATGTCCAAGTCCCGCGGCACCTTCATCACTGCGGAGAGCTATCTGCAGCAGGGCCTGAATCCGGAATGGCTGCGTTACTACTACGCGGCGAAGCTGAATTCGACCATGGAGGATCTCGA
>JBDTTE010000265.1:0-4902 GCA_039930785.1 Betaproteobacteria bacterium | reverse complement strand
ATTTGAATGCAAATCACCCCTGAAAGTGGGTCAGTTTTCAGTGCAAATCAACACGTGACCATCATCGTGAAGGGCGACGAGCTGTTCGCCGACTTTTCGGGGACTTCGGATCAGGTGCGTGCCGCGCTCAATTGCACGCTCGCCTGTACCGAGGCGGCGGTCTACCTTGCGGTCAAATCGCTGATCGATCCGGATGTCCCTAACAATCAGGGATTCATGCGGCCGATTCACGTCACGGCGCCACTGGGATGCATTCTCAATTCCGTATGGCCGGCGGCAACCGGCGCGCGCGGATTGACCGTGTTCCGCACCGTCGACGCGGTCCTCGGAGCACTCGCGGGCCCGCTTCCAGACCGAGTTTTCGCGGCGGGCGAAGGCGGCAATTCAAACATCCGGATGGGTGGACACGATCTCGACGGCAATACATTCCTAATGGTCGACATCATCGTCGGCGCATGGGGTGGCAGGCCCGACCGTGACGGTATCGACGGCATCGCCAATATCGCGACCAATCTATCGAATGTTCCGGCTGAATTACTCGAGGCTGAATTCCCCGTTCGTGTGGAGGAATACGGATTTCTTCCCGACACCGGCGGGCCGGGTCGCTACCGCGGCGGTCTCGCAATCGTGCGTCAGATCAGATTTCTCGGCCATGATGCAACGCTCCAGTTGCGCTCCGATCGCCGGAAGTTCCAGCCTTACGGGCTCCAGGGTGGAAAATCGGGCACGCCTTCGATCAATCTCCTGAATGCGGGACAGCCCCACGAGCGAGTGCTTCCCTCCAAAGCCGTGTTGCCGATAACCAACGGTGACGTCATTCGGCACGAGACGGCGGGCGCCGGAGGTCACGGTGATCCATTGCGTCGGAATCCTCAACGGGTCTTGACGGATGTCGTTGACGGAAAGGAGTCACTTGAACACGCCTTCGCCGCCTACGGTGTCGTGATCGATCCGGAGTCGTTTTTCGTCGACGAATCGGCGACGGCTGCCGCCAGGGCTGAGCGCCGCCAGAGAGACGCGTCATGACGCTATCGGAGCAATTGGCTCTGTTCTGTTCGAGAATCGAGTACGCGGAACTGTCGGCGGCTACAAAAGACGGGGCGCAGGACTGTGTCATCGACTGGTTCGCGACCGCGTTGTCCGGTTCGCGAAGCACCGAGGCCAAGTATGTCGACAACGTCGTGCGTGCTCTCCAGTCTCGCGGCACAGCGACGACGTTCACTGGAATGCGCACGGCGGCGCCTCTGGCGGCGTTGGTCAATGGTACGTCTGCGCATGCCGAAGACTTCGACGATACCAACTTTGACGCGATGATTCACACGGGCGCTTCGGTCGTAGCGGCGGCGTTCGCCGTTTCCGAATCGGTGACGGCTGATGGCAAGGCGTTGCTGGCCGGCGTCGCGGCTGGTTACGAAGCGGCCGTACGAATTGCGGCCGTGATCGACAGTCCCCCGCGGATGCTCCATCACAAGCGGGGGTTCCACCCGACCGGAACGTGTGGTGTGTTTGGAGCGGCGGTCGCAGCCGGCACGATTCTCCAGCTCGATGCCGAGCGTCTGGTTCAGGCATTGGGAATATGCGGCAGCTTTGCTTCCGGGATCATGGAGTTCTTTAGCGACGGAAGCATGACCAAACGAATCCATCCAGGCAAGGCGGCCCACGATGGCGTCATGGCGGCGCTCCTCGCCAGAGAGGGATATACGGGTCCCCGCACGGTGCTGGAGGGGCGGGACGGCTTCTTTCGCGCGTACGGCGACGGCAGCGAACCCGACCGTCTCCTCGCGCAACTGGGCACCGTGTGGCAGGTCGAGCGAGCCTCACGGAAGTTGCATGCGTGCTGCGCCCACATCCATGCCTCGATCGACGCGCTTCAGCGCATCTGCACCGTGCACCAGGTTGTGGCCGCCGACATCGCGAGCATCGACGTCGAACTCGCCACCATGGCGGCCTACCAGGTCATCGAGCCGCTCGAATCCAAGCGGAGGCCGACGTCGACGCTCGAAGCCCAGATGAGCCTACCCTATGTGCTCGCGGCTGTGCTGGAGGATGGGAATGCCATGCCGGCCCAGTTCACGCCAGAGCGGGTGGCCGATCCGCGCCTTCACGCGCTCATGGATCGGATCGGCGGCAAGGCAAGTACCGCTCTCGATGCGGTGTTCTCGTCGGAGATCATGCCAGCCATCGTGTCAGTCAGGACCCGCGAAGGGCGGCACCTTACGGATCGGGTGGACCATCCGGCCGGAAGTGTCCGAAATCCACTTACACGTGCGCAACTGAAGCGCAAATTCGATGCACTGGCTACGGCTTCACTTACGTCGGCTCAGGCTGATGCGTTGTGGGGACGGCTTACGCACATCAGCGATCTGGATTCCGTGACGGACCTTACCGGGAGATAGTGAAGTGGACGAAATACGCATCCTCCAATCCTCGAGCATGGGATACGGCAACGTAACCGCCGAACTCATCGATGCGGGCTTGAAGCTCGATCCGCACGTCATCATCGGGCAGGGCACCTCCACCGATCCTGGTCCGTACTATCTCGGGCAAGACGACATCTACGGCTATGTCGGAAAGGAAAACAAGAAGCGCGATATCGGGCTGCTGATCGGCGCGGCCCGCAAGGCCGATATACCCTTTGTTTTTTCGGGCGGTAGTCCTTCCGGGTCGGACGCCCAGCTGGAAGGTATTTTGCGAATCATGCATGAAATCGCCGTAGAACGAGGTTTGCGACTGCGTGCGGCGGTCATCAGCGGAGAGATCGACAAGGAATGGCTGAAACGAAAGCTGCGGTCTGGCGCGCGTACCCGGCGCATCATCGATACGCCACGCCTGCCCGAGGTGCTAACCGAAGAAGCGGTCGACGATTGCAAACGCATCGTTGCCCAGATGGGACCTGAACCCATCATGGCGGCGCTGCGGATGAACACGCAAGGCGTCGTCGCCGGTCGCTCTCTTGATATAGGCCTCTACATGGCCTATCCAATGCTGTATGGATTCGACAAGGGACTGACGGCCCATATGGCCAAGACGATCGAGTGTGGCGCGCTATGCGCCTCTCCCCCGATCAACGAGAATGTTTTCGCCCATTTGCGGCGCGATCACTTCCTGGTTCATACCTTGGGCGGCACACGCAAGTGCACGACCGCCTCCGTAGCGGCGCATGCCTTCTACGAGCGGCAGGATATCGCCCGCGAGGAAAATCCGGGTGGGTATCTCGACATCACGACAGCTTCCTACACGCAGCACGACGAGCGAACGGTGCGCGTAGCAGGAGCGCGGTGGGTGGACTTGCCGTACACGATAAAGCTCGAAGGCGCTAAAAAGATCGGCTACCGCACGATCACGATCGCTGGCCTGCGCGATCCGCACCTCGTCAAGAACATCGATGGATTTCTGGAGCGGTCGAAAGCGAAGGCACTGGAAAAATTTGGAGGGACGGAGTTCTCGGTGACTTTTCATCAATACGGCAAGAACGCCGTGCTGGGAAAGGTGGATCCGCTACAACACGTAGTCGGCCACGAAATCGGGCTGGTGATCGCCGTCGTGGCGCCCACGCAGGAGCAGGCGACCTCGATCTGCGCCTTCGTGCGCGGGCAGCTTCATTTCGGGGATTTTCCCGGACGCACCAGCACCGCTGGCAACATCGCGACATTGTTCTCGCCGGCCGAAATCCCCATGGGGGAAGCATTTATTTGGAATGTTTGGCATGCGCTCGAACTGGACGATCCCTGTGAGCCATTTCCGGCGCGGATTATGGAATTCCCGAACCCCGAATGGATATGACCAAGGTGATGCCATGACAAGAACGGTTCCGCTCTCCGAACTGTGCCGGGTCTTCCGGAGCAAGAACGCGAGCCCGTTTCTCACTACGATCGACATGTTCTTTGACAACCGAGACGCCTACGAAACGGTAAAGAAATCCGGTGCGCTCAATCCCGCCGCTATTGCGCGTCGGTTAGGAATATCGGAAGCCGACGTACTGGGCGTCTACACTCAGGATGCGGCTTTCGGAATCAAGGTAACGGTCAGGAAGACGGATGGGGTGGCGTCAGGCGATCCGGAGGGCGCAGACATATTCGGCGCGCAGCAATACATTCCGCTGCTTGACCTACCGATAGTGGTGCCAGATAACTAGGTACGCAATCGGCAAACCCTGGCGATAGAAGCCGGAGCCAGGGTGGGCCGCGATCAGTTGTACCGACGGGACAATAACCGAGGAGAAACGACATGCACTTGCATATTTCGCGGCGGACATTGCTTAAGGCGCTCGGGGCCCAGTCCGCAATCGCCCTCTTAAGTTCCCCGCTGCTAGCTAAGGTCAATCTGCCTTGGCCGGCGAAGCCGGCGGCAAAAGCGAAGGGGTCGAGCGAAAATCCGATCGTCCTGGGGAGCATCAAGATTCTCGGATTCGTGCCGTCCTACGATCTGCCGGATATTGCGCGGGCAGCGGGCTGGTATGTCAAAGTCCTCGACTTCCCGTCCTCCAGCCAGCGGGCTGCGGCGCTAATGCAGGGCAGCATCGATATCGCCATGCTGGGCTGGAATGCCACCACCAAGCTCAGTTCCGAAGGGCGTCCGGTCGTGGTGGTGGCCAACGCCTTTGGCGGCGGTCAGGCCATCATCGCCAAAAAGGACAGCGGTATTGCCGCGATTCGTGATTTAAAGGGGAAGAAAGTCGCCACGCTGCTCGGGTCGATGAACGACATTCACCTTCTCAGCCAGCTGAGTAATGCAGGGTTGAAGGCTGAAGAAGTGCAGATCCTGCAGATGAACCTCCCCGACATGCCCATAGCGTTAGCTCGAGGTGACATCGACGCGATGGTGGGCGATGAACCCAACTCGTCGGTAGAGAGGTGGCCCCGTTTGTTAGGACAGTATTCGCGGTTTCTTAAATGAAGTTCC
>JBDTTE010000264.1:0-4924 GCA_039930785.1 Betaproteobacteria bacterium | reverse complement strand
AGCCAGGCGATCTGCCGATCGAACAGCCGACCACGTTCGAATTCGTAGTCAATCTCAAAACTGCGAAGGCACTCGGCATTACCATCCCGCAATCGATCCTGCTGCGTGCGGATGAGGTGATACGGTGAATAGGCGTAACCTCCTGTGTGCCATCGCACTGAACTTGTTCCTGGCGGGTCCGGTCTCTTGGGCACAGCAATCGAACCGGATCCCGGTCGTAGGCATACTCGCGTCTACAGCGGCCGCGAACGATCCGGTCTTCGAGAATTTCCGAGAAGGTCTGCGCCAGCTCGGATATGTCGAAGGCAAAAACATAAAAATAGAATTCCGATCAGCGCAAGGGCAGCTCGACCGGTTGCCGGTCCTCGCCGAGGAGCTGGTCAGACTCAAGGTAGATGCAATTCTTACCCTTACTCCGGTCGGCGCTCAAGCCCTCAAGAAGGCTACATCCATCGTTCCGATCGTCATCGCACTAAACGATATGGTAGGTCTTGGTCTTGTTACGAACCTTGCGCACCCGGGCGGCAACATCACGGGACTTTCGTCGATGACGACAGAGCTCCATGCCAAGCGGCTGCAACTACTCAAAGAGGCGATTCCCCGTGTCACCCGGGTCGCGATAGTCCAATACGTGGACACGCCCGTAAACGCGCCGCAGAAAAGGGCGATTGAAAATCTCAAGGCAGCGGCGTCATCGATGTCGATTGAATTGCAGCTCCTGCGCGTAACGAAACCAGAGGAGTTGGCAGAGGCCTTTCTGGCGATCAGGCGCACGCGTGCCCACGCGCTATACCTGATGGAGAGCCCGCTCTTTTATGCGCGGCGCGCGGCGCTCATCGCAATGGTCTCAAAATCGCAGTTGCCGGCCGTCTATGGTTCGAAGACCTACGCGGACGAAGGAGGGTTGATGTCCTTTGGCGCTAGTTACGCAGACCAGATGCACCGGGCGGCGGGATACGTGGACAAAATACTCAGGGGCGCGAAAGCCGCTGATTTGCCGATCGAGCAACCCACCAAGTTCGAACTCGTGGTTAATCTGAAGACTGCGAAGGCGCTGGGCATCGCGATGCCCGAGTCGATTCTATTGCAGGCGGATGAGGTGATACGGTGAAGCGGCGCTTGTTCGTGTGCGTACTCGCGCTGAACTTGCTCTTCGCAGGCTCGATCGCGTGCGCGCAGCAATCCAACAAGATGCCGACGGTGGGCGTTCTTGCTTTTTTGGCCGGACCAAATGATCCGCTCTATGCGGCCATGCGGCAGCGCCTGCGCGAACTGGGGTATGTGGAGGGACGCGATATCAGGATTGAGTTCCGCACGGCGGCGGGGCACCCGGAGCGCATGCAGGACCTAGCCGATGAATTAGTGCGACTCAAGGTCGATGTGATCTTTACGCTGACAGCGGTAGCGACCGCAGCGGCCCGGCATGCCACATCGGAAATCCCGATTGTCATGGCCCTTGGTGGCGATCCTGTGGCCGCGGGCCTGGCGACGAGTCTCGCGCATCCTGGCGGCAATATCACCGGCCTTTCTTTCATGCATCCCGAACTAAGCGGGAAGATCTTGCAATTACTCAAGGAAGCGGTACCGCGACTTTCGAGGGTGGCTATCTTGTGGAGTCCGGGCATTCCGCTGACGGCGCCGCAAGAGAAGTTCCGCGATGACATCAAGGCGGCTGCGTCTTCGCTCACGGTTGAACTTGTGTTCGTGAGCGTGCGCACGCCGGAGGAGCTGGAGACGGCGTTTGCGACCGTTAACAACGCGCGCATCCAGGCGATTTACCTGAGCGACAGCCCGCTCTTGTATGTCCATCGAGATACGCTAATCCGCCTCGCGACAAGGTCGCGCTTGCCCACTATCTACAGGTCGCGCATCTTTGTCGAATCCGGGGGGCTAATGTCCTACGGCGTGGACTGGCTCGACCAGGCGCGTCGCGCGGCTGGATACATAGACAAGATTCTGAAGGGTGCCAAGCCTGGCGACCTCCCAATAGAACAACCCACAAAGATCGAACTGCTGGTTAATCTCAAGACGGCAAAACAGCTCGGCATCGCCATTCCTGAGTCGATCCTGCTGCGTGCGGATGAGGTGATACGTTGACTCGCGACCGCTGCGTGACGAACTCGAACACGATGTTCTTGTTCGGTAGCTCGTTCGGCGATCGCCTGGGTCAGGATTTCTCGACGTTGCGCCGAACAGGAAAATCAGGTATCCGCATGTCACTCGGGACGGGCATTAGCAGACAGAAATTCGCGCTTCTCTTGCTGCTCGGTTTGCTCCTGCTCATATCATTCGCTCCGGCTGGTGCCCAATCGGCGCAACCGCCGCGCATCGGAGTGCTGCTGAGCCGGTTTTCGATCCAGAGTCCGGAGACGGAGCAGTTCCGCCAGGCACTGCGAACGCTGCAATACGAGGAGGGAAAAAACATAGTGCTCGAATGGCGTTCAGCGGAGGGGAACTACTCCAACCTTCCCCGCCTGCTGTACGAAATCTTCGCGAGCAGACCCGACATCATCGTCGTGGAAGGCACGGTGGCGGCGCTGCAAATCAAGCAGGCGAACCTCGGGATACCCGTAGTCCTGGTCGCGGTGAACGATCCGCTCGCATCCGGACTTGTCCAATCGCTGGCCCGGCCGGGGGGCGACATGACGGGCTTGTCGATGATGGCAACCGACATCGCGACGAAACGTCTGGCGTTATTGAAAGAAAGCATGCCATCCCTGAAAAACGTCGGCGTGCTTTCAGACGCCAGCGTGACCTGGCATGAAAGCACGCTTGTCGCACTCGACCAGGAGGCGGGTCAACTGGACATGTGGCTGACGCCCGCTCGCGTAGCGGGCATGGACGGCATCGCGTTGGCATTCGCCGAGCTTCGGCGCGCGAAGGCGAAAGCCGTATATGCACTTGACAGCGCGCTGTTCGACCGCAACGCGGACAAGCTCCTGTCTTCGGCCAAGGCAGCGAAATTGCCCGTTGTCCACGGACACAGGGAAGGCGTGAAAGAGGGTGCGCTGCTTTCGTATTCCGCGGATTTCGGCGACATGTTTCGTCGATCAGCGCAATACGTGGACAGGATTCTGAAAGGCGAAAAGCCGGCGGATATTCCGATCGAGCAGGCGACGAAATTTGAACTGGTCGTCAATCTCAAAATCGCCAAACAATTCGGCCTCACCATCCCCGATTCGATCCTGCTGCGCGCGGATGAGGTGATCCAGTGAAGATGTTGGGCGACAAACACTTCGCGCGCGCGGGAATGAAGGATCGGATTGCCGCCGGGCTGATCATCGCGGTTGCCTTGCTGGCGAGCTTCGGATGGATCGACGCGAGTTGGGGGCAGGCGAAAGTCGCACGTGTCGGCATTCTCAGCTACGGGGGCACTACGGATGCCGCGATGAAGCAATGGATGGAACCGTTCCGCCGCAAGCTCGCCGAACGGGGTTGGAGCGAAGGTCAACAGATTACGATCGAATACCGTCGGGCGGTCGGCGATCCTGCGCAACTCGCGACTGCCGCCGCTGAGCTTGTACAGCTCAAGGTGGACATCATATTCGCGGACAGCGCACCGTCTACTCGCGCTGCGCATGCGGCGACTTCCACGATCCCGATTGTCGGGACCGATTTCACCAACGACCCGGTTGCCGTAGGGTATGTCGAAAGCTACGGCAGGCCGGGTAAAAACATCACCGGGGTGTTCCTCGACGCACCGGATTTTTCCGGCAAGTGGCTCGAGTTGCTCAAGGCTATCGTCCCCGACTTGACGCGCGCAGTCGTCCTGTGGGATCCAAGCCCCGGCACCGCGCACCTGGAGGCAATCAAGGGACTTGCCCGATCGTTGCGACTCGAGCTCCAGGTGATCGAGGTCAGTACGCCCGAGGACATCGAGCGGGCTTTCGCTGCGTTGGCCGGACGGCCCCAAGCCTTGATCATCCTGCCCTCGCCGATGATGTTCCTGCAAAGCGAACGCCTTGCCAGACTGGCGCTCAAGCACCGGCTGCCCGGGACGTCGATGACGCGGGGATTTGCGGTCGCGGGCGGATTGATCACCTATGGACCGGAACGAATCCCGGTTTTTGAGGCCAGTGCTGTCCTGGTGGCCAAGATCCTCGCCGGTGCGAAGCCCGGAGACCTTCCGGTGGAGCGACCTTCAAAATTCGAGCTCCTGGTAAACCTGAAGACCGCAAAGGCACTCGGATTGACCATCCCGCAATCGATCCTGCTGCGCGCGGATGAGGTGATACGGTGAACCGTCTGAACTCAGGCCGAACGCTCAAATCACGCGTCGACCGCCGCCCTTGTGACGAAGCGGAAGTCAGCTCTGGGCATCGAGTCCTGAATGGATTACTGGCAAGGGTTCTCCCGGCAATCGTCCTTGCCGCAGGCGCCGCACTTTGCCAGGCCGCGGAGCCAAACCGGCTGCCAGTAATCGGTCAGCTTTATTTCGGAGACCCGACTGCGGCCAATCCGTCGGACCAGGCCTTTCGCGAAGGTCTGCTGGAACTGGGCTATGTCGATGGGAAGAACATCACCATCCTGCCTCTGTATGCAAACGGGCGCGAAGAACAGATTCCGGTTCTCGTAGAACACTTGGTTGCAAAGCCGGTGGATGTGATGTTCGTCAGCATCAAGGCGGTACGTGCGGCAATGCAAGCAACGAAGAGCATTCCGATTGTATGTCCCTATATCGGGGACCCCATCCGCGATGGACTGGTTAAAAGTCTTTCGCATCCCGGTGCGAATTTCACCGGTATATCCGGACAGAGTTGGGAAACCGATTCGAAGCGTCTGGAGCTGGCGAGAGAGCTGAGGCCGGGGTTGAAGCGGATCGGTGTGCTGTACGATGCGAATTTCCCGGACGATGTGATTTCCTTCGAGCAACTTCGTGACCTTGCCCGTCAGCACGGAATTACAATACATCTGCTCGGCGTTC
>JBDTTE010000263.1:0-4995 GCA_039930785.1 Betaproteobacteria bacterium | reverse complement strand
CTGGGCTGCTTCGAACTGGCCGCCTTGTGGCTGGCCCAGCGACGTCCCATGACAGTCCTGTATCGCCCGCCACGCAAGGCCTATCTGCAACCGCTGATCGACGCGGGGCGCGGACGCGATCGAGTCCATCTCGCGCCGGCCACGCTCGGTGGCGTGCGCCTGCTGCTGAAAGCGCTGAGACGCGGCGAAGCCGTCGGCATCCTGCCGGATCAGGTGCCGGCAAACGGAGAGGGCGCGTGGGTCGATTTCTTCGGCCGCCCCGCCTACACGATGACGCTCATCGGCAAGCTGGTCGAGGCCACGGGGGCGACCGTCGTGCTGTTCGCCGGCATCCGTTTGCCGCACGGAGACGGCTACGAAGTCCGGTTGGAAAAATTCGAGGGCGATTGCACGGGCGCGGCCGGCATGCGCGCGCTCAACGCAACGATGGAGAGGATGATCGCGTCCGAGCCCGCGCAGTACCTGTGGAGCTACAACCGCTACAAGGTGCCGTCGGGTGTCACGCCCCCCGATGCTGGCGGGGGCACGCCTTGAGACTCGCGATCGCGCTGTTCTGGTTGCTTCGACTGTTGCCGTTGTGCCTGCTCGCCCCGATCGGCAAGGGACTTGGCATGCTCGTCTACTGGATCGCGTGGGAACGCCGCCGTGTAGTGCGCACGAACCTGCGCCTGTGTTTCCCGCAGATGGCCGACGCGGACCGTGAAAAACTCTCGCGCCGGCACTTTCGCGCCTTCGGTCGCAGCGTGCTCGAACGCGCCATCCTGTGGTGGGGCAGCGAGCGGCGCATACGCAAGCTGGTGGTGTTCGAAGGTCGCGAGAACCTCGATCGCGAACTGGTCGGGCCGGTCATCGTGCTTGCGCCGCACTTTGTCGGACTCGACATGGGCGGCATCCGCATCTCGGTCGACTACAGCATGATGTCGATGTATTCGAAGCAGAAAAATCCCGTACTGGACAAGCTCCTGCTGCAGGGTCGCACGCGCTTCGGCGAGAGCGTGCTGCTGTCGAGGCAGGATGGACTGCGCCCGGTGATACGCGGCCTGCGCAAGAACATGGCCTTCTTCTACCTGCCCGACATGGATCTCGGCGCGCGGGATTCCGTGTTCGTGCCGTTCTTCGGCGTCCCTGCCGCGACGGTAACGGCGCTATCGCGCCTCGTACGCATGACCGGCGCGCGCGTCGTGCCGTGCGTCACACGCCAGCTACCGGGTACGCAAGGCTACGTGACGCGCTTCCATCCGGCATGGGAGAATTTCCCCGGCGAAAGCGTCGAGGAAGACACGCGGCGCATGAACGCCTTCATCGAGGAGCGCGCTCGCGAAATGCCCGAGCAATATTATTGGCTGCACAAGCGCTTCAAGACCCGCCCGCC
Source organism: Betaproteobacteria bacterium (assembly GCA_039930785.1). Classification (GTDB taxonomy): domain Bacteria; phylum Pseudomonadota; class Gammaproteobacteria; order Burkholderiales; family JACQAP01; genus JACQAP01. Next base: position 3,623 of record JBDTTE010000263.1, on the reverse strand, counting down.
CGGCGAACCGAGGTTCTACTGATGTTCAGCAATCCCGACGAACGGACCATCTGCGCCATGCTCAGGGCGGTGAGAACCATCGCTATCGTCGGGCTGTCCCCGACGCCGGCACGTCCCAGCCATCGCATCGCACGCGCCCTCAAGGAAAAGGGTTACCGGATCATTCCGGTGCGCCCGCTGGTGGACGAAGTTCTCGGCGAAAAAGCCCGCGCGGGCCTTGCCGATATCGACGAGCCGGTGGATCTCGTGAATGTTTTTCGCGCAGCCAGCCAGCTCCGTCCGATCGTCGACGACTGCCTGCGCCTGGGGCTGTCGCGCCTGTGGATCCAGGATGGCATCATCAATGAGGAAGAGGCCATCCGGGCGCGCGACGCCGGCATGCAGGTCGTCATGGACCGGTGCATCCTGCGCGACCTCAACACCCTCTGCGCGTGACATGGCGAACGGTCATCAAATCAGCCCGCTGCGCGACGAGCATGTCGAATCGCTGTGCGCGCTGGCGCGCGAGATCTGGTTGCAGCACTATCCGGGCATCATCACCGTGAAGCAGATCGAATACATGCTCGCGCAACGCTATTCACCGGACGCGATCCGCGCGCAGTTGCGAGACCGTGCGGCATCGTGGGACGTGCTGGAGTCGGCGGGTGAGCTTTGCGGGTTTGTGAGCTGCGAGCCCGGTAGTGACGCGCGCACCATGAAGCTGGACAAGCTTTACGTCCACCAGATTTTCCGCGGCAAAGGCTTCGGCGCGGCGCTGGTCGACCACGTAGCAAACGCGGCGAGGCGCGAAGGCAGGGCTACCCTGTATCTGCAGGTCAACAAGTACAACCACGGCTCGGTCGAGGCCTACAAGCGCATGGGATTTACCATCACCCGAAGTTTGAAAGTGGATATCGGACAGGGTTTCCTCATGGACGATTACGTCATGTCGCTTGCCCTGTGAAGCCGGCATGAAGCTCAAGTTCACCAAGATGCATGGCGCGGGTAATGACTTCGTCGTGATCGATGCAACGAAAGCGCCTCTGCCGCTCGACGCCGAGGGCATCCGGCGTCTATCCGAGCGCCATCTCGGCATCGGTTTCGACCAGTTGCTGGTTGTCGAACCCTCGCGCAGGGCGGACACCGACTTTTACTACCGGATTTTCAATGCGGACGGCGGCGAGGTCGGCCAGTGCGGCAATGGCGCACGCTGCTTCGTTCGCTACGTGCACGACAAGGGACTCTCGGCGAAGACCGCGCTGCGCGTGGAAACCTTTTCCGGCGTCATCGAGCCGCGCCTCGAGCTCGATGGACGCATCACCGTGAACATGGGCGTGCCGCAATTCGAGCCGGCACTGATTCCGTTCACCGCCGCGCAAAAAGCGCGGGTCTACGCGCTGGAAGTCGGTGGCAAAACGCGGGAAATCTCGGCGGTGTCGATGGGTAATCCGCACGCGGTGCAGGTCGTGGCCGACGTCGAATCCGCGCCGGTGGCGAGCGAAGGTCCGTCGATCGAACGCCATGCGCGCTTCCCGCAGCGGGTCAATGCCGGATATATGCAGATCGTGGATCGCAACCATATTAAACTGCGCGTGTTCGAGCGCGGGGCAGGCGAGACGTTGTCTTGCGGCACCGGCGCTTGTGCCGCCGTCGTAGCCGGCATCGCGCGCGACCTGCTGGATTCGCCGGTCAGCGTCGGGACCCGCGGCGGACTGCTTGAAATCGCCTGGGCGGGCGAAGGACAGCCGGTGTTCATGACCGGGCCCGCACAATCCGTGTTCGAAGGTGAGATCGAAATTTAGCTAGAGAAAGCAATGAACCCCGAGGACATAGCGCGGTACCTGAAAGAGCATCCTGAATTCTTCGAGGAGTATGCCGACATGATCGGCGACCTCTCCATCCCGCACCCGCACGGCGGCCGGGCGATTCCAATATCGGAACGCCAGATGATCGCGCTGCGGGAAAAAAACAAGCTGCTGGAAAGCAAGCTGCGCGAACTGGTCGAGTTCGGCGAAGACAACGATGCCATTGGCGAACGCGTACACCGCGCGGCGCTCGCGATGATGAGGCCGGCGCACCTGGACGCACTGCTGCACGTGCTCCAGCACAACCTGCGCGAAGATTTCGCGGTGCCCCACGTGGCGATCCGGCTGTGGAGCGAATGGGACCATCCGCCGCTCGCCGAATTTGCGCCGAGCAGCGAAGAAATCCGCGTGTTTGCCGACGGCCTGGAGCAGCCCTATGTCAGCCACACGCCGGCGTTCGAATCGGCCGGATGGTTCGGCGAATCCGGTCCGCTGCTGAAATCCTTCGCCTGCATAACGCTGCGCATCGATGGCAGGGTACTGGGCATGCTGGTGCTCGCGAGCGAGGATCCGGAGCGTTTCTATCCGGGCATGGGGACGATGTACCTGAAGCGCTTCGGCGAACTGGTCAGCACGGCGGTGGGGCGGTTCCTGTAAATGCGCGACGACGATCTGCCCGCGCAGTCGTCCGACCCCGCGGCGGAACCGGCGTTTGTCCGTGCCTTTCTCGATCACCTGGTTCGGGAGCGTCGCCTGTCGCCGCGTACGGCGGAGGGCTACGGCCACGACGTGCGCGAACTCCTCGGTTTGCTGCAGGGCGACCCGCTTCAGGACCTGCAGGTCCACCAGATCCGCCGCTTCATAGCACGCTTGCACGGCCGCGGTCTCGGCGGAAAATCGCTGGGCCGCATGCTTTCCGCGTGGCGCGGCTTCTTCGACTATCTCGCGCGCGACCACGGCTTCGTGCGCAACCCCTGCATGGGCGTTCGACCGCCAAAATCGCCCAAGGCGCTCCCGAAAGCGTTGTCGCCCGACGAGGCGACGCGGCTGGTGGGCATCGCGCAGGACGACCCGCTCGCTGTACGCGATCGCGCAATGTTCGAACTGCTGTATTCGTCGGGCCTGCGCCTGTCCGAACTGACAACGCTCAAACAGGACGACGTCAACTTCAGCGACGGCACCGTGCGTGTCCTCGGCAAAGGCAGCAAGACGCGCGTGGTCCCTGTGGGCAGCCATGCGCTGCAGGCGTTGCAGGCCTGGTTGCCCGTGCGCGCAACGCTGCCGGAGCGCAACGCGGAGACTCTCTTTCTCAACCAGCGCGGCGAAGCGATCAGTCCGCGTGCGGTGCAGTTGCGATTGAAATCCTGGGGCGCGAAGCAGGGCCTCGCGAGCCACGTCCATCCGCACATGCTCAGGCATTCGTTCGCCTCCCACGTGCTGCAATCGAGCGGTGATCTGCGCGCGGTGCAGGAAATGCTCGGCCACGCCAGCATCTCTACGACGCAGGTGTATGCGCACCTGGACTTCCAGCATCTGGCGAAGGTATACGATCAGGCGCATCCGCGAGCGAAACGCAAACCGGATAAACCTTGAGCCATAGAGGACACAGAGGGCACAGAGAAAACCCCCTGAAGCATTCAAAGTGGCGCTCTTCCGAAAGTACCCGCGGTAACTCGACTCGATTCATTCTCATGTCCGTTTCTGATCTTGCCGTTCTCTGTGTTCTCTGTGTCCTCTGTGGCAAATCGCTTTGAGAAAACTGGTCCTGAAAGCCGGCCGTGAAAAATCCCTGCTGCGCCGGCATCCGTGGGTATTCTCCGGCGGCGTCGCGCATATCGA
>JBDTTE010000262.1:0-5033 GCA_039930785.1 Betaproteobacteria bacterium | reverse complement strand
TGCGGCGGAACGAAGGCTTTTTTATTTTCTGCGCGGGGTTTCGCTGCATTGGATTTCGCGATCCCGCGGTGGTGCACGCGTTGGACAAATGCACGCATTCAGTGCGGTGGCGACGGCGTTCGCAGTGCGCATGGCGCGGATTCAACTCTTTGGTCGATCCAGTGGCGAGGCACGGCCTTTGCATTGGGAGCCACCGACCGATCGACGAAGGCATCGGCTTGAAACGAAGGCGCGGGCGGATCGATCGATCCGGCGGTGTCACCTGAAGGAATTTTTTACAGTGGAGGTCATCATGTCCGGCAACACCATCAAGTTATCCGTCGTCGCAGCACTGACGGGTGCGTTCCTCATCGGCTCCACGGCATTCGCGGAGGATGTCATCAAGATCGGCATCCCCGTGGGCCTGAGCGGAGCCAACAGCGTAGTCGCGCCTTCCGTCGTTCAATCGGCCGAACTCGCCGCCGAAGAAATCAACGCCAAGGGCGGCATCATGGGCAAGAAGGTTGTGCTCGAAGTGGCGGACGACGGCAGCGGCGCGGCGGGCGCGCAAAAAGCGTTCGACTCGCTGATTTTCCAGAAGAAGGTCAACGTGCTGATCTCGATGGAAACCAGCGCGGCTCGTAACGCCGGCCTGCCGATCGTCACGCGCGGCAAGACGCCCTTCATCTACACGTCGTTCTATGAAGGGCGTTCGTGCAACAAGTACCTCTACGTCAACGCGTGGGTGCCCGACCAGCAGGTCGCGCCTATCGTTGATTACTTCAACAAGAACTACAAGGCCAAAACCTTTTTCCTGATCGGCAGCGACTACGCCTTCGGACGCGGCATGCTCGAGTTCACCAAGGGCTACATCGAGAAGACCGGCGGCAAGGTGCTCGGCGAAGAGTATCTTCCGATGGACGGCTCGGACTGGACGCCGATCATCAGCAAACTGAAAGCAGCGAAACCCGACGCGCTGATCACGTCGACGGCCGGCGGTGCGCCGAATGTAACGCTGACCAAGCAGCTGCGCGCCGCGGGCGTGAGCATCCCCTACGGCAACCTGGCGGTCGATGAAGGCACGGCCCAAAGCATGGGCCCGGACGCGGAAGGTATTTTCATTTCCGGGTCCTACTTCACGACCATCGATTCGCCGAAGAACAAGGAATTTCTGGCGGCGATGCACAAGAAATTTGGCTCGGCGCTGAAGACCCCGAACGACCTGTCGGTGCCGCAGTATGAAGGCGTCTATGCCTACAAGATGGCAGTGGAAAAAGCCGGGTCAACCGACGCGGACAAAGTCATCGCCGCATTGTCGGAAGTTGCCTTCGAAGGACCGCGCGGCGTCATCAAGATGAACAAGCAGCGTCATGCACCGCTGACCATGTACCTCGGACAGGTGCAGAAAGACGGAACTGTAAAGACGCTGTCTACGTTCAAGGACGTCGATCCGGGTGAGCAGTGTCCCAAGCTCAAGTGAGCGTGGGACACAGGGGCTAGGGATGAAGCAGGGACTTGGGGGCTAGGGGTTTCGAACATCTTTAATCCCTACGCTTTGAACCCCCTAGACCCTAGCCCCTAATCCCTAGCCCCTGACGAAGTCCATGGCTACCGTCCTAGACATCCTTACCACCGCCGCGATCCTGTACGGGGTCGCGGCGGGTTTGCTGATCGTGTTCGGCGTGATGAAGATCATCAACTTCGCGCACGGTGGTTTTCTCACGGTTGGGGGTTATTCGGCATTACTGATCACCAAGCTGGGCTGGAATCCATGGTGGTCGATGCCGAGTGCTTTTGTGATCGGTTTTCTGTGCGGCATGGTCATCGAACGCCTCGTCATGAAACCGCTGTACTCGCGACCGCTCGATGCCATCCTCGCCACGTGGGGGCTCGGCATCATCATCGGCCAGTTGATTACCCTGGGATTTGGTCGCGAAGTGCAGTTTGTGCAGAGCCCGGTGACGGGCGCTGTCGATTTTCTCGGTACCTCCTATTCCGAGTACCGGTTGCTGCTGGTGCTCGTCGCGATTGCGATCGCTGTGGCCATTGCGCTGGTGCTCAACGGCACGCGCCTCGGGCTGGTGACGCGCGCGGTCATCATGAATGAGAACCTCGCACGCGGCCTCGGCATCAACAGCGGCCTCGTCCGCTTCATTACTTTTTCTCTGGGTGCGGGACTCGCCAGCCTCGCCGGCGCGTTGATCACGCCGCTGTCGAGCGTCGATCCGAACATGGGCGTGCCCTGGCTCATCAATGCGTTCATGCTGGTGATGGTGTCCGGCGCGTCGCTGGTTAGTCTCGCTGTCGCGTGCCTGGTGCTGGGCGGCGCGCAGGTGCTGGTCAGTTCCTGGGGCAATCCCATCCTCGGTGGCCTGACCATCGTGGTTCTCGCGGCGGTCGTGTTGCGATTGCGCCCGCAGGGATTCAGCCGTGGCTGACGCGCAGACGGTTCTGCCTTCGGCAGTCACGCCGACCTCACGCCGTCGCGCCACTGCGCGATCGCTCGCGATTGTTTGCGGCATCTCGCTCCTGCTCATCGTCGTCGGTCCCTATGTGTTGCCGACTTATCTGGTCAACGGGCTGATTCGCGCATTCCTGTACGCGTCTGTCGCGCTGACGGTGGACATCCTGTGGGGCTACACCGGGATACTCACCTTCGGGCAATCGGCATTCTTCGGCATCGGCGCTTACGCCGCCGGGCTCATATTCACGCACGCCGGATTCGGTACCGGCTACGCGGCGCTCGCACTGTTCGCCGGCATCGGCATTGCCGTAATCGTCGCGGCCATTGTCGGCTGGCTGGCGTTCTATCACGGTGCTTCGCCGCTCTATGGTTCCGTCGTGACCCTGGTGCTGCCCATCGTCATTACCCAGATCCTTTACTCCGGCGGAAACTTCACGGGTTCAAGCAGCGGCCTGTCGGGATTTGAAAGTTTCGACGTGTCGCTGGAAGCCTGGTTTCGCATCGCCGGTGCGTTCCTGGTCGTGCTGACCGCGGCTGCGTGGCTGTTCGTACGCAGCGATGCCGGCCGCATCCTGGTCGCTATTCGCGAGAACGAGCAGCGGTGCGAATATCTAGGCATCAACGTATCGCGCGTAAAAATCCTGCTGATGATTGTCTGCGCGGCGGTCGCTGCCGTGGCCGGCTATATGTTCGCCGGCGTGCAGATGGTCGTCGCACCGGAGTACGCGGGTTTCGTTTTTGGCACGGAGCTGTTGATCTGGGTGGCGCTCGGCGGGCGAGGCACGCTGATCGGACCGGTGATCGGCACGCTCGTGCTCGATGTCAGCACGTCTTATCTGAGCGGCAACCTGCCATTCGTGTGGAAACTGGTCATCGGGTTTGCGTTCGTGGTCGTCATCGTCGCGCTGCCACAGGGTTTGATGCCGCTGATCAAAGGCGCAGTGCGGCGCCTGTTCGGTCGAAAAAAAGAGAGTGCGAATGTCTTCGTTCCACGACTGCAAGCGGCGGTCGAACAACCCTACGCCGGCCTGGAAGGGGCGGGTAGTTGCGCGCTGGCGGTGCGCGAAGTACGCAAGCAGTTCGGTAGCCTGAAGGTTCTGGAAGGTATCGTCTTCGACGCGAATCGCGGCGAGTTGTTGAGTCTCGTGGGTCCGAATGGCGCCGGTAAAACCACGCTGATGCGCTGCATCGCGGACGGCAACGAGCGCTCCGGTGGAACAGTGCTGCTGAACGACCACGACATCCTGAAGCTGCCGCCCTATGCCTGCGTGGCTTTTGGCGTTGGACGCAAATTCCAGAACGCCAACGTATTCGACTCGCTGACAGTTGCCGAGGCACTGCGCATCGCGCGCACGCGACTGGCGTCGCCGCCGCTCTGGAAACGCAGCGAGACCCTCGAACTGCCGCACGCCTCCATGCAGGTGATCCGCGCAACCGGCCTGGACGGACAGCTGGGGGTCGAAGCCCGCTATCTCTCCCATGGCATGAAGCAGGCGCTGGAACTGGCGATGGTGCTGGCACTCGAGCCCAGCGTGCTGCTGCTCGACGAACCGACTGCGGGCCTCACGAAACCGGAACGCACCCTGATCGGTTCGATCCTGACGGACCTCGCGCGCAACCATCAGCTTTGTATCCTGCTGGTCGAACACGACCTCGATTTCGTCCGCGAGATCAGTTCGCGCGTGATCGTGTTGCACCAGGGCAAGATCGTGCTCGACGGCACCGTGGCCGAAGTTGTTGGGTCGGAGCTCGTGCGAACGATTTATTCCGGTGGTGCGCACGTGTCGGGAGCATCGGCATGAGCGGGGCGGTGCTCGACATCACGGGCTTGAGCTGTGGCTACGGCGAAGCAACGGTGGTGCGCAATGTGAGCCTCGAAGTCCGCCCTGGTGAAATTTTTGCACTGCTCGGCAAGAACGGCATGGGTAAGAGTACCTTGCTGAAAAGCGTGATGGGATTTCTGCCATTGCACGCCGGGCGTGTGGGCTTGTCCGGCCACGACATCACCGGCATGCCGCCGCATAAAGTCGCGCGCCTGGACATCGCCTACACGCCGCAGGAGCAGGCGTTGTTCCAGGATCTCACCGTGGAAGACAACCTGCGCCTCGGCATGCGCGATGATGCCGCGTTCGATGCCGGCGTGAAGCGCATCGGCCAGTTCTTTCCGGTTTTGCCGACGCGCCTGAAGCAACGCGCCGGCACGCTCTCCGGTGGCGAGCAGAAAATGCTGCTCGTTTCGCGCGCGCTCATGTCGAAACCGAAACTCATGCTCGTCGACGAAATATCCGAAGGCTTGCAGCCGTCCGTCATCGAGCGACTCGCTGGCGTATTGCGCGCCGAACGCGATGAGTCCGGCGTGTCGATCCTGCTGATTGAACAGAACGTGAAATTCGCCTTGTCGGTGGCCAATCGTTACGCCGTACTCAAGCTGGGCGAAATTGTCGACCGTGGCGACATCGGCGGCGCTGATGTGGAGCGTCGAATTACCGACCAGCTTAGTGTGTAGGCGCGAGGCACTAGGCACTAGGCGCGAGGGGGTAAAGCGATGCGAGGCCAAATCATGCAGTCCTATTTATTGAAAGTCTGGAGG
>JBDTTE010000261.1:0-5056 GCA_039930785.1 Betaproteobacteria bacterium | reverse complement strand
CAGTTCGATAGGTCCGTCATCATCTGCTCGAAGTCCGCCTTCGAGATGTGGGCCGGTGTGGGAGTCTCGGCGAGGGCAATTGCACTCGACAGCAACATCGAGGTGGTCGAAGCGAGTACGAAGAGTCGAAGCGGTGACATGGTTCCTCCTGGATTTGGGTGGGACTGTGAGTCCACCGCCACTACGTCGGTGGCGGGGCAGGGCATGCTGGCCATGGCCGACCGAATTCACATCGTCATGACAGGCGCTTTGGACCGTAACACACGGTGCCGGGGGACTCAAATTAAGGAGGAGGGGGTGGGACCAATAGATGAAATTCCCCCCTCTCCCCGGCCCTCTCCCTCGAGGGGAGAGGGAGCTCTGAAGATTAGATCAACAGATTAAATCGCTTAAGAGCTCCCTCTCCCCTGGAGGGAGAGGGCCGGGGAGAGGGGGGCGTTCTTCATTCACTTCCGATCAACGATTCCCCGGACCATGTGCTCGGCCAGCGTGAGGTAGAGCGGCCGGCAGATCAGGCGGGAAATCAGGCTGGCGATCAGCGCCGTGGTCATCAGGCTCAGCACCATCGAGTGGCCGTCGACCATTTCCATCACGATGATGAATGAAGTCAGCGGCGCTTGCGTGACGGCGGCGAGGAAACCGGCCATGCCCATCGCGATCAGCGCGGCGCCGATTTCCGTATCCGTTACGCCGAAGAATGCGGCCAGTTCGGACACGTTATGTCCGATGCCGGCGCCGATCGACAGCGACGGCGCGAAGATGCCGCCGGGAACGCCGCACCACGCCGTCAACCACGTCGCGACCAGCTTGAGCGTGACGTAGAGTTGTGGAACGTCCGCGTGGCCGGCGAGCATGTGCTTGACCGCATCCGAGCCGGCGCCGAATGTTGCGCCGCCGGTGACGATGCCGATCAGGGCCACGGCGAACGCGCCGAACGCCGCGAAGCGCAGGGGATGTTGGCTTCGCCACTTGCTCACGCGATCCGGCGAATGCGTGAGGGATGCGGTGAGCAGGCGCGCGAACAATCCGCCGAGCGCTCCGCAGGCAAGGGCGACGACGAAGCCGGGCACCAGGGCTTGCCATCCCAGGCTCGGCACCTGGATCCGGCCGAAGTAGGTGACGTTGCCGAATGTGGAAACGGCGACCAGCCCGGAAACCACGATCGCCGCGATGATGAGGCCGCTGTTGCGCGATTCGAGGCGGCGGGACAATTCTTCGATGGCGAACACGACCCCGGCCAGCGGCGCATTGAAAGCAGCGGCGATGCCCGCCGCCCCGCCAGCGACGAGCAATGCGTGATCATCCATGGCGGACGGTGCGCGCAACCAGCGGCGTGCGTGATGCATGACCCCGGCCGCGACTTGCACGGAAGGGCCTTCGCGGCCAAGCGAAAGGCCCGCAGCCAGTCCCGCCGTCGCCAGGGCGACCTTGGCCAGCCCGAGGCGCAGCGACACGAGGCGCTTGATCATGCCCACGGGCAGCGCGTGATCCTGCGTAGCGAGAACTTGCGGAATGCCGGACCCGCCCGCGCCGGGAAAATACCGGCGCGTGATCCATACGATGCCGACCGTGACGGCGGGCGTCCACAACAAAACCAGCCACGATTCGAAACTGTAGAGGCGCTGGAACTGTTCGAAGGCCCAGGTGCTCGCGATCGTGAACCCGACGACGAGGAGCCCGGCTGCGATGGCGTAAGCGAACACGACAACGCGATCGATCCAGCCGCGTGCGTCGGACAACTCGGCGCGCACGTTGCCGAAGAAATCTTGTTCTTGTGATGGGGGGGTCATGGCTTCGCGGGTGAACGGGGATCAGTTAACGGTGATCGGTGAGGGATTTTAGTTGTCATTCCCGCAAAGGCGGGAATCCAGGAAAGCTGCCTCCTGACCCCATGGATTCCCGCCTTCGCGGGAATGACAACACCTCTCACCAACCTGCTCATCGACTTCCGACAATCGATGTTGCCAGTAAGACCAGTCCAACGATGACAAGTGCCGCGCCGATGATCGCCGCGATGATCAGCCGCGCGGCCCCGATCGTCGGCGCATCCGCCGCGTAATCCCGGTTGCGGCCGATCATGAACAACATCGAAATGACGATGCGGATGACCTGCAGCAGGTTCGCCCTTTTCGGGGGTGGCGGGATGTTCTCGGGCGGGGACGTCATTCAAGCGCTTTCACTGCTCGTTCGAGCGAATCACAGCGGTTAGTTTAAGTGAATCCGGCATACTGAACCCGGTTTCTCTTTTCCCCGCTCCATGTCACCGCTTTTAACCCTGCCAGTCCACGATACTTTACAAGCCGCCCGTCGTGCGGGCACGACCACGGTCGAGTGCTCGCTCGACCTCGAGCGTTCAAGGACGACGGTTGAAATCGCAGTCGATGGCTGGACCTGGAAGGGCCAGCGTTTCCCCTGGCTGGAAAACTGCAAGGACCGGACGATCTATCACTGGAATGGCGACGCCTTTGAACCGGTGTCGCGCTATAGCGGCTCGCTGATCAAGCTGGTGCCGACGGAGTGGGGCACGCCCATTTTCGAAATTGACGGGATCAAGATGCTGGTCAGTTCGCAGATCTCACCATGGGCGGACGCGGAGCGGAAAGTCGCTTTGATCCAGCCGCGTGGCAAAGTGGTCCTGGATACTTGCGGCGGCCTGGGCTATTTCGCAGCGTGGTGCCTGCAAGGCAAGGCGAAGCAGATCATTTCCTACGAGAAGAATCCGGACGTAATCTGGTTGCGCGGAATCAATTCGTGGTCGCCTGTTGTCGGTGGTGCGCTGACGCTATCGCTCGGCGACATCGCCGTTCAGATTGCCACGATCCCGAACGAGTCGGTCGACGCGATCCTGCACGACCCGCCACGTTTCGGCATTGCCGGCGAACTTTATTCACAGGTGTTCTACGATCATCTGGCTCGCGTGATCAAGCGCAAGGGCCGGCTGTTTCACTACACCGGCACGCCGAACAAGCTTACGAGTGGCCGCGATGTGCCGAATGAGGTGGCCAAGCGGCTGCGGCAGGCGGGGTTTGCGACCGAGATGGTCGGCGACGGGATTGTCGCCTTGCGGCGCTAGGCGCGGCGGGTGAGGGGTGAGGGGTAAGTTGTCATTCCCGCGCAGGCGGGAATCCAGGAAAGCATTCTGAATTCTGTTTGATCTGGATTCCCGCCTGCGCGGGAATGACATTCATGTCTGGGGCTTCGCGTCCTCGCTCATTTCCATCAGATGCGCCCGGACCGACGCGATGTGGTCGCGCAAGACATAGAGCTGGTCCGCGTAGGCGACGGGCGTTCGCAGGTTGTTGACCGCATCCGTTATCTCGTCGAGACGCTTGCGGATTTTCTCGTGATCCTCGGGTGACGGGCTGGAGAGCATCTCGCGCTCGATTGCCATCAGCAATCCGTACCACTTGTAGATGCGTGAGCGCACGCGCCAGCGGTACAACGCCGGCAGCAGGCGAAACGCCGGGATCAGCACCACGATCAGCGGCACGAGCACGACCAGGAAGCGATCGATCAGGCTCGCCATCCAGAACGGCAGCTTCTTGTAGAGGAAGGGCGTGCCCGATCGGTAGAAACGCTGCGCGTCTTCGCTGATCTGGAAGTCGCGCTCCAGCGGCGCGGGAAACTCCCCGGCCTTGCGATACATGCCGGCGGGTCGATGAATTTCCTGCGCGGCGCTGATCAGCAAATCCGATAGTGCCGCATTCAGGCCGTCGCGCGCGATCAATTCGACGGTCGGGCCCACCAGTTCGGTTTCCTGCGGCGGCAGGTTCAACCCGAGGTCGAAGCCGCCTTCGGGCAGCGTCAGTCGCGACAGGAATTTGAGGCGGCGCACATAGCCATCGCCCTGGCGGAAATTCATGAGCCGGACGCCTGGCACTTTCAGCAGGTCGCGCATCATCGGGCCGCGAACCAGTTCGCCCATCAGGAAAGCGGCGTCGATCTTGCCGTCCTTGAGTGCCGCGACCGCTTCTTCGCCCTCCATGCTGAACAGGTTATCGGTGTCCTTGTCCATGCCGTTGGCGGCGAGGAACTTCATTGTGATCGCGCGCGTTCCGCTGCCTTCGGGACCAATGGCGATGCGTTTCCCGGCGAGCTGCGTAAGGAGTTCCACCGGTTCCTTGGTGCGATAGAACACCAGCACCGGCTGGACGAAAACGCTGCCCAGCGACATGAGGTCGTCGATCTTGACGCCGTCCGTCAGGCCGCCGAGAACGAAACCGACGTCTGCGTGAGCTTTCGGATCGGCCAATCGCGTGAGGTTGTCCTTCGCGCCGTCGGTCTCAACGACCTCCACTTTTACGCCGCTGCGCGCGATGATCTTCTGGTAACGCAGAGCCAGGCTGTAGTAGCTGCTTTCCTTCGGCCCGGCGAGCATAACGATGGAATCCGCCGGCGCCGGGTGAATCGTTCTGAATGCCAGCCACGTGCCAAGCACGAGGATCAGCACGACCGGGACCACGATCAGGAACAGATCCCGCCACGAGACGGCGACCAGCTTTCCCGGCAGCCGGAGGCCGCGCCTGTTCTTGATTTTGTCTGTATTTCTCATGGCTTCACTCTGTCGAAATGGGTGCCGAACTGGCACCGGCGCCAGTATAGGCTGCGACGGCACCCGCAATGGCGTTTGTTCGCCTGCGCGCGGGCAAGCAAAAGCGCTAGAGTATGGAAACTTCTCGTTTTGTCAGCTTCCAATGGCCCAATCTTCCGACCCGTCCCGGCTCGACCGCATCATCGCCGAGGCACGCAAGCACAGTACCGAACGTGAAAATACTTATCGCGAGCGCGCGCTCAAGCTGTATCCGCATGTCTGCGGGCGCTGTGCCCGCGAATTTTCCGGAGTGCGCCTGCGCGAACTGACGGTGCACCACAAGGACCACAATCACGACAACAATCCCCTCGATGGCAGCAACTGGGAATTGCTGTGCATCTATTGCCACGAGAACGAACATGCGAGGGTTGCGGACGAATCGGTGCGGGGCAGGCACCCAGGCGACACCATAGCAGCGGCAACTTACAACCCGTTTGCGGACCTGCAGAAAAAGCTGGAAGAAAA
>JBDTTE010000260.1:0-5082 GCA_039930785.1 Betaproteobacteria bacterium | reverse complement strand
GGGGCGAGGGGCGAGGGGCGAGGGGCGAGGGGCGAGGGGGCGCACCGCTTTGCGGGATCCCCAAGGGGTACCGCTCTTTGACCATAACCCGTCTTCGACCATAAGGGACGAGGTAAGGTGGCGGGCTAAGTTGTCATTCCCGCGCAGGCGGGAATCCAGGGAGACGTTAGCGCCGCCGCGTAGTTCTGGATCTGGTTTCCCGCCTGCGCGGGAATGACAACTACCCTCGCCCCTCGCCCTCCGCCTCGCGCACTGCGCCCCTGCGCTCCTGCGCCCTTGCGCCCTTGCGCCCTTGCGCCCTTGCGCCCTCAAGGCTGGCATAACTATACCGTTATCGGTATAGTTATCGCCATGACCGCACATGTGGAATTGCTCACCTCGACGCTTTTCGGCGAACTGCATCACGTCAGTGCACGACGCGTCCGCGCGCTCGCCTCGACGGGCCGCATCGCCGGCGCTCTGAAGCACGGGCGGGACTGGCTGATTCCCGCGCAGGCGGACGTCGCGGCAGGAAACCGGGGTCCGTTATCCAACTCGGCTCGCAAACAGCAACGTGCGCGGGCGTTCAAATCCATTGAGCAGCTTTCCCGCCATCAGCAAGACGCAGAAGTCGGGACGGCTTTGAAGGTCCAGCTCATGAATGACCGCGAGCGCGTTGCGTGGCTGCGCGAGGCATGGCGTCCCTTGCAACGGCACCCGCTGGCCCGACCGCTTCCCCGCGCGCTCACAGCCCGAAGGTACCTGTCGATTCAGGATAAGAACCGTCATGATGAGGCGGCGGAAGTATCCGCAGCCGTGGCGCTCGCGCGAGAAAGGAAGCGCCCGTGAGGGCCCCGGATCAGGACGACATTCGTCTTTTGGCGAAGGCGCTCGCGGACAGCGGTGCCGAGTATGCCGTGATCGGCGGCGCAGCGATGGCGCTGCACGGCTTTCCACGCATGACGAAAGATATCGACCTGCTGCTCCCTGTAGACAAGCCGAACAATGCGCGTCTGATGAAAGCCTTCCAATCCCTGCCAGATTTACGCGAAGCCGCGCGCGCAATTAAACAGAAATGGCTCGACGACGGCTATTCGACCGCGGTCGAGGGGGAAATCAGCGTGGACCTGCTGTTCGTCGCGGCTGACCGGACGTACGACGAGTTGCGCAAACATGTCGTAATCATCGACTACGACGGCGTACCCATTCTGACCCTGGACGTCGATGGCATGCTGCTCACCAAAAAGACCAGCAGGGAATCAGATAAAGGGGATCGCCTGAAGCTGGAACGCCTGAAATCGGCGCTCGCGAGCGCGCGAAACAAGGAAGCCGGGTCCAATGCGAAACCCGCCGGCGCACCAGCGCCGAAGGGGCGAGGGACGAGGGGCCAAGGACGAGGGAAGGAAAGGGGTTAGTTGTCATTCCCGCGAAGGCGGGAATCCAGGGACGAATAAGTGCCCGGGGGTAGTTCGAGTTCTGGATTCCCGCCTTCGCGGGAATGACAACACCCCTCGCCCCTCATCCTTCATCCCTCATCCCTCGCCCCTCCTCTTCTACTCCCTCGCCCTTAAACCCCCGAACAGCTTCTTCATCGTGTTGACGCGCGTCAGATAGACCTGCGCATAGTGGTCGCCGCAGCGCTGGCCCGGTGCAAGATGAAAGTGGCGGCGTGCGTAGAGATCCCCTGCCCCCGCGCCACAAAGATGAATCATCGCCGCGAGATTCTGCTTCTGTTCCGGCGTCGCGTTGCCAATGCGGTGGCGCCTGAGAATGTTCGCGATGCTGCGGTCGAGGTAGGCCGACGCCAGTTCGATTGCATTCGACGGGATGGTCCGCGCATAGAGACTATTGAACCAGCAGGTGTCAAAGTCGGTCCAGGGTCCGTCTTCTACGACGACATGATCGTGCACGCAATACTGCTTGGCTTCCTCGAAGGTGCTGTCCGTGAACTGATACATCCCCACGGCGCTCGATGCAGGACGATACATATCGAACGGCTTGCGCTGCAACGACCAGCGCCAGTAAGTTCGTGCCACCGGATTGCCGGACGCTTCGACCTGCGCGAGTGCGGCGAGCAGTTCCGGCGTGATCGTAGTCGTGGCGTGGTCTTCGAACAGCGTTCCGTACTCGCGCCAGGTCTCGACGGGCAGTTTGTTCAGCGCGCCGCTCACGGGGAAAAACAATTCCGAAGGTTTGCGCGCGACCTGGTAAATCCAGTTCGAGACCAGCCAGACCGCGACTATGCAGGCAATGACCATTGCCGCCTGCCACGGCGGCGGCATCGCCCGAAAGGCTTTGACCCAGCGCTTTCTGGTGCGCGCGTTGGGCCAGTAGCGCAACAGCCGGAACTTGCGTTTGCGCCTGCCGCGAGGCTTGCGCGCAGTCGCGGGCGCGACAGTTGGGATCGGCACTGAGGGAGAGGTCGGGTGGGAACAGCCTCGCAGTATAGCGATGGGCGTTTCAATCTCACGGACTATAGCGATGCCTCGCAACCGTTGTCGCGCGGATGCCTGATACGCTATGCGTTCATCCGGGACGCGCCTCGATCCAGATTGCCGGCGCGGGTGGATGTCGACTTTCCTGATTTTCAGTTGTCGGAGCTTCCATGATTTCGCAAACCACGCTTCACTTCCGCACCCGCGGGCGCGGCACGACCGACATCACCGACGAGGTCAGTCGCGTGGTCGCGGAGAGCGCAATCGACAAAGGCCTGTGCACGGTATTCCTTCAGCACACCAGTGCCTCGCTGATCCTTTGCGAAAACGCCGACCCCGATGTACGCCGGGATCTCGAAACCATTCTCGCTCGCCTTGCGCCCGACGGCGATCCCGCTTATCGGCATGACGCGGAAGGCGATGACGACATGTCCGCGCACGGTCGTTCGATGCTGACTTCGAACAGCATCACGATTCCCGTTGCGGACGGGCAATTACTGCTAGGGACGTGGCAGGGCCTCTATTTGTGGGAGCACCGCGCGGCGCCGCACTCGCGCAGCGCCGTGGTGACCGTCATGGGCGAATAGGTGACACCTGCGCGCAGCCGCGCAGATGTCATTCCCGCGCAGGCGGGAACCCAAAAAATTGGGGACGTTCTGCTGGTTTCCCGCCTCCGCGGGCATGACAATGTCCATCAGGCCTTCGTCAAAAAAATAATTCTCATCACGAAGACACAAAGACACGAAGAAACACGAAGAAAATCGACAAGACTGAAAAATCCGGGCGGCCTGGACTTTCATTCTTGCAGAATTGATGGGAAGTCCTCAATCCTGGCCCCCATCGATCCATCTCGTTTCCTTGATCCTGCTTTTGCCCTTCTTCGTGTTTCTTAGTGTCTTCGTGTCTTCGTGATGAGATGGAGGGTTGCGAGCTTTAGGCGACGCAGCGATTTCGTTCCCTGGAATGAAAACAGCCGCCCTACTGTCGTCACCCCGGCCACGGGCTAAACTATCGTCCATGAAACAATCCAGCAGCAGGAAAACACCCGCAACCGCATCCCGCCAACTCGACGCCCTGGTCATCGGCGCGGGCTTTTCCGGCCTCTACCAATTACTTTGCCTGCGCGACCGGCTCGGGCTATCCGTCAAAGTCCTCGAAGCCGGCGCAGGCGTCGGTGGCACGTGGTACTGGAATCGCTATCCCGGTGCGCGGTGCGATTCGGAAAGCCATTCCTACTGCTACTCGTTCTCGGAAGAATTGTGGAAGGAATGGGAGTGGTCGGAAAAATATCCCGGGCCACCGGAGATCATGCGGTACCTGAATTTCGTCGCCGACAAGTTCGACCTGAAACGCGATATCAATTTCAATACCCGGGTGGTCTCGGCGCACTTTGACGAAACAGCAAATCGCTGGCAGGTCACCACCGATACGGGCGAAACGTATTCGACGCAGTTCCTGATCACCGCAGTCGGCTGCCTCTCGACCGCGAACGTTCCGGACATTCCGGGCCGCGACACTTTCCAGGGGAAGTGGTATCACACTGGACAGTGGCCGCACGAAGGCGTGGATTTCCGCGGCAAGCGCGTCGGACAGGTCGGTACCGGATCGACCGGCATACAGGCCGCACCGGTCATCGCCGAAACCGCACAACACCTGACCGTATTTCAGCGCACCGCGAATTACAGCGTGCCGGCGCGCAATGGCCCCCTGACGCCTGAATTCAAGAACTGGATCAAGGAAAATTCCGAAGAGATCCGCACGACCATGCATGCGGCGGTCAATGGCCATCCCTTCCTTATTTCCGAGCGTTCGGCGCTGGATGCCTCACCGGCGGAACGCGAGGCCGTCTATGAAAAATCCTGGCAGACCGGCGGCCTGCGTTTTCGCGCCGCGTTTCGCGACCTGGTGACCAGCAACGAAGCGAACGCGACCGCAGTGACCTTCCTCAAGCGCAAGATCCGCGAGGTTGTGAAAGATCCGGCCACGGCCGAGAAGCTGACTGACATCGACCATCCCTACGCGGCGAAACGCCCGCCGATCGACACCGATTATTTCGAGACCTTCAACCGCGACAATGTCGACCTGGTCGATATCCGCGCCGACCCCATCGAGCGCATCACGCCAACCGGCATCAAGCTCAAAAGCGGTGCGGAGCATCCACTCGACACCATCGTCTTCGCCACCGGCTTCGATGGCATGACCGGTTCGTTGCTGAAGATGGATATCCGCGGCCGCGACGACGTGTCGTTGAAGCAGGCGTGGGCTGCGGGACCGCGCAATTACATCGGCCTGCAAGTCGCTGGATTTCCAAACCTGTTCATGGTGACGGGGCCAGGCAGCCCGTCCGTGCTTTGCAATATGCCCGTCGCCATCGAGCAGCACGTGGAATGGATCACCGACTGCATCGCGTATTTGCGCAATGAAGGCCTTGCGCGCATCGAGCCGACCGAAGAAGCGATGGACGCGTGGGTCGCACACGTGAACGATGCGGCCAACGCGACGGTTTTGCCGCAGGCCAAGCACTCCTGGTATCTCGGCGCGAACATTCCCGGCAAGCCGCGTGTGTTCATGCCCTATGCGGGCGGTATGGCGAGCTACCGTAAAATCTGCGCCGACGTCGCCGCAAGGAACTACCAGGGATTCAAGCTGAGCGCCTGACCGCAACCTC
>JBDTTE010000259.1:0-5095 GCA_039930785.1 Betaproteobacteria bacterium | reverse complement strand
GTTGTTCACAACGTGACTAGGGGGTTATATGAAGAAAATAATATTGGCTTTGGGCTTGTCGATGTTTGCAGTATCGGCCTACGCGGCCGACGCAGCGACGGAAGCGACACCGCAGCAGAGCAAGATGAAGACCTGCAATGCCGACGCGAAGGCGAAAAACCTGGCCGGCGAGGATCGCAAGAAGTTCATGAGCGATTGCCTGTCCGCCAAAAAAGACGCTGCGGCAGAACCCGCCAAGGAAATGACGCCGCAGCAAGCAAAAATGAAGCAATGCAATGCCGACGCCAAGACGAAGAGCCTGGCCGGCGCCGATCGCAAGAAGTTCATGAGCGATTGCCTGAAAGCCAAATAAGCAACGCGCATCGTTTACCAGCCCCGCCTCGAGCGGGGCTTTTTTTAGACCTTTCCGTCCAAGATTGTTTTCAACGCGGAGACGCAAAGAACGCGGAGGAAGGACAAGTAGAAACGTGAAATTTGTCGGTCCGGTTCGCGCGTAGTCTTGCGATGGAATCCATCGACACGTTCAATTTCGTTTTCGCCTTCCTCCGCGTTCTCCGCGTCTACGCGGTGAAATCGTTCTTGGCAGTTCGGTAGTTCAAAAATCCCCTAAAGCCACATCAGACGCGTTCGATCAGCATCGCTATGCCCTGCCCCACGCCGATGCACATCGTCGTCAGCGCATAGCGCGATCTGCGCTCCAGGAGTTCATAGGCAGCCGTCGTCACCAGGCGCGCACCGCTCGCGCCCAGCGGATGACCGAGCGCGATCGCACCGCCGTTCGGATTCACGCGCGCATCGTCGTCCGCCACGCCCAACTGGCGCAAGACAGCCAGGCCCTGTGCCGCGAACGCCTCGTTCAACTCGATCACGTCGATCTGGTCGATCTTCATGCCGGTCCTCGCCAGCAATTTCCGCGTCGCCGGCACCGGGCCCATGCCCATGATGCGCGGCGCGCAACCGGCGGTGGCGATGCCGATCACGCGCGCGAGCGGCGTCAGTCCGTGGCGCTTGGCCGCGCTCTCGCTCGCAACGATCAGCGCGCAGGCGCCGTCGTTGATTCCCGAAGCGTTCCCGGGTGTCACGGTCCCATCGGGTTTGACCACACCTTTCAACCTGCCGAGTGCCTCGATACTGGTTTCGCGCGGGTGCTCATCGCGATCCACGACGACCGGGTCGCCCTTTTTCGCGGGGATGGTCACGGATACGATTTCCTTCGCCAGGCGTCCATTTTTCTGTGCCGCCGAAGCCTTCGCCTGCGAACGCAATGCGAAGGCATCCTGGTCCGCCCGGGAGACCTTGAACTCCGCTGCGACGTTTTCCGCCGTCTCCGGCATAGAGT
Source organism: Betaproteobacteria bacterium (assembly GCA_039930785.1). GTDB lineage: Bacteria > Pseudomonadota > Gammaproteobacteria > Burkholderiales > JACQAP01 > JACQAP01. Next base: position 3,756 of record JBDTTE010000259.1, on the reverse strand, counting down.
CGATACCGTACATTTTTTGCATCAGCGGATTCACGAAACGCCAGCCGATCGTGGTGTCGTAGAGCGCATTGGCACGCGAAAAAGCGCTGTCGGCCTTCGGCATGACAAAAGGCGATCGCGACATGCTTTCAACACCGCCGGCAATGATCAGCTCGGCCTCGCCGGATTTGATCGCCCTCGCCGCAATGCCGATCGCGTCCATGCCCGAGCCGCACAGGCGATTGATCGTACTGGCGGGAATTTCCTTGGGCAGGCCCGCCAGCAACAGCGCCATGCGCGCGACGTTGCGGTTGTCCTCGCCCGCCTGGTTGACGCACCCATACACGACATCATCGACGGCGCTCCAGTCGATGCCCTTGTTCCGCGCGACCAGTTCCTTCAGTGGAATCGCCGCCAGATCGTCGGTCCGCACGGACGACAGCGAGCCGCCGTAGCGACCGATCGGGGTGCGCACCGCGGCACAAATGAAAGCTTCAGACATATAAGTACCTCAAGAAAAATTAGCCGCAGAGGCGCGGAGGCGCAGAGGAAACGCAGAGGAAAAAAACTATCGGAATCGGGTGCCAGGCAAAAATATCGGCGCTACCAATTTCCATGTTCTCATTCCATGCAATGTTCTTCTTGATCTTCTCTGCGTTTCCTCCGCGCCTCTGCGCCTCAGCGGTGAAGCTCTAGCCGATTACCAATCCACAACAGTCCCGTCGTCGAGCATGGCATGCCCGGCGTGCATGACTTCCTGCTTGAACGGATGCTTGGCGATTTCCTTTTCGTCGACCTCGACGCCCAACCCCGGCGCATCGGGAATCTGCCAATAACCGTCTACTCGACGGATCGGCCCTTTCACCACGTCGTGATACCACGGCACCGCGCCCGTCATCTCCTCCTGGATCACGAAGTTCGGCGTGGCAATGTCGAAGTGCAGCGCCGCGACGCCGGCAAGCGGGCCCAGCGGATTATGCGGGGCGATGCCCACACCCGCGGTGTCTGCCATGGCCGCAATCTTGCGCGCCTCGGTAAAGCCACCGACGTGGCAGAGATCGGGCTGGGCGATGTTAATGGCGCGCAGCCGAAAGAGATCATCGAATTCGCGCCGGTCGACCAGGCGTTCGCCCGCAGCGATCGGCACCGGCGACTTGTCGATGATCTGCTTCATGCCCGGGGCGTCACCAGGCTGGATCGGCTCCTCCACAAACAAGGGTCGCGATGGCGCCAGCGCGTGGATGTACTGCAGCGCCGCGCTGGTCGAAGCCGGACGGCCGTGAAAATCGATCATGATCTCGATCTCGTCGCCGACTGCCTCGCGCAGCTTCTGCATCATGCCGCCGACGTGGTCCTGCTGTTTCGGCGACGCCGTGAAGTGCGTGTAGGGAATGAACACGACTTTCAGCGCGCGGTAGCCGTTCTCGACGACCTGCAAGCCGCGCTCCACCACTGCGCTGTGCGCCATGCTTTCGTAGACGGCGGTCATGTCGCCAAAGCCGAGATGCGTGTAGACCTTGACCTTGTCACGGGTCTTGCCGCCGAGCAGGCGCCAGACCGGGACGTTCAACTCTTTGCCCCAGATGTCCCACAGGGCCATTTCGATGCCGCTGATCGCCGTATTGCCGATCACGCCCAGGCGCCAGAAGGAATGTTTGACCATCACGCGCACGGCCTGCTCGATGTCGCGCGGGTCACGCCCGATCAGCAGGGGCTCGAGGTCCTGCACCGCGCCGACGACGCCGCGGGTCTTCCATTCCAGGGTCGCCTCGCCCCAGCCGAACAATCCAGGCTGGTCGGTTTCCACGCGCACGAACACCCAGTTGCGCATCTCGGCATTGCAGATCGCCGTCTTGATCGCGGTTATTTTCATTGTTCTCCTCCGAAAGACGAGAGATTACTAAATTAAGCGGCGTTGACGCAAAGGACGCAAAGGACGCAAAGGAAGAACAAGAAAGGTCCGCAAAGGAAACCCGCAAAGAAGGTGCGTTGTGGTAATCGTCAATGGCCTTCCTTTGCGGACCTTCGCGTCCCTTGCGTTGAGCCTTTGCTGGAGGCCTCTCTGTATGGACCTGCGTCCCTCCGAAGCCAGCGCGACGGATCGGGCATAATCGCGGGCGATCCGTCATCGCAACCAAGAACAGACATCGGGGGAGAAATGGCCCAGGCCATCGGACCATTCGACTACATCATCATCGGCGCCGGTTCGGCCGGGTGCCTGCTGGCCAACCGGCTGAGCGCGGATCCGAAAGTCAGCGTGCTGTTGCTCGAAGCCGGCGGCAAGGATGACTATTTCTGGATCCATGTGCCGGTCGGCTATCTGTACACCATCGCGAACCCGCGCACGGACTGGTGCTACAAGACAGACGCGGAACCCGGCCTGACCGGGCGCTCGATCGGCTATGCCCGCGGAAAAGTACTCGGCGGCTCCTCGTCAATTAACGCGATGATCTACATGCGCGGCCAGAAGAGCGACTACGACCATTGGGCCGCGCTCGGCAATAAGGGCTGGTCCTGGGATGAAGTCCTGCCCTACTTCCTGCGCACCGAGGATTACGCGCATGGTGCGAGCGAGTTTCACGGCGCGGGCGGCGAATTGCGCGTGGAAGAGCGACGCGTAAATTGGGAGATCCTCGACGCGTGGCGCGAGGCGGCCGCGGAATGCGGCATTCCGAAGATCGAGGAGTTCAATCGCGGCGACAACTTCGGCAACGCCTACTTTCAGATGAACCAGAAGCGCGGCGTGCGCTGGAGCAACGCCAAGGCCTTCCTGCATCCCGTCATGCATCGCCCGAACCTGACGGTCGTCACCGGCGCGCACGTCGAACGCATTCGCCTGAAGAACATGGGCATGCGGCCGCGTGCCGACGGCGTCGAATTCCGCCTCGGTCTGCGCGGGCGGCAGGTCGCGGAAGCCAAACGCGAAGTAATTCTCTCGGCCGGGGCGATCGGCTCGCCGCAGATCCTGCAACTATCCGGAATTGGGCCGGCTGCGTTGCTGAGGGAACGCGGCGTCCGGGTCGAGCACAACCTGCCCGGCGTCGGCGAGAACCTGCACGATCACCTGCAGGTGCGCATCATCTACAAGGTATCCAACGTCACCACGCTGAACGAACGCGCGAACAGCTTGTTCGGCAAGGCCTCCATGGGCCTCGAATACTTGCTGCATCGGACCGGTCCGATGACCATGCCGCCGTCGCAACTGGGCGCCTTTGCGAAAAGCGATCCTTCGCAACCCTCCGCGAACATCGAATGGCATGTGCAACCGCTCTCGCTGGACAAGTTTGGTTCGCCCCTGCACAGCTTTCCGGCGATCACGCCGTCGGTGTGCAACCTGCGACCGACCAGTCGCGGCGCGGTTCACGTCAAGAGTGCGGATCCCTACGAACACCCGTCCATCGCACCGAACTATCTTTCTACGGAAGAAGATCGCAAAGTCGCCGTCGACTCGTTTCGCAAGACCCGCGAGATCATGCGTGCCAAGGCACTGCAGAAATACCGGCCCGAAGAATTTCTGCCCGGTTCCGACATCGAAACGGACGAACAGCTGGCGCGCGCGGCCGGCGAACTCGGCACGACGATCTTCCATCCTGTCGGCACCTGCAAAATGGGGAACGATCAAATGGCTGTGGTCGATGACCGCCTGAAAGTCCGAGAAATGGACGGCTTGCGCGTCATCGACGCCTCGATCATGCCGCGCATCACATCGGGCAATACCAATGCGCCGACCACGATGATCGCGGAAAAAGGCGCGGAGTTCATCATGCAGGACTGGAA
>JBDTTE010000258.1:0-5107 GCA_039930785.1 Betaproteobacteria bacterium | reverse complement strand
GCGCGTATCTTGTTTCGGCCAGCTTGCGCAGCGTCGCGCCGATCGGTTCGACCAGCATGGAGTAGGAGCCGAAGTGAAAGGCCTTCACGTCGGAGGGGATTGCAGCCAGCGCCGCGAGCTTCAGTTCGCGATCCGCGCCATGTTCGCCGTGGAAGGTGTAGGAAGGCACCCCGTCCGCATCGAGGCCGACAATGCTAAGCGTGGTCGGCGCCGCGGTTTGTTGGATAAGGTCGGTGCGTACGCCCTCGCTGCGCAGCATGTCGAACAGGCGCCGGCCGAACGCATCCTGTGAAACCGCGCCGAAGAAGGCCACCGGCTGCTTCAGGCGCGAGAGCCCAATGGCGACGTTGAAAGGCGAACCGCCAACCCGGCCTTCGAGGGCCAGGCCGTTATCCGAAGGTTGGCCGGCGAATACGTCGAACAGCGCCTCGCCGCTGACAACGATCATGTCGATTCCCGTGAGCGAATTTTCGAGGCAAAGGATAACAGCATCCGCCCGGCCGACACTGCTCGCGATTGGATCGAAGCCGTTTATGCAGTGCATCCCATAGGAAAGTCACTGCATGCCGTGTATGGCGCGAGATGCTGTTTTACGGCGTTAGGTGTCCGGGTAGGGGTCCGAGTCCACGGCCCCTATCCTGGGTCCGCAACTGCCACAATCGCGGGTATGAAAGCCAAGCTCTGCACCCAGTGTCGTCAGGCACGCGACCAGGTCACGCACCCCCTCCACCTGGTACATCCGGTGACCCTCAAGCTCGGGCTGTTCGATGCTTACGGACAGGCCGTTTGCACGAAGTGCGGCGCCAGGTGGGAGCGTGTAGGAACTCGGCGAAATTGATGCAGCCGACCTAGCGCTTTGTTCAGTATCTGATGCGGGGGGTGGCATGGCAGCCAAAAAACCGGTTGCGATTTGTAGCGACTGCGGCAGTAACACCGATGGCACGGTGTACCCGCCGGCGGCGTCGGTTCCTTAGGAAAAGTCTTGGCTGAATTTGTGATGCTGGAGTCAGCCTCGATATAGAACCACCGCCACGAGTGATCGCAGTCTCTGACAAATTCCATCGTTCTAACATCAGGGTTGAACCGTGAGCTTACTTTTTCTGGGCCGGCACCTGCGACGTGCTGCCGGCCGGCTCGTTGGTTTCGGTCTTGCTGCCCGAGGCGGATTGGCGCGCAGCATCGACTGCGGGACTGCCGGTCTTGGTCGTCTCCGGCGTGACGGTCGCACCGGTGTGGCCTCCGGGATCTGGCCCCATGGCGAGTTGATCGTTGGGTCCAGCTATCGCAAGTAAAGGTAATATCAACGCCGCAACGCATAACAGGTTCATGGCGGCTTCCTCCAATATTGTGGTTGGGGCAGACAACGCAATGAACGTAGCACCTACGCGACGTGCGGTCTATGCGCCAGAGCACATTGCCGAACTCTTGGTCGGTACTTTGAGTTCACGGGCAGCCGTACCGCGTGCAGGGTGTTCAACGCTGACGGGTAGAATTAGCCGCCATGTGCGGCCGCTACGTATCCCCCACCGAAGCCGAGATCACGCGCTACTGGCAGCTATCCGACGCCGTGCGGCGCAATCCGATGCACGGCTATACCCAGCACTTCAACATCGCGCCGACCGTCCAGGTCCCGATCATCTATGCCGGCGACCACGGACTAGAGATTCATCTCGCGCGCTGGGGATTAGTCCCGTTCTGGTGGAAGCAGCCGAAGATGCCGCCCTTCACGTTTAACGCCAGGATCGAAGAAGCCGCGAGCAAACCCATGTGGCGCCAGGTTGTGTCGAGATGGACAAGATCATGCGCAAAGCCGTGGACTGAAAGTTAGGTGTCCGAGTTAAGTTACCGATCGACGAGGTGGCCGCCGATTCTCCAGTCTGGACGCGGGTTTAGCGTTAATGACCCGACCACCTTGACACTGCTCGCGATAGAATCCGGGTCATCTTGAGCATCGACCTGCAGCAGTTCTTCGCCGACACCGGCCCGTTGGCCGGCATCATTCCCGGTTACCGCTTGCGGCCCCAGCAACTCGAAATGGCGCAGGCCGTGGAGCACGCGATCGAGAACAAGGGCCTGCTGATCGCGGAAGCCGGCACCGGCACGGGCAAGACTTTCGCGTATCTGGCGCCGGCGCTTTCCCGCGGCGGTAAGGTCATCCTCTCCACCGGCACCAAGACCCTGCAGGACCAGCTCTTCAATCGCGACATCCCGGTGGTCCGGGACGCCCTGAGCGCGCCGGTCACGGTGGCCCTGCTGAAAGGTCGCGCGAACTACGTCTGCCACTACCACCTCGAGCGCGCGAAGAACGACGGCCGCTTCATCAATCGCGACGATGTGGTCTACCTTGCGCGCATCGAATCCTATGCGAAGACCAGCAAGACCGGCGATCGCAGCGGACTGGCGGAAGTGCCGGAAGATGCGACTGTCTGGCCGTTGGTGACGTCTACGCGCGAGAACTGTCTCGGCGGCGACTGTCCGAAATACAAGGACTGCTTCGTGATGGAGGCGCGCAAGCAGGCGATGGAAGCCGACGTCGTGGTCGTGAACCATCATCTCTTTTTCGCCGACGTCGCCCTGCGCGATGAGGGCGTGGCCGAACTGCTGCCGGCTTGCAACACGGTTATCTTCGACGAGGCGCACCAATTGCCGGAGACGGCGAGCCTGTTCTTCGGCGAGAGCGTGTCCACCAGCCAGTTGATCGAACTGACGCGCGACTCGCGGGTTGAAGCAGCGGTTTCAGCAAGAGACAACGCTGCGTTGCCCGATGCAAGTGCCGCCCTTGAGAAAGCCGCGCGCGACCTGCGCCTGCAGTTTCGTGACGATGCGAGTCGTCAACCCTACGCCGCTGCGCGAGAGAATCGCGCATTCACAGAAGCGCTGGAAACCGTCCTCGCGCGCCTCACCGATCTGAATGTGCTGCTCGAATCCCAGGCCGATCGTTCGGAAGGGCTGCACAATTGCTGGACGCGCGGCATGGCACTGCTCGACCGGCTCGATCGCTGGGAAGAGAACGCGGACAACGCATGGGTGCGCTGGATCGAGATCTTCGGTGGCTCGGTGCATCTGAACGCGACACCGCTTTCGATCGCGGAAATCTTCCATCGCCAGATTGCGGGTAATCCGCGCGCATGGATTTTCACTTCGGCGACGTTGTCGGTGCAGGGCAATTTCTCGCACTACCAACGCGAAATGGGCCTTGACGACGCGAAGACCGCTTTCTGGGAAAGCCCGTTCGATTACGCGAACCAGGCGTTGCTCTATGTACCCGAGGGCTTGCCCGAGCCGAATTCCCCGGAGTTCACGCGTAAGGCCGTCGAAACAATGCTTCCCGTCATCGAAGCGGCGGAAGGCCGCACGTTTTTTCTGTTCACCAGCCTGCGTGCGATGCGCGAGGCGCGCGAATTGATGGAAACAGGCATGAAGAAAATGGGCATGGACTATCCGTTGCTCATGCAGGGCGAGGGATCACGCAGCGAATTGCTTGAACGCTTTCGTAAGTTGGGCAACGCCGTGCTGCTCGGCAGCCAGTCCTTCTGGGAGGGCGTGGACGTGCGCGGCGACGCGTTGTCGTTGGTCATCATCGACCGGCTGCCGTTCGCGCCACCGGATGATCCGGTGCTCGCGGCCCGCATCGAGCGCATCAACGCCGAAGGGCGCAATGCCTTCATGGAATTCCAGGTGCCGCAGGCGGTGATTACCCTGAAGCAGGGCGCCGGGCGGCTGATTCGCGACGAGAACGATCGCGGTGTGCTGACCATCTGCGACCCGCGCCTGATATCGAAGCCCTATGGCAAGCGCATCTGGCGCAGCCTGCCGCCGATGCGGCGCACGCGCGATCGTGCAGAGGTGATCGAGTTCTACCGGCAACTCGGACGCGCTGTGGCTTGACTACGACCTACTGAAAATCTCATCACGAAGACACGAAGGACACAAAGAAACACGAAGAAGTGCAACGGCAAAATCAGCTTGAGCATCTGGGGCGGGTGGACACGAACCTGCATTCGGTCGATGTTACCCACCAGAAAGTTCTCCTACTCCTAGCGGCAAGCTTGTTTTTGCTTTTCTTCGTGTTTCTTCGTGCTCTTCGTGTCTTCGTGATGAGAATTAGGAATGTTGGACCGGGATTTATCAGCTCGAGAACCGCGGACGAATACACCAGAACCACGTCGCCCATAGCACCGCAATCCAAAGCAGCACAATGACAATGCCCGCGATCCAGTTGCGGGGTTTTTCGCGGTGCGCTTCCATCCACGCTTGCGCCCGGGCACGCGAATCGATCAGCACTTGCGGTGGCATAAGCTTGAGTACCAGCCAGATCGCGCCCGGCAACAGGATCAGCTCGTCGAGATAGCCGATGACGGGAATGAAATCGGGGATCAGGTCGATCGGTGAAAGCGCGTACGCGACAATGAAGATCGCCAGCCATTTCGCCACACGCGGCGCGCGTGGATCGCGGGACGCGAACCAGAGCACGAGCGCTTCGCTTTTTATCGCCCTGGCCCAGCTTTTCAGCCGCGCCAGCACGATCAGCCCGCCGGTTCGCCGTACAGGTCGTGCGTGTCGGCGCGTGTGATGTGCACGTCGACGAATTCGCCGACGCCGGCGTTACGCGCCTTGCGGATGTGCACGACGCCGTCGATTTCCGGTGCATCGGCACTGGAACGACCGATTGCCTTGTCGCCTTCTGTCGAATCGATCAGCACCTTCAGGGTCTTGCCAACCTTGCGCTTCAGCCGTTGCGCGCTGATTTTTTCCTGTACGGCCATGAAGCGTGCGCGGCGTTCCTCGCGAACTTCGTCCGGCACGGCGTCGGGCAGGGCGTTTGCCGAAGCGCCATCTACCGGAGAGTACGCGAAGCAGCCCACGCGATCGAGCTGCGCTTCTTCGAGAAATTCGAGCAGGGCGCCGAACTCAGCTTCGGTTTCGCCGGGAAAGCCGGCGATGAACGTGCTGCGGATGGTGAGATCGGGACAGATCTCGCGCCACGCACGAATGCGTTCGAGATTGTTTTCCGCATTGGCGGGACGCTTCATCAATTTCAGGATGCGTGAGCTCGCGTGCTGGAACGGCACGTCGAGATACGGCAGCACCTTGCCCTGCGCCATCA
>JBDTTE010000257.1:0-5132 GCA_039930785.1 Betaproteobacteria bacterium | reverse complement strand
CGCTGACCAACCTGGGCGGAACGAGCGTATCGAATGTGCGCCTGTGGGTGGGCACGCGAGACGACTACATTGCGACCCGGGATTCCCAGTTCAAGTTCAAGGGCAACCTGACGGGCACCGGCTTCGAGCAGATTGCCACCCAGAACGAGCAGTCCAAGGCACTCAAGATCACCGAGTTCAACGATGGTCAGGGCGCTGCCGTACTTTTCTACTCGACTTCCGACGGAGCGGATACCTCCATCGCGCAATGCTGCAGTTTTTCAAATGCGACGGGCATCGATCCGCGCACTTCCCCGATTTTCCGTGGGCAGAGCGGTGGCTTGCCGAGTCCCGAAGATGGTTCTTACGCGTTGTTCATTCGCCTCGCGGATCTGGCCCCCGGCCAGCACGATGGCATGACCTGGTACTACGCGGCGGGCCCAGTCAGCACGCTGGATAGCATAGTGGCCCAGGTTGCCACGTCGGCGGGGGCTGTCGCGGCCGCGCCGGCAGCGCTGGCATCGCCGACAACTTTGCCTGTTGTTACCGCGATCAGCGGCGCCCAGGCCATTGCATCCGATACATCCGCTGCGGGTGCAATCGGCGTCACTCTTCCAGACGGAACAGTGAGCCTGCCGGGTGTTACTGCAGACACATCCAGTCAAGGCGGGGTGAATCTCGGCACGAGTGGCGGCTTGAGCTTCATCGGCTTTCCGCCTGATGGCGGAAGCACTGGCGGTGTGCAGGAGGGCGGAAGCAGCGCTGACGCTGGTGGCATCAATGGCGAGCAGTCCGCTCAAGGCAACCAGGGCGACGCCGCGAGCGACCCGTTACTCGCGCAGGAAGGCGGGAAGGATGCCGCAGGCTTCATGAGGGTCTTCGTTGTTGGCGGGGGTACGCACCTGCCAAGGGAAGCAGAGGAAGGCCAGGGATTGCAAGTCATCGTGGTCGACTCATCGGAGGAGGAGAGGCGCAAGCGCATGCTCCCTCGCTGATCGTCAGGCTGATACGCGAATCGATATTTCCCGACGGCCGAACCCGAACTGATTGCCCAGGTTCCAATCATGAAACCGTACCGTAATTTAAAGTTCGCCGGCAAAGGCGCCCGTACCGCGACCTCACTGACCCTGATTGGATTGGCTGCCGCGCCCGCCTGGGCGCAGACAGTTCCGGACGCCGGGCGCACGCTGCAGGAACAAGCGCCGGTACTGGAAGCCCCGAAGCCTTCTCAGGGCGTAGACATCGAGTTGCCCAAGTCGCTCGCGGACGAGCCCGGCGGTGCGCAGGTCACAGTCCAGTCCCTCAGCATTAGTGGCAATTCGGTGTTTTCCGAGGCGCACCTGTTGGGCGTTCTGGGCGAGGTAACCGGAAAGACCTATGACTTGGCCGGGTTGCGCAATCTGGCCAACCGCATTTCCGACCATTACCGGCAAGCGGGCTATCCGTTCGCTCGCGCGTATCTTCCAGCCCAGTCGCTCGAGGACGGGGCGCTTCGCATCGACGTGGTCGAAGGCCGGTACGGTGAAGTCAAGGCAAAGGGCGACAGTGAACTGGCTCCGAAAGCGCAAGCCTTCCTGGCCCCGCTGAAACCCGGTGACGTCATCGAATCGTCGGCGCTCGAACGCACTACCCTTATCCTCGATGACCAGCCCGGCATCAAGACCACGCCCATCGTGCGCCCTGGTCAGGAAATCGGGACCGGCGATCTGGACGTTCGCGTCGAGCGCACTGCGCGCTATTCAGGTGAAGTGGGACTGGATAATTTCGGTAACCGCTATACCGGCCAGGGTCGCGCCCACCTCAATCTCGAAGCCAACAGCCCATTCCTGTTGGGCGATCAGGCCACGCTGCGCAGCCTTGTGACGCAGGAAGGGATGTGGTTTGGAACGCTGGGCTACAGCCTGCCCATCGGTGCTTCCGGGCTTCGCGCCCAGGCCAGCTACTCTCACGTCTACTACGAGGTTGGCAAGGAGTTCGACAACCTCGACGCGAACGGTACTGCCGACGTTACCAGCGTCGGTCTCAGCTATCCCATTGTCCGTTCGCAGCGAGCCAATCTCTTGCTCAGTGGCAACTGGCTGCACAAGGAGCTGGAAGACAAACAGGGTGCCACGAACAGCAGCAGCAACAAGTCCAGCGACTCGGTACCCGTGGTCCTCAGCTTCGATCTTCGGGACGGACTCGGTGGAGGTGGCATCACTTACGGCGCGCTCACGTGGACCACCGGTCATCTCGAGCTGGATAGCACACTGGGCACGGCAGACAGGGGAACGGCCAATACGCAGGGAAATTTCACCAAACTGAATCTCGATCTTGCGCGCATCCAGATCCTGTCGCGCGCCCTGAGCCTGTATGGACATCTCTCCGGCCAGTGGTCCGACGTGAATCTCGATTCTTCGGAACGCTTCGGCCTCGGCGGTCCCTACGGCGTACGCGCCTACCCGGTGGGCGAAGGCTATGGCGACCAAGGCTGGCTCGCGCAACTGGAATTGCGTTACGCAATCGGTGCTTTCAGTCCTTTTGTGTTTTATGACGCTGGCCACGTCAAGGTAAATACACACCCATGGGCTGGGGGTGATAACGATCGATCGATTTCGGGGCCTGGTTTTGGCGTGCGCTATCAGCTCGGAAAACTGGCGCTGGATGGCACCCTTGCCTGGCGCACAGCCGGCGGAGCTCCCCAATCGGATACCAAGGACAACCGCCCCCAAATCTGGGTTTCCGCTGCCTACAAGTTCTGACACAGGATCTCGGGCGCTAAATTTCTACCTCAACGCAAAGGCGCAAAGGACGCAAAGGAAACCGGAAACATGGGATCGATAGTAAGGGCGCCAATATCGGTCTGCATCGGGAGATTTCGGGTCTCTGGTAGCGAGCCACGAATCACTTTCCTTCCATTTTTTTGTTTTCCTTTGCGACCTTTGCGCCCTTTGCGCCTTTGCGTCGAGGTGTGTTTTGCGCTTTACATCATTATTATCTGGCGAACCGTGTGGCCCGAGGCGAGGCGATCGAAGCCGACATTGATGTCTTCGAGCTTGATGTGGTCGCTCATGAGCTTGTTCACCGGCAGCATGCCGCGTCGATAGAGATCAATGTAGCGCGGGATATCGCGCGAGGCCACGCAGGAACCGACGTAGCTGCCTTTGATGGTGCGCTCCTCCGCGACCATGTTCACGTGTTGCAGTGGCCAGCGGTGGTCGGGGTGGGGCAGTCCCGCCGAGACAGTCGTGCCGCCGCGCCGGGTGATGCGATACGCGAGTTCCATGGCCTGCACCGAGCCGGCCATTTCCAGCGCGAAATGCACGCCGCCGCCGGTCAGGTCTTTCACTTTCTGGATCGCGTCCGGGTCTTTCGCGTTCACCGTATCCGTCGCGCCGAGTTCCTTGGCGAGCTTGAGCTTGTCGTCATGCAGGTCGAGGGCAACGATCTGCTGCGCGCCGGCGACGATGGCGCCGAGCAATGAATTCAATCCGACGCCGCCGAGCCCGAGGACTGCAACCTTGGAACCGGGAAAAACCTGCGCGGTGTTGAACACTGCGCCAACGCCTGTCAGCACGGCGCAGCCGAACAGTGCGGCTTCATCGAACGGCAGCGTATTGTCGATCTTCACGACCGATCCACGATTGACGACGCAGTATTCCGCGAAGGCGGAAACACCGACGTGGTGATAAACATCCTTGCCGTGCTGGTGCAGGCGCAGCCCGCCGTTCAGCAACTTGCCGGCGCCGTTGGCTACTTGTCCGGGTTCACAGCGGCCGGGATGGCCTTCGACGCAAGGCGGGCACTGTCCGCAGCTCGGCGCGAATACCAGCGCGACATGATCGCCGACCTTGAGATCGTTAATGCCCTTGCCGATTTCCTCCACGACACCGGAAGCTTCATGACCCAGCACCATCGGCATCTGCCGCGGCCGGTCGGCATTCACGGTCGAGAGATCGGAATGGCACAGGCTTGCTGCTTTTATCTTGACCAGCACCTCACGCTCGCCTGGCCCGTCCAGGTCGACTTCCTCGATGCTAAGCGGTTTGCTGTCTGCGTACGGTTGCGGCAAGCCCATTTGGCGAATTATGGCGGCCTTTATCTTCATTTATTTTCCTTTGATAGCCGGGAAGGTGTTGGTACTGGTGCGAAGGCGCTAGGCACTAGGCGCTAGGCACGAGGGGTCTAGGAATTGAAACCTCGTGCCTAGAGCCTAGTGCCTCGTGCCTGGCGCAGCGCGCCCTAGTACGTCGCGCGTCCGCCGGACAAATCGAACGTCGCGGCGGTGGTGAACGAGCAGTCTTCCGTGCAGGCCCAGACAACAGTCGCGGCGATTTCTTCGACGAGGCCGAATCGCCCCATCGGGATCTTCGACAGCATGTAGTCGATGTGGCTTTGCGCGACCTGGTCGAAGATCGGCGTCTTCACCGCTGCAGGCGTGACGCAATTGACGGTGATGTTGTTCTTGGCGAGTTCCTTGCCGAGCGACTTGGTGAGGCCGATGACTGCGGCTTTGGAGGAACTGTATGCCGAGGCGTTCGGATTGCCTTCCTTGCCTGCGACAGACGCGATGTTCACGATACGGCCGTAGTTATTCTTGATCATGTGCGCGGCGACTGTCCGGCAGGTGTAGAAGGTGCCGTGGAGGTTGATGTCATGCACGCGAATCCACTCGTCCACGGGGTAGTCGGCGACGGTGGCATTCTTGCCGGCGATACCCGCGGAGTTGACCAGCGCATCGACTTTGCCGAATGCGGCGACTGTCGATTTGAACGCGGCTTCGACCTGGTCGATCTTGCTGACATCGACTTTCGCAGTGTGGGTTTTCACGTTGCCCAGGGATTTCGCTGCATCCGCCATGGACTGTTCGTTCATGTCCCAGATGGCGACGTTCGCGCCCGATTGCGCGAGGCGCTTTGCGATGGCCAGGCCAATGCCTGAGGCTCCGCCGGTGACGATGGCGCTGCGGCCCTTCATGTCGAATTGATTCATTACGCTCCCCCTAATTATTTGGAAATGGTCTTGGATCAGGCGGGCGTTTAGACAGGTCGAACGCAACCACCAATGGCAGGGCGCCATTTTAATTGAAAACTGGTTTCTGACTCCTTTCCGGCCACACCTCGACGCAAAGGCGCAAAGATCGCAAAGGGCGCGAAGGAAAATCAAGGAAAAGG
>JBDTTE010000256.1:0-5147 GCA_039930785.1 Betaproteobacteria bacterium | reverse complement strand
CCGCGGTCGTTGAGGCGAACGATGACCGACCTGCCATTGGCAACGTTGGTGACGCGCGCGTAACTCGGCAGCGGCAGGGTCGTGTGCGCGGCGCTCATGGCGTACATGTCGTACGTTTCGCCGATCGAAGTTTTCTGGCCGTGATAGCGCTTGCCGTACCAGCTTGCCACGCCACGCGCCTTATACGGGGTGAGTTGCGCGTACGGCGTATAGGCATGGCCAAGTACGGCGTAAGGTCGGCTGGCGGATTTATTGACCGGTTCGATTTTCGGCACCGGCTCCGCGATCGAATCCAGATTGGCCGGCGGATTGTTTCCGGGGCCGTCATCCAGATAATAGCCGCCGGATTTTCCCGGGCGCGAGGGGCTGCCGCTGCAACCTGCAATCGTTATCGCGGCAATCGCCGCAATAACGATTGCGCAGGGGAGAGGGACGAGGGGCGCCCGACTTCGCTGGGTACCGGGCTTCGCCCATAAGGGGCGAATTGAATCTCTCCGTCCGAAACGCGTTTTGCTTTCCCTCATACCTCGTCCCTCGCCCCTCTCCCCTACGTCTGCACCAGGCGTCTATGCGTGTGAATGCTCATCAGCAAACCGATGCCGAACAGGATGGTCACCAACGAGGTACCGCCATAGCTGATGAGAGGCAGCGGCACGCCGACAACGGGGAGGATGCCGCTGACCATTCCCATGTTGACGAAAGCGTACGTAAAAAAGGTCAGCGTGATGGCGCCCGCGAGCAATCGGGTGAACAAGGTCGGGGCGTTGGCGGCGATGACCAGGCCGCGCCCGATGACGAGCAGGAACATCACCATCAATACGATATTGCCGATCATGCCGAACTCCTCGGCATAGACCGCGAAAATAAAATCGGTGGTGCGCTCCGGCAGGAAATCGAGGTGGGCCTGCGTGCCATTTAGCCAGCCCTTGCCGAAGAAACCGCCCGACCCGAGCGCGATGGTGGACTGGATCGTGTGGTAGCCGGCGCCGAGGGGATCCTGCGAAGGATCGAGCAAGGTCAGCACGCGCTGGCGCTGGTAATCGTGCAGCATCGACCACAGGAAAGGCAGGCTGGCGCCGCCGACGATCCCGAGGCCGGCGAGGATCTTCCACGACAGCCCGGCGAGGAACAGCACGTAGAATCCCGCTGCCGTTACCAGCAGGGCCGTGCCGAGATCGGGCTGGCGTGCAATCAGCAGGACAGGAACAACGACCAGCAGCGCCCCGATCAAGAAGTTGCGCGACTTCAATATGGCCTCGTAGCGATCGAAGTACCACGCCAGTAGCAGCGGCACGGCAATCTTCATGAGTTCCGACGGCTGGATGCGCGTGAAACCCAGGTTCAGCCAGCGGCGCGCGCCGTTGACGACTTCGCCGGCGACAGCGACGCCAACCAGGAGGACCAAACCGACCACGTAGAGCGGCAGGGCAATGCGGGAAAGATAGTGCAGCGGAACATTGGCGGCGATCCACATCACGGCCAGGGCCACACAGATGTTCACCATCTGGCCGACGACGCGGTCGGCGCTTTCCCCGGACGCACTGAACAGGGTAATCAGGCCCATGACCAGCAGGATCGTGACGAGCCCCATGAGGTAGCGGTCAAGGTGCTTGGTCAGGTAGGCCAGCAGCTGGTTAATCATTTTCCGGTTCCTCTGCGTCGTCCGGTTCCGGTTCGACTTTTTTAGGAGCCGGTTTCGGCGGCGTCGGTTCCTTGCCCAGCAGATAGTAATCGAGTACCTGCCTGGCGATCGGTGCAGCGGTGCTCCCACCGTGGCCGCCATTCTCCACCAGGATGGCGAGCGCGATCTTCGGGTCGTCCGCCGGTGCATACGCGATGAACAGGGCGTGGTCGCGATGGCGTTCGAGGACGTTTTTCTCGTCGTACTTCTGGCCCTTCATGCCGATCACCTGCGCCGTGCCGGTCTTGCCGGCGAACAAATATTTTGCATTCATGCCCGCGCCAGCTGCCGTCCCGCCGGGTTTGGTCACGTCGATCATCGCATCGCGCACGAGCTTGACGTTTTCGGGAGAAAGATGGATCTCCGCACGCGGTTGCGGTTCGATCAGCCTGAGCGCTTCGGTCTGGCTATCCTGGATCTGTTTGACCAGATGCGGCCGGAACACCTTGCCGTCGCCGGCGAGTACCGCTGTCGCAAGCGCGAGCTGCAGCGGTGTGGTGAGGTTGTAGCCCTGGCCGATGCCCACCGAAATCGTATCGCCGACAAACCACTTCTGCTGGAAGCGTTTCTGCTTCCACTCCTGCGAGGGCAACAGTCCGCCGACTTCGCCATCGATGTCGATGCCGGTCTTTTGTCCGAGACCGAACTGAAGCATGAATTGATGGATGGCGTCGATGCCCAGATCCTGCGCGAGCCCGTAGAAATACGTATCGCAGGACTGGACGATGGCTTTGTGCATATCGACGTAGCCGTGGCCCCCGGCTTTCCAATCGCGATATATATGGCCGCCGCCACCGTTCAACACGAAATAGCCTGGATCGCTGATCGTGTAGCTCGCCTTGCGCTTGCCGGTTTCCAGGGCTGCCAGCGCCATGAACGGTTTGAATGTCGAGCCCGGCGGATAGACGCCCTGCAGCGCGCGATTGTTGAGTGGATGGTCGGGTGAATTGTTCAGCGCGTCCCAGTTCTGCGGGTCGATGCCCTCGACGAACAGGTTCGGATCGAAGCCGGGCCGGGACACGAGCGCCAGCACGCCACCGGTCTTGGGTTCGATCGCCACCAGCGAACCGCGATGCGTGCCGAACGCCAGCTCGGCGACCTGTTGCAGCTTCGCGTCCAGCGCCAGCGTCAGATTGTTGCCCGACACCGGCAGGATGCTGCGCAGGGTGCGCACCGAGCGGCCGTTGGCGTCGGTCTCGACATGCTCGTAACCCGTCACGCCACGCAGTTCCTTTTCATAGCGTTGCTCCAGCCCGACCTTGCCGATGTAATCCGATGCGCTGTAATTGGCGGCCGTGCCCTGGGCGCGCAGTTCTTCGACATCCTTGTCGCTGATGCGACCGATGTAACCGACGACGTGCGACGCGATTTCCCCATTTGGATAGTGGCGAAACAGCCGGGCGTTGATCTCTACGCCGGGGAAACGGTAGTTGTTCACCGCAAAGCGCGCCACTTCTTCATCGTTCAGTCGCGTGCGGATCGGAATGCTGGCGAAATCGTGGCCCTCCTCGAGCAGTTTCTGGAAGCGCTTGCGATCCTTCGGCGTGATTTCCACCAGCGCGGAGAGATCGGTGATCGTCTTCTCGAGGTCACCTGCCTGCGACGGCGTGATTTCCAGCGTGTACGCAGAGAAGTTGTGCGCGATGACGACGCCGTTGCGGTCGAGGATCAGTCCGCGGTTGGGCACGACCGGCACGACGAAGATCCGGTTCTGCTCGGCGAGCGTATGGTAGTAGTCGTGCTGGATGACCTGCACGTAGAAGAATCGCACCAGCAGCACGAAGAACGAGAACAGCACCGCGCTGCCGACGATGGCCAGCCTGAGCTGGAAGTAGTGCAGCTCGCGCTGGTGGTCCCGGAGCTCGACGGTGCGTTTCATCGCAGGACGAGGAATCGCGGGGAATGGATCGGGCGCCCGCTCACGCCTCGTCCGGATCGTTGCGCGGGCGCAAGGGAATTTTCAGTAGCAGGTCGGTCGCCGGCCAGAGGATCGCGCCGGTGATACTGGGAAGGAAATACCACCAGCCGGGAAACAATCCGCCCGCCGCGAGACGTATGGCGAGGATCATGAGCTGCATGACCAGGAGGATCGGCAGCACGTGGAGAATCTGCTGGCGAATGTCGAACATCGCCACGCGCCGGTGCAGGGCAATCGCCGCGTACATCATCACGGCATAGGCGAGCGCGTGCTGCCCGAACAGGCTGCCGTCCGCCACATCCATGGTCAGCCCCAGCAGCCATGCGGGCAGGAAGCCGATCCTGTGCGGCTGGTGCAGGCCCCAGTACAACAACACCAGCGCGACGAAGTCGGGGCGCAGCGCCAGGGCCCATCCGGTAAAGGGCAGCAGGTTGATCATCAGCCCGACGAACAGCGTGATCGCCAGGTAAAGTGGCTTTACCGGAAGAAGGATTTCATCGCTTGCGCTGATCCTGCCGAAGATGGGCGAATGCATCATCCGCCCTTTCTGGCCTTCTTGGCCTTGCCCTTCTTGCTTTCGGCGCCGACGGGATAGTCGGGAAGCGGCGTCAATCGCGATAGCACCAGCACCTGTCGATTGCGGTTCGCGCCGGCGGAGGGCGTGCACGTGATCTTGGCGAAAGGATAGGCGGCGTTGCGCTCGATGTTCGAAACGACCGCCACCGGCAATCCGGCGGGATAGACCCCGTCGATTCCGGAAGTCACCAGCACGTCCCCGTTTTCGACGTCGGCATTGACCGGCATGAAGCGCAATTCGAGCGCGCCGTCATAGCCAGTGCCGAATACGATTGCGCGCAATCCATTGCGCACGACCTGCACCGGAACGACCTGCTCGCGATCGCTGATCAGGGCGATCTCGGCAGTCCACGGAAATACGCGGGTGATCTGTCCGATGAGGCCGGTGTCATCGATCACCGCGGCGCCTTCCTCCAGATCCTGCGAGGAGCCCTTGTCGATGATGACCTTTCGGCTGAACGGATCGCGACCGACGTAGAGTATTTCCGACACCGTGGAGCTCTGCTCGACGCGTTCCTGCATCTCCAGCAGCTGGCGCAAATGCCGGTTCTCGGCAACCAGGGCCTGCTGCGATTGCAGCTGCCCGGCGTTCAGGAAATTCTCATGCGACAGGCGATCGTTTTCGCGCTGCAGGAAGGATTGCGACACGAAGAAGCTGCCCACACGCGATGCCGCCTGCGCGGGTGCATCGGCGAGTTCCTGGAACGGGTAGAGCACGATCGCGAAAGCCTTGCGAATCGTTTCGAGGTAGTGAAAGCGCGCGTCCGCGTACAGCAATATCAGGGACAGAAAAACGAAGACCCCGAGGCGCGTGAGGATGTGCGGGCCCCGCTTGAAAAATGGAGGCGGCGTGTATTCCACTTAGGGACGAGGGGCGAGGGGCGAGGGACGAGGGATGAAGCCTGGAGGCGAAAGTTGCTGCCCGAGACGAGCTCTGGGGTGCGTCAATTCTCTATTGAGAGTTTCTCGCTG
>JBDTTE010000255.1:0-5156 GCA_039930785.1 Betaproteobacteria bacterium | reverse complement strand
TGTTCCAGCGACTGAAGTCCTGCATGTTGGCGCGTAACGTCGTTTCGTCCTGCGCGCCGCCGTCGATGTAATCGAACAATACGCGCGGCAGCTTTTTGAACGCCAGGCTGCGCAGGTCGTCGATGTTGGCAATGCTCATGGTTCTTTTACTCAGAAGTCACAAAGTAGGGCGAAAAACCTGTCCTCACCGCAAAGACGCAAAGGACGCCAAGGATACGCAAAGGAGCGAGAAAGAATTCCTTTAAAAGTCGCGGCAATTTCGACTCGACAGTTTCGGAGCGTGCCGTTCATTCGTCGACTCCATCGCAGCATAACAAGCCGTCGAATCCTGTTGACTTTATCTTTCGAACCCTTCGCGTTCTTTGCGCCTTTGCGGTGATAATTGCTTTATTCATGTGTCGGCTGGGTTGTCGACGGGTGAGTAACGACGGGTCAGCTTTTCGACCCGCGATAGTAATTCACCAGTTCCGTGTTGTCCCGGTCTCCCAACCCGTCGGCGACCATCTTGCGGAACGACTCGGTAACGCCAGCCGTCACCGGCATCGGCGCACCGACGTGACGCGCCAGATCGTGGATGAGTTCGAGGTCCTTCAACATCAGCGCCGCGCGGCCGGTGATGGAAAAGTCGCTCTTCACCATCTTGGGAAACATTTCCTGCAATTGCTTCGAGTCGGCGCGTCCGCCGGCCAGCGCCTGCGGAATCTTCGCCGCATCGATGCCGGCGCGCTCGGCAAAGGCGCAGGCTTCCGCCAACACCGCCAGGCCGGTCGACACCAGCACCTGGTTGATCATCTTGGTCGCCTGGCCCGCACCACTCGGTCCCATCAAAGTAGCGCGACTGGCAAGGGCGTCCCATATCGGTCGGGCACGTTCGAATACAGCCTCATCACCGCCTACCATGATCGCCATGCGCCCTTCCAGCGCCGCAGGAGCGCCACCGGATATTGGCGCGTCCAGCCAGGCCATGCCGCATTTCGCCGCGAGGCGTGCGGCCATGTCCCGCGTCTGGGCCGCCGCGCAGGTCGACATATCGACAAGCACTTTATCCGCAGAACCCGTCTGCGCGACACCCTGGTCGCCGAAGACGATTTTCTCCAGCGCCGCGCCGTCGCTGACGCAGGTGATCACGAAGGCACTGGATTTCGTGAGTTCCGCCGGGCTGGCCGATGCCGTGGCGCCGGCCTTCACCATCGGGTCGAGCTTGCTGCGGTCGCGGTTCCAGACGGCAGGCGCAAAACCGCGCTCGATCAGCCGGCGCATGATCGCCGAGCCCAGGACGCCGGCGCCTATGCAACCGACACGGGGTAGGTTTCCAGCCATTATTTTTTCTCCTCGAGGTGACTGCGACGGTCGCCCGGCGTGGCGCCGGGCCGTGCGTTCGCGCAACATACCAGCGTGGCGCCGATTCCGCGATTGCCCTCGCCCGACATCGCGCATTGACAATCGCGCGTGACATGCAAAAATGAAAGCGTCCGCGCCTTGGCCAGGGAGGCGAAGGACGTCCCCGGTAGACGCGTTTCCGCTCGCAGGCACGATTGCCATGAGATCGCCATCCAGCTTTCAGATCATTTTCACGCTGCTCGCGGTGTCCGGTTGGGTGTCCTGCGCACACGCGGAAGGCTCGGTGGAAGGATCGGTCGCCCTCGAGCCCATGCAGTCTTCGGCGCCGCCCGGTTATCGGGTCCAGACAAAAAATCCGATCGAGGCGCCGGATCCGCAGGTCGCCATCGTGTACCTGGAGAGGGAGGACGGGCAGTACCCGAAGGCACGCGGCGGCGAAGTGTTGCGCATAGGCCAGCGTGGGTACCAGTTCCGGCCGGCGGTCACCGCCGTGCAAACCGGCAGCCAGGTGGCCTTCCCGAACCAGGACGACGAGTTCCACAACGTCTTTTCCTACTCGAAAAACAAGCGCTTCGACCTCGGCCGCTTCCGCAAGGACGAAAAGAGCCCGGTGCTGACGTTCGACAAGGCCGGCGTGGTGAAAATCTACTGCGAGATCCACAAGCACATGCGCAATCTGCTGCTCGTGCTCGACACGCCGTGGTTCACCACCAGCGATGCGCAGGGCCGCTTCGTGCTGAGCGACATACCGGCCGGCGACTATTCGCTCAAGGCTTTCCTTCCGTCGGAAAAGGTGCTGCAGGCCCGGGTCAGCATCCATGACGGCAAGAAGGCTTCGATCAACCTGGCGCCCTGAGCCATGAGCTTCCGTGCGCGGCTGTTGCGGGCCATTCTCGGCATCGTCATCGCCACCACGGTCGCCAGCCTGCTGATCGCCCAGCACCAGAACAGCGAATCCCACAAGGCCGTGGTGAACGAGCTGTTTCGCCACCAGCTGACCAGCTTCCAGCGCGAGCAGGAGATCCGGCTGGCCGTCGCCGCGCAGGAGGCCAAGCGACTGGCGGATTCCGTGCGCCTGTTCGCCGCCCTGGAGGCGAACGACCCCGAGGTGTACAAGATCGCGGCCGACGAGTTGAGGCTGGGCGATTTTTCTTTTTTCCGCCTGCTCAATTCTCACGGGGAACTCATCGCGCCGCCGGCGGACGGGCGTGCCGGCTTGCAGGATGACCCGAAGGCGCAGACGCATCTGGTCCCGAACGTCGCGCATGCGACCTCTCCCGCCACGACGGTCCAGGTTGGATTCCTGGAGGTGGGCCAGGGTGACGACGTGCAAGTGGCGCGAATCGTAGCGAGCCCGATTACAAACTTCGACAAGGTCGTTGGCACGCTGATTCTCGGACAGCGCATCGTGGGATTCCGGCCCGAGCCCCTCGACACCGATGCGGGCCAGCACCTGCAATCGGGCTTCTGGCTGGACGGGCGCCTGGCGGGGGACAACGTCTCCGGTCCTCTGCGTGACGCGCTGACGACCACGCTCGACAAAGCCGGGACGCAGGAAACGGGTGCGGGCGAGCTCAAGGCGGCGGGGACCGAATACCGCTTCGAAAAATTCTTGCTCAACACTGGCTCGACCTACCCGCCGGCGTACCTGGTCACTGCTTTCTCGTTGGCCGAATTCCAGGTACAGCAGCGCCTGCTCGTGCAGCGCATCGTGCTGATCGGGCTCGCGGCCGTACTGTTGGCAACGCTAGTCGGGAGCGCGCTCGCGCGGCAGCTCGCAATGCCGCTGCGCGGCCTGGTGGGCGCGACGCGGGAAATCCGCAAGGGCAACTACGACATCAACCTGCCGCCCTCGCCCACGCGCGAGATGAACGAACTCGCTGAATCGTTCAATGACATGGCCGCCGGACTCGCGCTGAAGGATCGCTACCACTCCGTCCTGAATCAGGTGACCGATCCGCAGGTCGCCGAGGAACTGATCGCCGGACGCGTGCGACTCGGCGGCGAGTTGCGCGAGGTCACCGTCGTGTTCTGCGATATCCGCGACTACACCGCCCTGACCGTCGGCCGCGACCCCGCCGAGATCATTGAAATCCTGAACGCGCACCTGAGCGCACTCACGGATATCGTGCAGGCCCATCGCGGCGTGATCAGCCAGTTCGTCGGGGATGCCATATTCACCTTGTTCGGCGCGCCCAAGAGCTACGGCGACGACGCGCAGCGTGCCGTGCATTGCGCGTGGGAGATGATGCGCGCGCGCGAACGCATGAACATCGGTTCGGCCGAACCGCTGCAGATCGGCATCGGCATCGCGTCCGGGCGCATGGTGGCGGGATGCATCGGTTCCGAAACGCGCAGCGACTATGTGGTTGTCGGCGAGCGCGTCAATCTGGCAGCAAGGTTGTGCTCCGCGGCGGCGGCGGGCGAGATCCTCATCGATGAAGAAACGCGTCTTCGCGCCGGAGAAACGTTATCCAGCGATCCCCTCGCCCCGCTGGTGCTGAAAGGATTCTCGCAACCGGTCGCCGTCTCACGAGTGCGGGCCGTCGGGGAGTCGACCGCATGAAACATTTTGCTTCGCGCAGCGTTTGCGGAATTTTCGCCCTGTGGATCGCCCTATCCTGCCAGTCCGACGCGATCGCGCAGGATTTCCTGGCCGCGCTCGACAACAAACTCAGCTACGCCTCCGCCGATGGCGGCGTGCGCGCAAACCTCTCCCTCATGGGCGACCTGACGCTGTTCGCGGCGGACCAACCGGCGCAGGGCCTGCTGTTCACCACCAGCGATACCTTTCTCGCGCCGCGGCTGTCCGCATTTCTTGATGTACAGATTGGCGATCGCCTGCTGCTGCATGGACAGGCACGCGCGGATCGCGGCTTCGATCCCGGCGCGGAATCCAGCGGCGACGTTCGCATGGACGAATACTTCCTGCAGTACCGGGCATCGAGCGCCGGTCAACTGAATCTGCGTGCGGGCAAGTACGCAACAGTCTTCGGCAGCTGGGCGCCGCGCAGCCTGGCGTGGGAAAACCCGCTGATCACGGCACCGGGCCCCTACGACACCCTGATTCCGATCACGAGCGGCGCCGCGCCGGCCAGTCCCGCTGCATTCGCCACGCGACGCGACGTACCCGCCGTCAAGGCAACCTGGAGTCCCATCATCTGGGGTGCGGCCTATGGCACGGGTGCGGCGGTGTTGGGGCGCATCGGCGACTTCGAATACGCGGCGGAACTCAAGAACGTCGCGCTCTCCTCGCCGCCGGACACGTGGGACGGCCTCGACTATGGCTTTCAATCGCGACCCGCGACGACGTTGCACCTCGGTTATCTTCCGGCGCCGGAATGGACACTGGGCGCGTCTGTCAGCCGCGGGCCGTATCTGCAGGACAGCGCGCGCGCATCGCTGCCCGGGGGCGCGAGCCTGAACGACTTTTACCAGACGACATGGGGACTCGATGCCGGCTACGCGCACCGCGACTGGCAGGTGTGGAGCGAGTTGATCCATGCCGCGTTCGATGTTCCTCGCGTGGGCCAGGTCAATGTGCTCAGCGGCTACGTCGAAGTCCGCTACAAAATTAACGCGGAATTCTGGACGGTGGTGCGGGCGAATCAATCGTGGTTCGGCGACGTCCCGGGTTCGAGTACCTCGTGGGATCGCAATATGACCAGCGTGGATGTCGGAGTGGGCTATCGGGTCAACGCTCGTACGCAGGCAAAATTCCAATATGGTTTCAGTCGCGAGCAGGGGCCGCAAAACGAGGGCAATCATCTGTTAGCCCTGCAACTCGTCGTTCGGCTGTAGCATCTCTCAACTAC
>JBDTTE010000254.1:0-5174 GCA_039930785.1 Betaproteobacteria bacterium | reverse complement strand
GATGCGCCTACCATCGATCGAATCGTGGCTCGCCTGCGCCTCATTGCCGTCCGGCGCGGACGAAGGTCGCGGTGATGCTTACCAGGCCGGGTTTCGAGAGCGCCTCGATACGGCACGTGTCCAGGCGGATGCCCTGCGAATTCAGTGCGACCACCCAGTTCAGCCAATCGGGGAACGGGACTGCACCAAAAACCACGAGCACACGATTTGGTTCTGGTGCCTCGATGCGTACCAGTGAACTCGCCAGGCCCGCCGATCCGGCCTGTGCCTGAATCCATGTACGCAAATCCGTTTGCGACATTTCTCGAGGCGGGGTGGCACGCAATCGTTCCACTTCATTCGCAAACTGCGTCAGGCGCGCGGCATCGGTTCGTAGCGACAGGACGCTCGTGCGCAGCTGGGGTCGGGCCCGGACCGCCGAATACACCAGCGAAAGATAAAGCGCGCCAATTACAAAGACCGCAAGCACTCCAAAGATCATTCGATCCCGCGGTGAACGTGCTTGCCACAGCTGAAGCAGGCGGGCTTTCATGAAGCGCGAACCGTAAGTACGGCGCGGCCGGAACCGGCTGCGGCCGATGAGCTGTCCGCGCTGAGGCCGGCCTGGCGCAGGCGAGCCACGATTCGATCGATGGTAGGCGCATCCGCGGTCGTGAATTCAAGCGTTACTCGCCCCCCCTCGTAAGACACAATGCGAACCGTTCCGCGGGGCAAATCCTTCATTTCAGAAACCACTTTCTCGATCATCGGCAGAAAGTCCCCCATATCGGGCTGACCTGCCACATGCCGTGCTTCGGCAAGCTTGCGTCGCATCTGGAGCAGGGGATCGACCACGGCGACGGCGTCAGGGAAGGTGATGCGGAACTGTGAATCCATTTGACGGCGCAGGTTTCTCTGTTCGCTAGCCAGCAAACTCCAGTCGATAACGAGCGCAATCGCATGCAGCGCGAGTGCCGCTCCAGCGATCCATGCCGCCAGGCGTAACTTCGAAATGGTGGCGGGCACGCCGCGCCAGCGCGGGGTTTCCTGCGCCAGTCCCACGCCTTCACCGGTCGGGGCACTTCGCCAATTCCATAAGCCGGCACTGCGAATCGGCACGCCAATGCCGGATTGCCAAGCTTCGAGTGCAGGCATCGCGTCTTCGGTCGCGGTGTATAGCGCAATCGAGGATGGCCGGTTGCCATTTGCCAGGGCGCGCTCGAGCATCAGGCGCAAGGACAGGGGCGGAGTATCCCGATCGCCTGAATCGATAGCACCAGCTTCCAGTTTTCCAGTGCGGACAAATCCTTCTTGACCGCCCCACGCCACGCTCCACTCGTTACTCGCGCAAGGCAGGAGCAACATCTCGCTGTGGACTTCGTAGCTGTTGATTCCCACCTTGTTAAGGGCGGCGCGCCACCGCTCCAGCCCCTGCCGGTCCAGTACAGCCAGGGCGTCCTGATCGCCTACCGTTCCCAGCCAGCTCACATGATTGGCGTCGGGCTCGCTTACCGTTCGCTCCTCAACGGCAAACGCAAGCACCGGACTGCCCGCGCGACGCGCGGCAGCAGGCAAGCGTGCCCGGGTGATGAGGACGTCCGCGGCAGGGACGACCAATTGAATGCGATCGACCCGTCGGGGCAGACCGGAGAGGGGCGTCACGCCGATCTCGGCCTTGCCTTTGTCGTCCAGCAAAGCCCATTGGCATCGTGACGGTACTTCACGCAGCGGGCAATATATTCGCAGTAGGTTCATTGGAATTTCCGCCACACGATGGCCGGCCAGCCGATATCGGGGCGCACCATCAACGCCAGGCCGCGTGCCTCTGCACCGCCGATGGTTACGCGCACCCGCGCCAGGAAGTAATTGCTGCTTACCTTCAGATCGCTCTCCGCTATCACCGCACCACGCGGTACCCGACTCGCAAAATCAGAGTAGTCGACAAAGTATGCACGCTCACGTTGCGCCACCAGCGATCGCGCCGCATCCAGATCCAGGCCATCGATGACTGCCGAGAGGACCTCCGCGGACGCGGTGTTTACGTTGAGAGCCGTATTGGCGGGAAGCGCGGTCACGAAGGGATTCAGCCTGTTGCGAACTTCGATTGTAAATCCACGCACAAGTGCCAGTTCCGCGATGTCGGTCAATGGCCGATTCGCAGTCAGGTATGGCGATGGCAGTGACAGGTAGTACTCATCCTCCGCGCCATTCGGTTGTTCATTGCTATCGGCATCGAGCCAGTCCGCAAGGGAATTGGCAAGGGTGGGCGGAAGGCCGAGGATCGATAGCAGGCGCCGGAACCGATCCAGTTGGGCGACGCTGATGCTTCCTCCCAACACGAGATTGTTGAGATTGAATGCACCCTGCTGGTCCTCGATGAAGCCGGCGAGTTCGCCATTGTCCACCGGCATTGGCGCGAGGCGCAGCGCCCAGGGTTCCTTCAGGTGGTCGATGTTGTTCAAACGGCGGTCATCGCTCAGTACGGCACGCGCCCAGTCTACCCCGGCCTGGATGAGGGCCTGCGCCTGGGCGTGATCGCTCTGGAGTTCGGTCTCGCGCGTCCATGTGCTCTGCGTCATCATCATCGCTGTCGTGGCTATCGCCGCCAAGGCCACCACGCTCATGGCCATGACGATGGCCACACCTTGTTGCCTCGAGTTCATAGCTTAAGGGCAAAAACGCGCACGAGGTCCTCTTTCGTGGCGAGCACGATGTGCAGGCGGATTGCCTGCGGCACGGCCGGATCGAGGCGCGAGGCTGGCCACGCATTCACCCATACGGATTCACTATTCAGATATTGCATATCCAGTGCGGTCACACCAGCCAGCACTACGTATCGAGCCGGGATGGTCGCCGGAATGTTGTCGAGGGCGGGCCACAGCCAAAGTTCGATCTCCTGCTTTTCATTCAATCGATAGCCGATGCGCCTCGGCGCATCCGTGCCTTCGATGGATCCGAACCGGCTGAATTCCAGCAGCGGATCGTTGGCAGGCTCCGCCCTGCCGAGCCAGGCCGGCAATTCCCCCGAAGGATTGCGAACCGGCCGGGGTGAGGCGAGCTGGACATCCCGTTCGAAACGGCCAAAGAACGCGGCAACGCGGTGCCATTTCTCGGTTTCTGCCGTCACCTGTGTGCGCGCGTCAAGGAGCGCTCCGAGGCCGCGATAGGACATCAGCGCGAGTATCGACAGGATCAGCAGCGCCGTCAGCAATTCGATCAGCGTGAAGCCCCGTATATGCGCGCGATAAGACCAGCTCATCTCACATTGCTAGCCGGAGCGTTTACGAGGAAGCCGGTCATGCGAGCCAAGGATCGTGATTCTTCCGCCCCTGCAAAGACAAAAATATCCACCCTCCGGAATGCGCCATTGGGGGTGCCAATGATCTCCTCGCGCCAGCTGAAGGCTGTTTCCCCGAGGTTTGTCGTTCCGCGCAGCACCCCGGTCGATGGCCACTCGCCTCGGGCGCGCTGCTCAGCCAGAACGTTTTGGGCCGCCCAACCGGCTAACAGATGCCCGCGCAATTCGCTGACGTTACTCGTGCCTTGCCCGGCTGCGCGCATGGCGGCCAACAATGCGATTGCGATGATCGCAAGCGCCACGAGTACCTCGAACAGCGTAAAGCCCGGCTGATTATCGCGGCGCAGGTTGGTCATTCTTTTTCCGCTCGTCGGGGACGATGCTGATGTCGCCTATCGGCGAACCCTCCACTGAATAGCTGGCCGCGCCGAAAGTCAGCGCAATGGCGAAGGAAAGGGTTGGTCCAAATGGCGTGAATTCCAGGCGCATCTTTTCGCCCGACTTGGCATTTTCCACGCGCAGGTCGGCGACTTTCATACCTTGCGGAAGGGTTCGGGGTCGCAACGAATCCACATCGTGGATCTCGGACCAGTCCGTGTCGTCGCTGAAGCGCCAGAAACGATAGCCGGCCGGCTCGGCGGTCCAGGCGATTCTTTTACCCGTAAGACGTGACTCGGTTGCCGCGAGATCGAGCAGTTGTGCCAGCCTTTCGGTCTCGAGCCGAAGCAGGGCGCGATCGTCCGGTCTGATGATGGTGCTGACGAGCCCGACGAACAATCCCATGATGACGAGCACGACCATGACCTCGATGAGCGTGAATCCCGTCCCCGAACTGGATTCAGCGGTCGCCCAGGGGAGGCGGTGACAATCGTTGCCCATCCGATCCTGGTGAAAGTCCCGGCTACAACGCCCAAGACCCGATGTCCGCATCGTTACCCTCGCCGCCGGCGGCGCCATCGGCACCGAAACTGAACAGGTCTATCTCACCGTGCACACCGGGATTGAGGTACTGATAAGGGTTGCCCCATGGATCGCGGGGCAAGCGGTCGACATAGCCACCAGCCTTCCAGTTGGTCGGTACCGGAGCCGTCGTGGGTTGGGCAACCAGGGCCTGCAAACCCTGTTCGGTAGTCGGATAACGCTGGTTGTCCAGCCGATAGAGCTTGAGTGCCTGCATCAGGCTGGCGATATCGTGCTTCGCGGCAATGACGCGCGCCTCATCCGGCCGACTGATGATTTTCGGGACGACCAGGGCCGCGAGGATGCCGAGTATGACGACCACCACCATGACTTCGAGCAGCGTGAAGCCGGCCTGCTTTCGATTCGCCATCAACATGTCCCGATTGCCTTGACTGGCAATTCACGGGCGATTGATCCGGGTCCGCAAAGAGCGCTTGATATTGGATGCATGCGATATACCTCGGGGTTTGGCGAATCCACACAAATTCGCGCGTTCCAGGTTCTGTTCCGCCGTAGCGCGAAAATCAAAACAACAGCCATTGCCTTCATTGGCCTGAAGCCTGGCTTCGGTTCAGGATGCAGATACTACCGATTAAGTCTTTGCACTCCAATAGCGGTATTGATTGCGTGGAGCAGGAACCAGTGCAGGCAATTCCTGTCCACCCCGGCTTGGGAGATTGACGATATTTGCGATGGTCGCCAACGGGCGACGGGTTCGATGCAGGGTCTTCTAATGCCGCATGGAATTCCGCCATTATTCCCGGCACGAAAGATAGGCTTAGGTACGAGGTTTGGGGGTAGGGCCAGCATCACTTACGTGGTAAATTAAGGCCCCGCCAGATATACGCTAAAAAGCAGGAATCGAATGTATGCGCGCCTTTGATGCGCACCGGCGAACAAAAACACAACGATGCAACTTTCAATCCGTCGGACCGAA
>JBDTTE010000253.1:0-5196 GCA_039930785.1 Betaproteobacteria bacterium | reverse complement strand
TCGCCTCGCTGCGCATTTCCTCCGATTCCGCGGAGCTGGCAATCAACCCGTGACTCAACGCGATGCGCACGACCTGCGCGGTGTTGCTGACATCGAGCTTGTGCTTGATGTTCGACTGGTAGTTGGCGACGGTCTTGTACGACAGGCACAGGATGCGCGAAATCTCCTGCAGCGAATGCCCCGCAACAAGCAGGCGAAAGACTTCGAATTCGCGTGCGGATAGCGCATCGATCGGATTGTCGCGGCCGGGCAGCATCTGCATCGCCAGTTCCTGCGCCATCTCGTGGCTGATGTAGAGCTTGCCTTGCGCGACCAGGCGCACTGCTTCCACCAGAACTTCAGGCGCTGCCGATTTGGTGACATATCCCCTTGCGCCGGCCTGCAATGCGCGCGAAGAAAATACCGTGTCCTCATGCATGCTGAACATCAGGATGCGAGCTTCGGGCAAGCGCGCGACGATGCGCCGCACCACTTCGATGCCGCCCATGCCCGGCAGGTTGATATCCATGACGGTAACGTCGGGCTGGATTTCGCACACGACGCGATAGGCGTCTTCCCCGGTCGCAACCTCCGCGATCACCGAGATGTCCTCGGTTCGTTCCAGCAGCCGGCGATAGCCTTCGCGAACTACCGCATGATCGTCCACCAGCACTACGCGCACTGGCGTCATTCTTGTTTCACTCATCATTTTTCTCCCACGGGAATCACGGCGCGCACGCTGACCCCACGGCCGGGCGCGCTCTGTAAATCGAATTTACCGTCCAATGCTTCCACTCTTTCACGCAATCCGACGAGACCCAGCCCCTCCCGAGGCGAACCGGGATCGAAACCTTTGCCGTTGTCGTCGAAGCCGAAACAGATCTCGTGACTGTTCACGCGCTGCAAGGAAACCGCCACGGTAGTCGCTTCCGCGTGCTTGGCGACATTCGTCAGGCATTCCTGCGCCAGCCGGTACAGGGTGATGTTCATTTGCTCACTCAAGTCGTCCAGTTCGCCTTCCGCCGAAAAAGTGCAACGCACCGCTGGATGACGCCGCTGCCACTGCTCGACGCCGTATTCCACCGCAGACCGCAGGCCCAGCTCATCCAGCGCGACCGGCCGCAACCGCTGCAGCAGGCTGCGCACGACATCGTAAACCTGGCCGGAGACCTCGATGATCGCCTTTGCGCTGCGCTGCACCTCGATCGCGTTTTCGCTGCGATCGCGGATCGTCACCGCATCCACCTTGATCGCGTTCAGGCTCTGGCCCAGTTCATCGTGCAGTTCCCGCGCCAGGTTGCGGCGCTCCTCTTCCTGCACCTGCATCGAGCGCTGCGAGAGCCGGCGGTTTTCCGCCAGTGCGCCGGCCAACTCGGTCTGCATGGACGTCACATCGGTAATGTCGGCCACATACATGTGCACTTCGCGCTCGCCTTCCGGCGAGAGTTGCGCAGACAGCTTGGCCA
Organism: Betaproteobacteria bacterium; assembly: GCA_039930785.1. Taxonomy (GTDB): domain Bacteria; phylum Pseudomonadota; class Gammaproteobacteria; order Burkholderiales; family JACQAP01; genus JACQAP01. The sequence goes on along the minus strand of JBDTTE010000253.1, from coordinate 3,751 downwards.
CGGCTTGAACGCAGCGCCCATCACGGCGCTTCAGTTGCAGAACGGGCAGCTCGATTTTTTCCGCATGCAGCAGGCGACCACGATGTTCCGCCCAGAGATTCTCGTCCAGGTAGAACTCGCCGAGCATGCGTCCGTTCAGCTCTTCCGTTGCCTCAAAACCCAGTAGCTGTGCCGCGGCTGGATTGGCCAGCTTGATCCGCCCGTCTATCGACGCGACAACGTTGCCCGCCAGCGTCTCCATGAATAGCGCGCGGTATTGCCGCTCGCCAATCAGGCGCAATTCAACCTGCTCCACCACCTGCTTCGCCCGGCGCCAGGAAAACCAGGCCAAGGTCAGGGCCGCTGCCAGTAGCGTGAGCGGTAGCTCGTCTATCTGATACGCCTCCAGCGGCCCGGTGAAATTCTCAACCCATTCGCGCAGATCGATCGCGCTCGAAAACGCGAATGTCGCAAGCGTCACCGCGACGACGATCAGTACATCCCGCCGAAGCGATGTCTGGAGGTTGGTCGGGCGCTCCTGCGCGTCGTTCCGGGAGGTGCCCATGAAATGAAAAGAAATCCGTGAAAACCTTCAAACCTATATAGCGGAAGCTCCCCCGGGCAACAAGGGAAATATTCCCGATGCGGGCTCACTGCCCAAACGACACCCCGCCGTCATTGGATCGGGAATAAATCCCGCCCGCGCCAGGAATCGTCCCCCTGTGCGGCGGCATCCGACGGGCATAGGTTGGCGATATTGCGGCGCGACGCAAAAGTTGCCATTTATCCCTTGGGAACCCGGCTTGCCATTCATCTTTCAGATCGTCCTGCTGCTGCTCTTGCCGCTCGCCGTGGTCTATTTGATTTCGGTCGTCGCTTTGGCGCTCGACGTTCTTCAATCGACTTTTCGGCACAAGCGAGCACAAAATCGCCTCCCAGAAGACGCGGTTGAGAAGGTCTCCAAGCCTCACATTGGGAATTTTTCCCAATAGCTTTGGGAGTCCGTCCCTGCCGAACGGCCCTTCTGTAGCTCTAGATTCGCTCACCTGCCCATGGCGGCCGGCGCCAGCCCTTCCATTAACCCGCTCGAACCGGCGTAATCGCAAGGCTGGCGCTTGAATTCAAACAGAAAAATCAGAGGGGGAACTGCAATGGTCTGTCATTTTCGCCGGCATCGCCGGGTCTATCTAGCGCTCGTCGTCAGCCTGGCCATCCCGGTCAGCGCAGTTTACGCCGCCGACCCTCGCACCCGCGACCTGGAGGCGCCGACTGTGGAAGTCATTGGCACCACGCCGATTCCGGGCCTGGGTACACCCAAGGATCAGGTACCGTCGAACGTGCAGTCAGTGACCGGCGATCACATCCGCGAGCAGCAATCGATCAACCTGCCGGAATTCATGAATCGCGCGATGCCGTCAGTCAGCATCAGCGACATCCAGAACAACCCCTTCCAGCAAAACGTGAACTACCGCGGCTTCTCGGCTTCGCCCCTGCTCGGCGCACCGCAAGGCCTGTCGGTGTTCCAGGACGGCGTGCGAATCAACGAGCCCTTCGGCGACATAGTGAACTGGGACCTGATTCCGCTGAACGCGATCTCGTCGATGGCGATCGTGCCCGGCTCCAATCCGGTGTTCGGCTTGAATACCCTCGGCGGCGCAATCGAAATCCGCACCAAGAGCGGTCGCACGGACCCCGGGTTGGAAGTCGAAGCGTATGGCGGCTCCTGGGGCCGTAAATCGGCCAACGCGTCGTGGGGCGGCGGATCGGCCGACAAGCTCGACTATTTCGTCGCCGGCAACTGGTTCGAGGAAGATGGCTGGCGCGATTCATCGCCCACAAAGGTCAGGCAGATCTTTGCCAAAATCGGCCACCAGACCGCTGAAAGCGACATCGACCTGGCAATCACGCATGCCAATACGAACCTGACAGGCAACGGCGTCGTCCCGCAGAGCATGCTCGATCAACGCCGCGAGCAGGTCTACACCATCCCGGACAACACGCGGAACCAGATGACGATGTTGAACCTCACGGGAAGCCAGTGGCTCAACGACAAATTCCTGCTATCCGGCCTGGTCTATCACCGTATCAACAAGACACGTACGCTGAACGGCGACGTCAACGACGACTTCGAAGACGGCGACAACGACGCAGCCGGTGCCGGAACGTGTGCGGGTGTCGGTTGTAACGCCGACACCGCGGTCAGCAATCGCAGTACGACAAAGCAAACCAGCGACGGCGTGGGCATCCAGGGCTCCTGGATACAAGACAAGAACACGCTCGCCGTGGGCTCCACTTATGACTGGTCGCACTCCGACTTTACCCAGAGTTCCCAGCTCGGCATATTCAGTTCCGCCACCGATCGCAGCGTGCTGGAAACAGGAACGGAAGACACGGAAAACGCACTGAAGGGTCGCACCAAGACCATCAGCCTGTACGCGACGGATACCTGGAACATCACAAAAGAACTCGCTGGTACGCTGTCTGGCCGCTTCAACCGCACCACGGTCAAGAACACCGACCAGCTCAACTCGACGCCACCCAATCTCGATGGCGATTTCACCTACACCAAATTCAATCCGGCGGTGGGGCTGACCTGGCAGATCACGCCGTCGCTCGGCACGTACGCCGGCTGGAACCAGGGCAGTCGCGCACCGAGCCCGATCGAGTTGGGCTGTGCGGATCCGGCCAATCCCTGCACGTTGCCGAATGCGCTGGCATCGGACCCTTACCTGAAACAAGTCGTTACGCAGACTGTCGAAGCCGGCCTGCGCGGCAAGCTGTCCACCAGCGTGAACTGGAACGCAGGCGTGTATCGCAGTGTCAACAAAGACGACATCCTGTTCGTTGGTACCACTACGAGTGCCGGTTACTTTACAAACTTCGGCAAGACACGGCGGCAAGGCGCCGAACTTGGGCTGGATGGCGACATCGGACGGATGAGCTGGGCGATCAACTACAGCTACGTTCAGGCCACGTTCCGCTCTTCCGCCTGCCTGGTTTCGGAGAACAACAGCAGCGCGGGTTCGTTTGCCGATTGCCCGAGCGCGGACAACAACCTGATCCAGGTTACGTCCGGCAACAAGATTCCCGGCATTCCGGAGCACCAGTTGAAGCTGATCGGTGATTATCGCGTGACGGACAAATGGCTGGTGGGCGGCATGATCGTCGCGTTCTCCGACCAATACGCGTTGGGCAATGAGAATAACCAGCACCAGTCCGGCGTCAATTTCAATGGCGACAACTTCGAGGGTTCCGGAAAGGTCCCGGGTTATGCAGTGCTGAACCTCAACACGCGCTTCAAGCTGGATTCGAACTGGGAATTGTTCGGCAAGATCGACAACGTGTTCGACAAGGAATATTCGTCCGGCGCGATCCTGGCCGCGAACTCCTTCGACTCGGCCGGAAATTTCCAGACGAACTCGGACGACTGGAGACACGAGACTTTCTACGCACCCGGCGCGCCGCGGGCGTTCTGGGTAGGCGTGAAGTACACTATGGGCCAGAACAAAAAATAAGGAATCACGCATGAAAAGATTCAATGCAATTTGTTCGATCCTGCCGCTGCTCTCGGCGTCGCTCGTATTCGCAGCGCCTAACGCTTATGTTCCCAACGAAGGCAGTGGCACGATCAGCGTGATCGACACTACGACCGACCAGGTCACCAAGACGATTCCGGCGGGCAAAAAGCCGCGGGGTTTGGCGGTGAGCAAGGATGGGACGAAGCTCTACGTCAGCGACCAGCCGCACAACGCGCTGGTGATCATCGACCTGG
>JBDTTE010000252.1:0-5256 GCA_039930785.1 Betaproteobacteria bacterium | reverse complement strand
GCGTGATGGGAGAGCAGGCGAAAGCCGTTCTCCACCATGACCACGGCGCCGTCGACCATCATGCCAATGCCGACGGCGAGACCGGCGAGCGACATCAGATTGGCGGAAAGGCCGGCATACCCCATCAGGATGAAGGCGATGAGCATCGCGAGCGGCAGGACCGCGACGACCACGACGGCAGAACGGATCTCGCCGAGGAACAGGAACAGCACGACGGCCACCAGGATGGAGCCCTCGACCAGCGCGCTTTCGGCGGTGCGGAGCGCCTTGTCCACCAGTTCGGTGCGGTCGTACACCGGATTGATGGTGGCGCCCTGCGGCAGCGCCTGTTGCACGGTCAGAAGTTTTGCCTTCACCGCCTCGGCCACCTGTTTTGCGTTCTCGTTCATGCGCGCGAGCACGATGCCGAGTGAGACTTCCTTGCCGTCGCGCGTCACGGCGCCGAAACGCAGGCCGGGCGCTTCCTTCACCTCTGCCACATCGCGCACATAAACCGGCGCGCCCTCGCGCTGGGTGATGACGACGTTGCCGATGTCGCGTGTGCCGGTGACCAGGCCGATGCCCCGCACTAGGTACTGCTCCTGTCCGACGTTCACGTACTGTCCGCCCACCTGGCGATTGTTCGCGGCGAGCGCTTCCATCACCGCCTTGAAGCTCAGGCCGTACTTGATCAGCTTCTGCGGCTGGATCAAAACCTGATACTGCTTTTCGTCGCCACCCCAGGAAGTCACGTCGTCCACACCCGCCGCGGTGCGCAGGAGCAGGCGGATGTTCCAGTCCTGCAGTGTGCGCAAATCCATGGTCGATAAACGCTGATCCGCCGACTCGACGGTGTACCAGAACACCTGGCCCAATCCGGAACTGTTGGGCCCGAGCGATGGTTCGCCATAGCCTTCGGGAATGCGTGCTTTCGCTTCCAGCAGCTTTTCCCCGGCAAGGCGGCGGGCAAGGTAGATATCCACGTTGTCCTTGAAATAGACGCTGACATAGGACAGCCCGAACAACGAAACAGAACGGATCTCCTCGACGCCGGGCAAACCCGCCATGGCGGTCTCCACCGGAAACGTGAGCAGCTTTTCCACATCCTCTGCCGCCAGCCCGGGCGATTCGGTATAGACATTCACCTGCACCGGCGTGACATCCGGAAAAGCATCCACCGGCACGGCGCGAAATGCGCGCACGCCGAACACCGCGATCAGCACGAGGCCGACCAGCACCAATATCTTGTAACGCAGCGAAACATCGACGATTGAATTGAGCATGATGGCCGCCCTTCAGTGCGTGTCGCCGATTTGCGATTTGAGCATGCGCGCCTTTAGCGCATACGCTCCCGCGATCACGACCTGCTCGCCCTCTTTGATCCCGCCGCGTACCACGACGCGGCCGCCGAACTTGTCGCCGAGGTCGAGCGCTCGCGCCTCAAAGCCGTCGCCTTCCTGCACGAAGGCCATGGCCTGGCCATTGATGAGCAGCACCGCATCCTGCGGCAGCGTGAGCGCCTGATTGGTGGACGCGGTGTCGATCGAAGCGGTGGCGAACATCTCCGGTTTGAGTCGCCCGCCGGGGTTCGGGACTTCCACTCGCGCCACCAGCGCACGGGTTTCCTTGTCCACCGTGCTGCTGATATAGGTCAGCCGGCCCTTGAATGTTTCGTCCGGATAAGCGCTCACGGTCACCGTGGCTGCGGCGCCCGTTCTCACCCTGTGAAGATCTTTCTCGAACAGGTCGGCTTCGATCCACAGCGTCGAAAGATCAGCGATGGTGAAAATGCTCTTATCCGGCCGCGCAAGTTCGCCCAGCACGGCGTCCTTCTCGATCACCGTCCCGGCAAAGGGCGACCGCAGCGGAAATACGGAACCCGTGCCCTTTTCCGCGTCGCGGTGCGCCACGTCCAGGAGCCGCAGCTTGTCGTCGGCGGCACGCAGCGAGGCCTTCGCTTTCTCGTACTCGCTGCGCGCGCGCAGGTAGTCCTTCTCCGGAATGATGTCCTCTGCCTTGAGTTTTTGCGCGCGCTCGAAGTCCGATGTCGCCAGGGAAAACTGGCTTTGCGCCTGCTGATAGGCAGAGTGCGCCTCGCCCAGCTCGATGCTGTCCAGCAGCGCGAGCGTTTGGCCTTTTTTCACGGTGTCGCCGAGCCGGGCTTTGACTTCCGTGATGCGCGCCGATACACGCGGTGCGACGTGGGCGATGCGGTCCTGGTTGGCGCGAATCGTCGCGGTGAGGACCACTTGATCAACGAAAGATTGTGACGTGAGCTCCGCGGTCCTTATGCCCGCGGTTGCGCGTTCCGCGGTGGACAGGGTCAGGCGCTGTTCGCCAGCGTGCTCGTCGTGCGTGGAGTTGTGGACTTCGGCAACGGGCTTTGCTTGCGATTCGTCGCGTTTGCCGCAAGCAGATAGCGCAATTGCAAAAGCAAATCCGAGCATCAGTACGGAACACTTGTGGACGGAGAATGCAATCATGATTGTCTGGACCAGGTGAAATCGCCGAAGGGATTTGTGGCGCGACTGGAGAGAGGGGCGCTCAACGGGCGGCGTCTTTCGAAACGAAACCGGCAGCCTCTTCGAGCGCGATGCGCGTCTGGCTCAGATCGGCAACGGCGTCCAGATAGTCCCGATGGCCATCCAGGAGCTGGCGGTTGACCAGCAGCAGCTGGAGCAGGCCGATTTCCCCGCTGCGAAACGAAACGACGGACAGGCGCTGGTTCTCTTCGAGGCTCGGCAGGACCGACTCCGTGAGCCGGCTCACGCGGGCGTGCAGGCTCTCGAGTCGCTGCCATGTCGCGCGTACCTGCGCTTCGACATCGCGCGAGAGCGACATTTTCTCGATCTGCGATTGCGTCAGTTCCGCGGACGCCTGACCCACGCCGGCCGCGTTGCGCTTGAACAACGGCAACGGTATGGAGACGGACAGCATCACGAGATTTTCGCGCGCGTCGCCGGGGCCTTCGCGCCCTGTGGTCAATCCAACCGTGATGTCGGGATACGTGGAGGCGCGCTGCAGGGCCAGCTTGCTTCTGGCGGCCTGTTCGCGCAGGTTCAGCGCGCGAAGCAGGGGACGGGTCGCAAGGTTGTCGAGCAGATCCTGCAGGGAATAGCGCGGCCGTTCCGCGCGAAATTCGCCGACGGCCTCGGGAAGATTGGTCGGAGGCAACTGCACCAGCGATGCCAGCTCTACGCGCGCCTGGATCAGTTGCTCACCCAACAAGGTTGCCTGATTCTGCGCGCGCTCGGCTTCAACGGAAGCCAGATTGCCATCGAGGCGGCTATCCTGCCCGGCGCCGACGCGCTTCCTCACTGCAACGGCCGCGTCTTGAATCAGCCTCAGCGAATTGCGTTCGATTTCGACCCGCTTCTGCAATGCCAGCACGCGGGTGAAGCGCTGCTCGACGGCGGCACGAACTTGCCGGCGAAGTTCCGCAATTCTTGCATTGGCCGCATCGAGTTCGAACTCGGCCGCTTCGCGGCGATAGCCGTGCTGACCGGCCAGCTCAAAAGTCTGGGCGAGCCCGACGTTCCACTCCCCGAACGCCTGGCCCGGCATGCCCGGTTGCGAAAGCGTTCGACGCGTAAGGTCAGTGGCGACCTGGGGATTGTTCCAGAGCAACCCTTGTGCGTCCTTGAGTTGCCCGCGGGCGGCGGAAAGCCCGGCTTGTGCCGCGCGCAATTCCGGATTGGCCTGGTCGGCAAGCGTCCAGGCTTCATCAAGCGTGAGCGGTTCCGCCCGCGCCGCAGCCAGTGGTAAAGAAAATAAAACGACAATCAGAAAATGGGGCGTCAGTCCGTCCGTGAAAGTACGGACGCAGCGCGTGAGCGTGCCCGAGAATAAATGATCCCGCATGGGTTCTCCTGTCCAGCATGAGCGACGGCCGTCGTGCGGACGCACGACGGAAATCTACCGATCAAAAAAAGCGGTGACGGTCAGGCCAGAGCGGAGAAACGCGGCGGGCGGAAGAGGCCATCCGGAGAGCGGACGGCGGGATGCTTCAGGGGGACGGGGGCCTCAAAAGAATCGAGGGACGGGAAGCAGGCGACAGAGGTCTGGACGAAGCCCTGCAAATGACTGAAAACATGGCAGCCCTCATTGCAGTGCTTGCTGCAGTCGCCCTGTGAATTGGTATCGTGTGTTTCGCCCTCGACGTCGATAGATTGCGCCGCGGGTTGTTCGCTTGCCACCCAGTCGGCGAAAGCCACCGTGCTCACGCTCCAGCTCAAGGTATTGAGCATGAACGCGATGAGCAGCAAGGCAACCAGCTTTTGGAGGGAGGAGCGCACGCGGCAACTATAACACTGCGAATTCTCCCGGGTCGTCTTCGACGTCGAGCAAATCCGTCACCTTGCGATCTGGCGCGGATGCCGGCGGAACAAAACAGGGACGCAATCGCTTGCCTCGCGGATGCGTTCCAGTTGCGGATTCAAGTCAGGTCGGGTCGCCGGTGGTCGACACACCGGCATTCGTCTGTAACAGCCATTGTGACGACGTCAGTACGGGAGGTTTTGGCTTTGCTGCGTTCTGACTGCCATTACCTTGCCAATCTTTAGCGGGTCACGCATTGTCCTTCGACGTCTTCGTTGCCCCATTCTCCTTGACGCTGGCGATGCCGCTTTCCATCGCCGGGGTTGATGCATACATCTGGCTTGATCCGATCGTTTCGCCGTTGGTGGCGTTCAGAACGAAGTAGGGCTGCTTGGCAGTGGAGTGCTTGCGCGTGTACTGCGCATCGTTTGCCGAATTTTTTCTGACGGCCTCGATGCCATCCAGGGCGTGTTGCTTGGTGGAGTAGGTCTGGCTCGTCAGGATGACTTCGTTATTGGCGGCCTTCAGGTTGAAGACAAATTTCTCGTTGGTGCTCTTGTGGATTTCAAAGTAACCGGACATGGATTTTCCCCTCGATGGTTGACTACGAATTGAAAATTCCCGCATGACGCGAGCGGGATTTTTCCATGGACAACGTACGCGCAATGCCCATGCAACTCCGTGCGCTGGCGCTCATAGCGCCGGCGAGTCGCACCCTTCATCGCAAACCCTTGAGCAGCGAAATGTATTCGGGACTCTCGGAGAGGGTGTTGTGGCCCGTGCCGGCCAGAAAATGCAGCGTCGCAACGCCGTTACGAAAATGAGTGAGCAACAATTCCGTACTGTCTCGCGGGATGACCCGATCCTGCTCTGCGGCGATGACCAGCGTCGGTACGGCAATCCGAGGCGCGTACTTCCATGACTCGAATTTGTCTTGCATGAGCAATCGGACCGGAAAAT
>JBDTTE010000251.1:0-5264 GCA_039930785.1 Betaproteobacteria bacterium | reverse complement strand
CATGATCAAAAAGCCGATCGTGCGGCGGTCGGATCTGCGCGGGCTGAAGGTACGCGCGCCGACGCGCCAGACCAACAAGATGCTCGCGGCACTCGGGGCGACGCCAGTGGGCATGCCCGTGCCGCAAGTGCCGGAAGCGTTATCCAAGGGCGTGATCGACGGCACGATACTGCCTTATGAAGTGATGCCCGCCCTGAAAGTCGATGAGCTCACGAAATTCCACAGCGGGCCCGAAGCTTCGCAGCCCCTGATCTATAACTCCGTGTTTATCATCGCGATGAACAAAGCCAGGTACGACGGGCTGCCGGCCGATCTCAAAAAGATTGTCGATGCGAACAGCGGCATCGAGTTGTCCGGTTCGATCGGTCGATTGTTTGCCGAGATCGAAGTCATCAACAAGAAGAAAGTCGGCGGCATCGAAAATGTGATCTCGAACGAAGAGATCGAGGAATGGAAGAAAGTCGTCCAGCCCGTGACCGATGGCTGGGTTCAGGATGCGAATGCCAAGGGCGTCGACGGCAAGGCGTTGTACAAGAACGCGCGCGATTTGATGTCGAAGTACAGCAAATAAACAAGACGGCGAAAACCTTCATCACGAAGAGCACGAAGAACACGAAGGGACACGAAGAAGTGCAAAAGCAAGATTGAATGTGAGGACCGGAAAACAGCAAGAGGCGCGACAACTAAATTCCATGGCAACCGCAATACCGCCTCCGCTTTTCTTCGTGTAACTTCGTGTTCTTCGTGCTCTTCGTGATAAGACGTAGACGATGAGGTCCGAGTGTTCAGGCGTCGCCCCAAACTTCCCGCGCTGTTTCCACCACTAGCCGCAACTTCGCCGCCTGGCTTTCGCGCGCGATGTCGTTGCCGTGGACCGTGCTCGAGAATCCACACTGCGGTGACAGACATAGCTGCGAGATGTCGACGTGTTGCGACGCCTCGTCGATGCGTCGCTTGAGTTCGTCCTTCGATTCGAGCTCGCCGACTTTGGTGCTGACCAGTCCGAGTACGACGGTTTTATCTTTGGGCACAAAGCGCAGCGGCGCAAAACTGCCAGAGCGCACGTCGTCGTATTCCAGGAAATAACCGTCCACCGCCAGTTCGTTGAACAGCACCTCGGCGACGGGCTCGTACCCGCCTTCGGCGGCCCAGGCACTGCGGAAGTTGCCCCTGCACAGATGCACGCATACCGTCATGTCGGCGGGCCGCTCAGTGATAGCCGCGTTGATCAGTCGGGCATAACGGCGCGGCAGTGCGTCCGGATCATCGCCACGTTGTCGCGCCCCCTCTCGCATTCGCGGATCGCATAGATAGGCCAGGTTCGTGTCGTCCAGCTGCACGTACCGGCAGCCGGCTTCGGCGAGTGATTTCAGCTCGGCGCGATAGCAACGAGCCACGTCATCGTAGAACGCCGGTTCAAGCTCCGGATAGGCTTCCTTGCTGATGGCCTGGCGACCGCCGCGAAAATGCAGCATGGTCGGCGAAGGGATGGTGACTTTGGGTGTGCGGCCGGTAGCCGAGCGCAGGAATTCGAAATCGGCACGCTGGATGGGGCGCACGTGCTGTAAACGGCCGGTCACGTGCATGACGGGCGGAGAAAAGTCGACGGTGCCGCCGGTGCTGCGGAAGCTCACCGCGATGCCGCCTTTTGTTTCGACACCCTGCAGCTGCTCCAGGAAATCGATGTGGAAGTAGGTGCGTCGGAATTCGCCGTCGGTGATTCCCTGCAGACCGAGATCTTCCTGTAAGCGCACGATATCGCGGATGGCATCATCTTCCACCGCTCTAAGCGCATCGCGCGATAGGTTGCCGGTTTTATGCTGTTCCCGCGCTTCCAGCAGTTTCGGCGGTCGCAGGAAACTGCCGACATGGTCGGCGCGAAAGGGTGGGTGCGGGCGGGCCATCATGGGAACGACCTCTGCAGTTGATCGCTTGCGTCGCGGGAATTTGACGCAAAACCGGCGGAAAGTCCATTTGTGATTCCCGGGCGGCGCGTACGCAAGGCCCGCCATATTTCGATAACATGATCCGGCCATACCTTGAGGTGCAGGGTGCGGAACTGTTTTCCTTTTATAACAACAGATAAAGCCTGGGGACGCCAGGCTGAACATGGAGAAAGCGACAATGAAACTGAAAAATATGGTGGCAATCTGTACTTTCGCGCTCGCCAGCGCGGCCGTGAGCGGCTACGCGGCCGAGACCAAGTGGATCAATCCCGCGATTCCGGATTTTGGCGCGTCCGCGGATCTTCCCAACGCCGCCATGCAGCCGGACAAGAATGCCGACTACAAGGTCGTGTTCAATGTCACCGTCGGCGCCGCGGCGAACGAGAAACTCAATCCTTCCCTGGAAAAGGTTGCGCGCGCGGCCAACATTTTTGCGTCTGCGGGCGTGCCGTTGTCGCACCTGCACTTTATTGCGGTGGTTCACGGTCCGGCGACGCCGTCGGTCCTCGGCAACGATCACTACAAGGAAAAATTCAGCGTCGACAATCCGAACGTCAAATTGATCAGCGAGCTCAAGGCGGCGGGCGTGAAAGTCATCGTTTGCGGCCAGGCGCTCGCAGCCAACAAGTTTGCCCACGAATGGGTGAATCCTGACGTCGAAATTACGTTGTCGGCAATTTCCAGCGTGGTCATGCTGGAAATGCAGGGCTACGTAATGCTTCCGATGTGATTGCAGTGAGCGTCGCGCGGTACGTCGTCAATGCATGCGCCGTCGTCGCGCTCGCGATCGGCGTGCATGCGTCCGTCGCGGCGGAACGAAGCGAACCGTCGCGACCGTTCGACCCGCCTTATCAATTCGACCCACCCTGGAATGCGCCGCCGGATGACGGTGTGAATTTCACGGTGCCCGGCATCGACAACGTGCCGGATCTACAGGGCGACGTGAACGATCCCCAGCTCACGATATTCTTCGCGGGCAACCAGTACATGGTCGTGCGCGACCTGATTCGTGGCTTCCGTGCAGCCTATCCCCAATACGAGCGGGTGTTCGTCGAGACGTTGCCTCCGGGAATTCTTGTCGACCAGATCGAGAACGGCGCGGTCGTGATTGGCAACCTGCGCGTTACGCTGCGGCCCGATGTCTATGCGACCGGTCGCGGACGCATGCAGGAAATCCAGAAGGAAAAGCAGTGGTTTTCGCGCACGGTGGATTACGCGCGCAATCGTCTTGCAATCATGACCGCGGCTGGCAATCCGCACCACATCGTCGGCTGGAGCGACCTGGCGCAGCCTGGCGTCGCGCTGTGCATGCCGAACCCGGCCTGGGAGGGCATTGCACGTAACCAGATCATCCCCGCGATGCGCAAGTCCGGCGGAGACGAATTGGTCAAGGCCGTCTACGAAGACAAGGTAACGAGCGGTTCGACCTTCTTGACCCAGATCCACCATCGGCAGACGCCGCTGCGCATCATGCAGGGCAGGTGCGAGGCGGGGGCCGTATGGTATTCGGAGGCTTATTTTCACGCGACGATGAAGCAGCATCCGGTCTCCGTCGTCACGCTGCCGGATTCGCAGAATAATTATGCGACGTATACCGCGGGCTTGATGAAGAATGCGCCGCATGCGGAAGCCGGGGACAACTTCCTGCGCTTCCTTGCAAGTACGGAGGGTCAGGCCATTTACCAGCATTACGGTTTTCTGCCGTTGAAGCAGGAGTAGCCGTGGCCGCAATCATGCACACGATGTTGAAGCGAATTGCGCCGATGTGGGCGGGGTTGCTGGCGCTGGGTGCGATTGCGTGGCTGCCGGTCTGGGCTTCGGGCACCGGTGAGTCGATCGTCACACAGGGCAGCGCCAGCGTGCCGGCCTGCGCGACCTGCCACGGTACGAAGGGCGAAGGCGGCGGCGATGGGCTGTATCCGCGGATTGCCGGCTTGCCCACGGCTTACATCGAGAACCAGCTGCGGGATTTTCGCGATGGCAAGCGAGCGAATCCGCTGATGTCGCCGATGGCGGCGGGCCTGACCGACGCAGAGATCAAGACCGTCGCGCAGTATTTAAGTAGTCTGCGCACGCCGTACAAGCCTGTGACTGGGCTATCGCCCGCGCAACTCGCGCCCGGCCAATCACTGGTCACCGTCGGCTCGTGGGAGCGCGGTGTGCCGCCCTGCAGTGGCTGTCATGGCGCCGCGTTGACTGGTGTGGCGCCGTCCATTCCGGGACTCGCAGGACAATGGCCGCAATATCTCGCCGCGCAGCTCAATGCCTTCCAGGTTGGAAAGCGTCCGGCTACGCCGCTCGGATTGATGGCGCGCGTGGCGCACGGCATGACCGCAGAAGACATTCGCAGCGTGTCGGCGTACATCGCCAGCCTCGAGCCGGGTGCGGTTCCCGAGGCGCCGCGTCCGGATAAACCGGAGGCGTGGACGCCGACGCCGCAATCGCCCGACGACTTCACGCCCCCGCCGGATGCCGCGATTCCCGCCGGTCCCTATGGCGATCTCGTTCGCCTCGGCCAGAATATTTTCGAGGATACGGCGAAGTACGCCGGCGAGTACTCGCGCAATGGGTTGAGTTGTCGCAATTGCCATCTTGACCGCGGTCGTGCGGCATCTTCCGGTCCCATGTGGGCGGCTTACGTGCACTACCCGGAATATCGCAAGAAGGACGGGTTGGTGAATACGATGCAGATGCGCATCCAGGGTTGTTTCCGCTACAGCCAGAACGGCGTCGTTCCCGCGGCGGACAGCCGCGAAGTCACCGCGTTGCTCACGTATTTTCACTGGCTCGCGACCGGACTGCCGGTCGGTATCAAGCCGAAGGCAGTGGGGTATCCGCGGCTCGTAGCGCCCCAGCAGGCGCCGAACCTGCAGCGCGGCTCGAAAGTTTATGCAGCAAATTGCGCGCTATGCCACGGCGAAGACGGGCAGGGTCGCAGTTCGCAGGGACGCGTTGTGTTTCCGCCGTTGTGGGGGCCGCGGTCGTTCAACTGGGGCGCGGGAATGCATCAGGTCGACATGGCGGCTGCGTTCATCAAGAGCAACATGCCGTACGGTGCCGGAAATACATTGGGCGACCAGGATGCGTGGGATGTCGCGGCGTATATGAACAGCCGCCCACGTCCGCAAGATCCGCGCTTCGCGGACAGCGCGGAAAAAACCCGCGAGAAATACCACGCCAGTCCCGAGTTTGATTACTACGGTCGCGAAATCGACGGTGTAGTGTTAGGTGGCGAGGCGAAGAAGCCCTGATCTTCTCCCTCTCCCCCTCTCCCCGGCCCTCTCCCTCCAGGGGAGAGGGAGCTTTTTAGCGATTTAA
>JBDTTE010000250.1:0-5277 GCA_039930785.1 Betaproteobacteria bacterium | reverse complement strand
ACCGGCACCGGCGAAGTCGGCTTCGGCGGCGGTGGCAGTTCGGAGAGCGGCAACGGCTTGGGCAGAACATCCGGTTTTTGCACGACCGGTTCAGGCAGCGGCTCCACCTTCACGGGCTGCGGCCTGGGCGGTTCCGGCGGAATCTCCCTGGGCGGCTCCTTCTCGAGCAGCTTCTTCGGAGGCGGCTCTTTCGGCGGCGGCTCCTGCGGCGGGACTTCCACCACTGGCGGAAGCGGCTTCAGTTTCGGCAGCGGTTGTTTCTTCTCCGGCTCCGGCGCCTTCAGTATTTCCACGATCAGCGGTTGTCGCTGCGTGACGCGATGCGCGTCAATGAGGTGTGCAAGCAGGAAAATCGCGATGACGTGCAGGACAACGACGAACGCGAATGCCGGCCGGGACTCCAGCGAGATCGCCGGAAATCCACTCGACATGGCCGGCACGGTTGCAGCGGTCATCCTTCAATCCTGGAACACCGGCGGGCGGGCGCCCGCTTCGGGCCGCGATTTATAGCATGTTAGTGTTGATGATGCGTACGCTCTGCGCGAGATCACCCTGGCGGGCCAAAGCGCTTTAACGCGGCACTTGCAGTCGCGGCGCCGCGACGACCATTCGGTGGCTAATGTTTCCCGTCCTAGATAAGGCGTTGCTTGTCGAAGAACGCCTTGCGCCACCGGGTGATCGTAACTTTCTCGAACAGGTTCGCCTTGGTAAAGGGATCGTTTTCGATGAAGCGTTCGGCTTCCTTGCGATCGTCGGTGTCGACGATCAGCAAGCCGCCATTTGCTCCAGTACCGTCATCTTCGATCAACGCTCCGGCCGCCAGCAGCAGATGTTGCTGGCTCGTCAGGTATTCGATATGCGCCGCGCGATTGTCCGCGCGGATCTGGCTGCTTCCTGCCTTGTCCTTCGTTTGTATGGCGTATGGCATGGATTCCTCGTTTCAGTCTCGGATAAACCTGTTCAACGCGAAGGGCGCAAAGGTACGCGAAGGAAGGCGCAATCCGCCATTCACTTTTTGTCCGCTTTGCATTTGCCTTCCTTTGCGAACCTTCGCGTACCCCTCAAGGGGGTATTGAAATGAATCCTTCGCGTTGAAAAATTTTGGAAGTATTGCCTCAAGCCGCCTTACGCGTATTTTTTCTGATGAAATCGCTCATGCGCGCGATGCCCTTCTCGATGGCTTCGTTCGACGCGGCATAGCTGAAGCGGATGTGCTGCCCTTCGTTCGGCACGCGCTGGCCGAAATGGATGTCGGCAAGCACGGCGACGCCGGCTTCGTTCAGCAGGCGCTTGCGGAATTCTTCCGAGTCCGCCGCGCCGATCAGCCTGCAGGCCTCGGTGACGTTGGGCCACGCATAGAATGCGCCGCCGGGATTCTGGCAGACCACACCCGGCACCTTGTTCAGCAAGCCGACGATGAGGTCGCGGCGCGCCAGGAAGCTGTCGCGCATTTTCTTTGCGTCATCCTGCGGACCATTCAGCGCCTCGACCGCAGCCCATTGCGTAATCTGCGAAGCGCAGGAATCGGTATTCGTCACCCAGCGGGTGAACACCGGCGCCAGCGCCTTGTTCGCCGCGAAACCGAGTCGCCAGCCGGTCATTGCCCAGGTCTTTGAAGCACCGTCGCATATGATGGTGCGTTCGATCATGCCGGGAAACTGCGTCAGCGAACAGAATTCGCCTTCGTAGCAGAGCTGCGAATAGATTTCGTCGGCGAACACCCAGACCTGCGGATGCTTGCGCAGGATCGCGGCGATGGTTTCCATGTCCTTCTTCGGAATGATGCCGCCGGTCGGATTCTGCGGAGAGTTCAGGATCAGCAGCTTGGTGCGCGGCGTGATCTTCGCTTCCAGTTCCGCGGGATCGAAACTGAAGTTGCGCGATTCGCGCAGGTAGATCGGCACGGTAACTGCGCCTGCCGCCCTGATCTGCGATTCGTAAATCGGGAAACCGGGTACAGGACAAATGACTTCATCGCCGACGCCGTGGTCGGTCGTCGAGACGATGGCGTAGGCAATAAACGGTTTCGCGCCGGCCCCGACGACGATGTCGTCCGCGTGTACGCCGATGTGCCGCGTGCGATTCAGGTAATTTGCCGCCGCTTCGCGCAACTCCAGGATGCCGGCTGAGGGTGTATAGCCGTGCTTGCCGTCATTGATCGCCTTGATCCCGGCTTCGCGAATGTTCTTCGGCGTCGGGAAATCCGGCTGGCCGATGCAAAACGAGATGATGTCCTTGCCCTGCCGCTGCAAAGCGCTGACCTCGGCTAGAACGACAAACGCGTTTTCGGTACCGAGCTCGTTCGCGCGGCGGGAAATGGCGGGCATGTATTGCGCTCCTCGGGAATCTGAAGTGGACTGAGCCGACTGGCTTGTCCACCTGTAAGTATCTAATAGTGAAGCGCTTTATATCACAACAGCGGAGACGGGGTCAACGCATGAAGACGGCGGCGGCACCACTCCGGCCGACATGGGCACCCGGTCCACCATATCGCAGCGACGAGAAGAATCGGACTACCATGCCGGCTGCATCGGTCATCGCTAACGATCGCACGCGCGACGCAGGATGTCGGTGTTCCGAAGAATCACTTCACAATTGTCCAGGGTATCAAGTATGAGAAGGGGAATTTTCGCCGCCCTCGCGGTTCTCTGTTTCGCGTGGGCGGCGATTGCCGGTGCGGCAGCCGATTCGCACATGGCATTCATCGATTCACAGATTGGCGCGCATGTCGGAAAGACCGGAGTCTACGTGCTGGATACCGGTGAGGAAGCGCTGCTGGCGCGCGGATGGCTGGCGGATCATGCGCAGGAATCGATCGAGGTCCAGTATTTCATCTGGAGCACGGACAACATCGGCATCCTGGCCGCCGAGTCGCTGTTGCGCGCGGCCGATCGCGGCGTTCGCGTCAGGGTGATCGTGGATGATCTCTTGATCGATGCGCCCGACAAGGCGCTGCTTGCGCTCGCGCGACATCCCAAAATAGACATCCGTATCTACAACCCAAAGACTTCGGTGGGCGTTCCACTTGCCAGGCGCCTGCTCAATGTGGTGACCGATTTCCGCGGCGTCAACCAACGCATGCACGACAAGACACTCGTGGTCGACGGGAAGATCGGCATCACGGGTGGCCGGAACATGGCCGCGGAGTATTTCGATTACAACCATGAGTACAACTTCCGCGACCGGGACGCGCTATTGCTGGGAGAAGCTGTCAAGGGGATGACGGCGAGCTTCGATAACTTCTGGAAGAGCAGCCTGAGCGTCCCGGTGGAGGAGCTCTACGACGGCTTTGGCCTCTTGCAGAAAAACGTGACTGTGGCCGATGGCGAGGTGCGCCAGATTTATCGCGAGCTGCACGACTACGCGAACCTGCCGGCGAATTTTGCGCCCGAGGTACGCGCTGCCATCGAGGCCACGCCCACGGCCTTCGATCGATTGGCCCGGCAGATGGTCTGGGTCGACGTGGAGTTCGTAAGCGACCAACCAGGCAAGAACAAAAATTTCGTGAGACTCGACGGTGGCGGACGGACCACTTCCTCGCTTGCGCGACTGGTCGAGGGCGCGCGCGAACGCATCGAGATCCAGTCGCCGTATCTTGTCCTGTCCGACAAGGCGATGGACCTGTTTCGCCGTGTCATCGCACGCGGCGTCACCGTGCGAATCAACACCAATTCACTGGCTTCCACCGACAATTTTCCAGCCTTCAGCGGATACCGGAACCAGCGCACTCGCCTGATCGAGATGGGCCTGCAGATCTATGAGTACAAACCCGATTCGGAAACGCAGCGCCGGCGGATGCTGCTACTGGCGGCTGCAAACGGCGCGGCCCCGATCTCCGCATTGCATGCGAAGACAATGGTCATAGACTCCCGGACTGTTTTCATCGGCACGTTCAACTTCGATCCGCGCTCTGAAAACCTGAATACCGAAGTCGGCGCGATCATCCACGACGAGTCGATTGCGCGCGCGGTGGAGGCGGCCATAGAAATCGACATGTTGCCGGGAAACAGCTGGAACGCGGCCAAAGACAACCCGGACCAGGACGTGGCATTCTCGAAGCGGAGCAAGATCCGCTTATTCCAGCTGCTTCCCATCAAGCCCGTGCTATGACGCAAGCCCTGCGCTAATCCACCCATGCCACGCGAAACCTACCGGCAATCTTTCGGTGCCACGCTTCAGCTCGCCAGTTTTGTCGCGCTTCTCGGCCTGGTTCCGTATTCATTGTTTGCCGGCTACTGGCTGTACGAGACGGCCTCTTCATGGACCGGCGGTTCCGTCAGCTTCATCGTTTATCCCATTGCTCGTGCCATCGCCTGCGTCATCCTGATCTACGCGCTTTGGAAGCTGCGAAAGACCGGCATGCGACTGCGTCAGGCCGATCCGCCGCGCGGGTGATCGCGAGTCCACGCTATTCGTGGATGCCCTGCATGCCCTCGATGGCGACTTCGATCAGCGTTACAACGCTTTCACGCAGGGCCTCGCCTTCCAGCCGATTACCGGATTCGGTGCCCCCGGTCGTGCCCTTCAGCTCGCCCTCCTGAAAGACCCGCGCGTTCCATTCGACGGTTTCGCCGGTCGAATACTCCGCTTCGTACTGGTAGCGCTCGCCGCCTACCTTGCGAGTGTAGATATCTTTGAACTTCAATTTTTGCGTTGCCATCGACGTGCAGTCCTCATGAAATCGGGGAAAAGGCCTTCATTGCGAATATACGCCGAAGCCTGCAATTGACGCAGCAGACCTGCGAACACGCCACATGGAAGCCCACGGAGAACTAACTACGAGCCAGGGCGGTCTGTCCTTTCACCCGCCATGGATACCCCCTCCGCAACGACACGTCCGTCAGAACCCTCCCCTGCGACAAGCAGCAGTGCGGATACACCCGTGGATATCGAGGACTACGCGCTGATCGGAGACTGCGAAACGGCGGCGCTCGTCGGGCGCAATGGTTCCATCGACTGGCTGTGCTGGCCGCGTTTCGATTCCGGTGCGTGCTTCGCCGCATTACTCGGCACACGCGACCACGGACGCTGGCGCATTGCGCCCGTCGATGTCGACGCACGCACACAGCGCGCGTACCGCGAGGACACGATGATCCTGGAGACAAACTGGGAGACGTCTTCGGGCGCGATCACGGTGATCGATTTCATGCCGATCCGCGACGGGCTGTCCGATCTCGTTCGCATCGTCGTCGGCCGCCGCGGCAACGTCGAAGTAGACATGGAAATACTCCTGCGCTTCGACTACGGCGAATCCATTCCCTGGGTGACGCGCTTGAC
>JBDTTE010000249.1:0-5327 GCA_039930785.1 Betaproteobacteria bacterium | reverse complement strand
AATTCGACAATCATCCGGTCGACATGGCGCTGGAAGTCGTGCTCGGCAAGCCGCCGAAGATGCTGCGCGATGTCAAGCGACTCGCGAGACACCTGGCAGCGCCGGACTATTCGTCGATCCGGTTGAACGAAGCGGTTAATCGCGTGCTGCGGTTCCCGGCAGTCGCCAACAAGACTTTCCTGATTTCAATCGGCGATCGCACGGTCGGCGGGTTGTGTTCGCGCGATCCGTTCGTCGGTCCCTGGCAGGCACCGGTCGCCGACGCGGCCGTCACGTTGATGGGGTTTTCTACCAATCGCGGCGAGGCGTTCGCGATCGGCGAGCGCACGCCGCTTGCCGTGCTCAACGGACCAGCTTCGGGACGCATGGCGGTGGGCGAGGCGCTGACCAACATCGCGTCGGCGCAAATCGCGGACATCGGCGACGTCAAGTTGTCGGCGAACTGGATGGCAGCGGCGGGAACGCCTGGCGAGGATGCGATCCTGTTCGATACAGTCGAAGCCGTCGCGATGGAATTGTGCCCGCAACTCGGCATCAGCATTCCGGTCGGCAAGGATTCGATGTCGATGCGCACCGCCTGGCAGGAGCGTGGCAAAGGCAGGGAAGTCGTGGCACCGCTCTCGCTGATCGTGTCTGCGTTCGCGCCGTGTGTGGATGCGCGCAGGACGCTCACGCCGCAATTGCAGCCGCTGGACGGCGACAAGAGCAAGTTGATCCTCATCGATCTCGGTGCCGGCCGCAATCGCATGGGCGGTTCGGTTCTGGCGCAGGTCTACGACAAGGTCGGCGGCGAAGTACCGGATGTCGATTCGGCAGCGCGACTCAAGGCGTTTTTCGAAACGATCCAGCGCCTGAATGGCCAGGGCGCGTTACTGGCCTATCACGATCGCTCGGACGGTGGTCTGTTCGTCACGCTCGCCGAGATGATGTTCGCGTCGCACGTCGGCGTGACCATCGACGTAACGGGCGATCTCCTGCCCGCGCTTTTCAGCG
Organism: Betaproteobacteria bacterium; assembly: GCA_039930785.1. Lineage (GTDB taxonomy): Bacteria > Pseudomonadota > Gammaproteobacteria > Burkholderiales > JACQAP01 > JACQAP01. Next base: position 4,334 of record JBDTTE010000249.1, on the reverse strand, counting down.
AAGAGTTGGGCGCGGTCATCCAGGTCGCAGCATCGCAACTGGATACGGTCCGTAACGCATTTGCGTCCGCTGGACTCGCCGAATGTGCAAGCGACCTCGGCGTGATCAATCGCAGCGGTCGTCTCGTCGTGCAATCCGCGGGGCGGGAGGTGTACAGCGAATCCGGCGTGGCCCTGCAGAGGACGTGGTCGGAACTGACTTATCAGATGCAAAAGCTCCGCGACAACCCGGATTGCGCGCAACAGGAGTTCGATCGCATCCTCGACGCATCGGATCCGGGACTACACGCGCACCTGACTTTCAATCCCGACGAGGATATTGCCGCGCCGTATGTCTCAGCTGGCTCGCGGCCGAAAGTGGCCATCCTGCGTGAGCAGGGCGTGAACGGCCAGATCGAAATGGCTGCCGCATTCGATCGCGCGGGCTTCGATTCCGTCGATGTACACATGACCGATATTATTTCCGGCCGCACGCAGCTGGACGGATTCAAGGGGGTCGTTGCCTGCGGTGGATTCTCCTATGGCGACGTGCTCGGCGCCGGGGAGGGTTGGGCTAAATCCATTCTCTTCAACGCGCGCGCTCGCGAACAGTTCAGCCTGTTCTTCCAGCGCGCCGACGTATTCGCCCTTGGCGTGTGCAACGGCTGCCAGATGATGAGTAATCTGCACGAGCTCATTCCAGGTACTGCGCACTGGCCGCATTTCGTGCGCAATCGCTCCGAGCAGTTCGAAGCCCGCGTAGCGATGGTCGAAGTTCTAGATAGCCCGTCGCTGTTCTTCGGCGGCATGGCCGGCAGTCGCATGCCGATCGCGACCGCGCACGGCGAGGGCTACGCGGAGTTCAAGGACGCCAGCCAGATGGCCCAGGCGCAGAATTTGATTGCGATGAGGTTCGTTGATAATCGTGGTGATGCCACCGAGCGTTATCCACTGAATCCGAACGGCTCGCCGAACGGCATCACGGGATTGACCACGCGCGACGGCCGCTTCACCGTCGTCATGCCGCATCCCGAACGGGTATTTCGGAGCGTGCAGAATTCCTGGCGGCCGGATGGATGGAAGGAAAACGGCCCCTGGATGCGCATGTTCCGCAATGCGCGGCGCCATATCGGCTGATTCTCTCCTGCTGATTACACCCAACGCAGAGGCGCAGAGGGCGCAGAGAACACAGAGAAAAACAGAACCATCTCTGCGTACGTGTCATTCAGCATTTCCTCGCATACGCATCATCGACATCCGAGCACATCTTTCGAACTGCGCTGTGCCTCTCGTTTATCCTTTTCCTCTGCGTTCTCTGCGCCCTCTGCGTTGGGTGTATTCCCTAATCGTTAAATGAAAAGGGCGCCGGCGGCGCCCTTTTTTAATGGCGAATGCCAGGAATTACTTGGCATCGACCTTCTGGATTTTTGCCTTGGCGCGCAAGTTGGCGATGTAGTCGTCGCGCATCTTGGTTGCCAGTTGCTGCATGATCTGCGGCTTGACCGTGTCGTACTCGGGGAACGGCACGGTGCGCGTGTCTTCCAGTTCGATGATGTGGTAGCCGTAGTTGGTCTTGACCGGCTCCTTCGTGCGTTCGCCTTTCTTCAGCGCCTTCAGCGCCTCGCCGAACGGCTGCACATAGGCTTCCGCCTCGCTCCAGTCGAGTTCGCCGCCTTCATCCTTCGAACCCGTGTCCTCTGACTTTTCCTTGGCGATGGCGGCGAAGTCCCCACCCGCGTCCAGGTCGGCGATGATCTGCTTCGCCGCGGCCTCTTCCTTCACGAGGATGTGCCGGGACTTGAATTGCTTGCCCGCATTCTCGCCGCGCTCAGCCTTGACGCGCTCATATTCCTTGCGCACGTCGGCATCGGTCGGCACGACCTTCTTGCTCAGGTCCTCGACCAGCACGCCCAGCAGAATCTGCTGCTTCGCCAGGTCGAGCTGCGTCTGGTAGTCGATGTTTTTGTCGAGCTTGCGCTTGACCGCTTCCTGATAGAGCACTTCGCGCGTGATCAGGATCTCGCGCAAATTATCGCGAAACTCCGGTGAATCCTGCAGCGGTTGCTGTCCGGGCTGTCCCTGTTGGGCCTGTGCCTGTGCAAGCTGGGACTTCGCAACGAAATCGAGCCTGGATTGCGGAATGCCGACGCCGTTGACGACAGCGACGTTCTTTTTGGAATCCGGTTTGGCCTCAGATTTTGCGGCGGGTTTCGGTTTGTTCTGTGCGGGCGTGGCGTCCGGCACGGTTTTGCCTGGATCTACGGTTTTGCTATCGCCTTCGCCGTCCGCGGCATAGGCGGCAGGCACCGCGATAAAGCACGCCGCCAGCAGTGCGAGCAGCACGGGATGTTTGACCGATTGCATTGCAGTTCCTTTGGATAAACGAAGAGTTGAACGGTGGATGGGTTTTTTGTTCGCGGCTTCAGCGTTCAACCCTTGGCTGAAGACGCCACTTCTTCGGGGGTAAATTCTTCGGGCGCATAGGCACGGATCGCCAATGCATGGATTTGTTTCGGAATCAGGTCGGACAACGCGTCATACACGAGCCGGTGGCGCGCAACGGCCGGTTTGCCGGCGAATTGCCTGGATACGATCACGAGCTGGAAATGTCCACCGCCGTCCCTCGCGCCAACATGACCGGCGTGTTCGTGGCTGTCGTCGAATACTTCAAGCGACTCCGGCTCCAGGCCGGACAGGCGTTCGCGGATTTTTTCCTCGGTGTTCATCACTTCGGGAAGGCCTTGCGGAACGGGCGGACCGTGACCTTGGCGAACACGCCTTCGGTAACGTAGGGATCCGCGTTGATCCAGTCTTTGGCTTCCGCCAGCGAATTGAATTCGGCGACGATCAGGCTGCCGGTCATGCCAGCCGGGCCGGGATCGATGCTGTCGATCGCGGGAAAAGCGCCGCCTACGATCAATTTTCCCGCGGCGATCAGTTCATCCACTCGCTTGAGGTGGGCAGGGCGTGCTGCAGTGCGTTTCTCCAGGCTGTTTGGAATGTCTTCGCCCACGATCGCGTACAGCATTATTTTTTCTCCTCGTGTTCCATGTACCGGCTCAGCATCAGGCCCTGTGCGATCACGAACACGACCATCAGGCCGGTGCCGCCGAACAGCTTGAAATTGACCCAGGTTTCCGTCGGGTAGTGAAAGGCGATGTACAGGTTCGCAGCGCCCATCAACAGGAAAAACGCGGCCCAGCTCAGGTTCAACTTGCGCCAGACCGGGTCAGGCAGCGTCAGCTGCTTCTCCATCATCGCGCGGATCAGGTTTTTGCGGAACAGCAGGTCCGCACCGACCAGTACCACGCTGAAAAACCAGTATAGCACCGTGGGTTTCCACTTTATGAAGGTCTCATCGTGCAGCCATAGGGTGGCGCCGCCGAACACGACAATGATCGAAAAACTGACCCAAAGCATGGCGTCGACCCTGCGATGGCGCGTCCATGACCAGGCAACCTGGCAAACGGTCGCGCCGATGGCAACGGCGGTCGCGGTATAGATGCCCCACACCTTGAATGCGGCAAAAAACAGCAGAACGGGAAAGAGATCGAACAGGAACTTCATGATCGCGAAAGAAAAATTGACCGGCGGCATTATGGACTCAGAGCCATCCTGGTGTCCAACGACCATCGGGTAAGATATCGGGCCTCGTTCGAGGGGCAATTTCCCCGCGAGTTCGCAATAATTCGAGTCAACAGATTACAGGTGGATGAATGGCACAGGTAAAACTGATCAATTACGACGAAGCTTCGCCGCGCGTGCGGGCCGTTTTCGACGACATCATGAAGACGCGCAACACGGATTACATCAACAATATCTGGCGCGCGCTCGCATCGAATCCCCCGGTACTGGAGCGGTTCTGGGGGCAGATGAAAAAGATCATGATCGAACCGTCGAAGCTCGATCCCCTGACCAAGGAATTGATTTATCTCGCGGTCAGCATCAACAACAACTGCGACTACTGCATCAATTCGCATACATTCGGGGCGCGCAAGCACGGCCTGGATGACGACATCCTGACCGAGCTCACGGAAATCGTGGCGCTCGCCAATGCCGGTAACCGGCTGACTATTGGTTTGCAGGTCGAGCCCGACGAGCGCTTCAAGCCAAAACATGACGACCAACCGTGGGCGGTGAAGAAAAAGCCTGCGGCAAAAAAGAAATCGGGCAAGTAATTCCAGGAGAACAGCACGACATGGAATTCGACGTCGCAGTACGCGAACGATACAGCTGCCGGCGTTACCAGGCGCGCAGCGTGCCCATCGAGACGATCCGGCGCATTCTCGACGTGACGCAACAGACGCCGTCCTGGTGCAATACCCAGCCGTGGCACGTAGTGGTAGTCAGCGGCGA
>JBDTTE010000248.1:0-5329 GCA_039930785.1 Betaproteobacteria bacterium | reverse complement strand
GCTCCTGTTCGCGGCCTTGGTGGCGGTGTCGGCGCACGCGGCGCTGCCCGCCGGCATCACGCAGGGCACGACGGTCGAAGGCATCACCGAGTACAAGCTCGCCAACGGCCTCACCGTGCTGCTGTTCCCCGACGCGTCGAAGCCGACGACGGTGGTGAACGTCACTTATCGCGTCGGTTCTGCGCACGAGAATTACGGCGAAACGGGCATGGCGCATCTCCTCGAGCACCTGGTGTTCAAGGGCACGCCGAACCGCGGCAACATCATGCAGGAGCTCGGCCGCCGGGGCATGCACTTCAACGGCAGCACGAGCTGGGAGCGCACCAATTACTTCGAGACGTTCACCGCGGGCGGCGACAATCTCGACTGGGCGTTGTCGATGGAAGCGGACCGGATGGTGAATTCGTACATCCGGCGCAGCGACCTCGACACCGAAATGACCGTCGTCCGCAACGAGTTCGAGAACGGCGAAAACAATCCGCAGCTCGTGCTGTTCGGCAAGATGCTGGCCACCGCGTTCCAGTGGCACAACTATGGGCATCTGCAGATCGGCGCGCGTTCGGACATCGAGAATGTCGACATCGACCGCCTGCAGGCTTTCTACAAGCTCTACTACCAGCCGGACAACGCGGTGCTCATCGTCGCCGGCAAGTTCGAGGTGGATCCCACGCTTGCGCTGATCGCCAAATATTTCGGCCCGATCCCCAAGCCGTCGCGAACGTTGCCGCGCATCTATACGCAGGAGCCGGTGCAGGACGGCGAGCGTTCCGCCACGCTGCGGCGCGTGGGCAATTCCAAGTTTCTCGGCATGATGTTCCACACGCCGCGCGGCGCGGATCCGGACGCGGTCGCTGCCGATGTGCTCGGCGACGTGCTCACGATCGCGCCCTCGGGACGCCTCTACAAGGCGCTGGTGGAAACGAAGAAGGCCACCGCCGTGCAGTACTGGGGCGACGCGCAGGTCGACCCCTTCGTGATGACGCTGTTCGCGCAGATTCCCGACGCCGAGCCGATCGAGCCGGCGCGCGAGGCGATGCTGGCGACGATCGCCAATATTGCCAGGGAACCGATCACCGAAGCGGAAGTCGCGCGCGTGCGGGCGAAGAACGCCAAGGGCTACGACGACATACTGGCCAATCCGCAGGCGCTGGCCGTGGCCATTTCGGAGTCCATCGCGCTCGGCGACTGGCGGATGTTCTTCCTCCAGCGCGACCGCTATCGCACGGTGACGCCGGCCGATGTCCAGCGCGTCGCGCTCGCCTATCTCAAGCGCTCCAACATGACCGTCGGCGAATTCCTGCCCGATGCCAAGCCGGACCGCGCGCCGTTGCCTCCGCCGGTGGACGTCGCCGCGCTGGTGAAGGACTACAAGGGCGACGTCGCGGCACTTGCCGGCGAGACGTTCGATCCGTCGCCCGCCAATCTCGATGCGCGCACGCAACGCTTCACGCTTCCCAATGGCATGAAGGTCGCGTTGCTGCCGAAGAAGACGCGCGGCGAAGCCGTCAGCTTCAGCATGAACCTGCGATTCGGTGACGAGAAATCCGTCTTCGGCAAGGCGTCCGAAGCCGCGGCCACCGGCGGCATGCTCATGCGCGGCACGACGAAGAAATCGCGGCAGGAAATCGAGGATGCCCTGGACAAGCTGCGCGCAAAGGTCGGCGTCAGCGGGTCGCAGACCGGTGCGTCGGCGTCGGGACAGACCTTCCGCGCGCAATTGGCCGATACGCTGCGGCTGACCGCCGAGGTGCTGCGCGCGCCCTCATTTCCAGCGACCGAGCTCGATCAACTGAAACGGGCGCGCGCGACCCGGTTCGAAACGGCGCGCACCGATCCGCAGGATGTGGCCACCCGCGCGCTCCAGCGCAACGGCAATCCGTATCCCTCCGGTGACCCGCGGTACGCGCCGACCGTCGAGGAAAGCATCGCGAGCAACGCCGCGGTGACGGTCGACGACGTCAAGAAGTTTTATGCGCAGTTCTACGGGGCCAGCAATGCCGAGCTGGCGATCGTCGGCGATTTCGATGCCGACGCCACGCGCGCCCTCGTCACCGAGCTCTTCGGCGACTGGAAGAGTCCTTCGGCGTACACGCGCGTCCCCGACCCGTTCCGGCCCAATCAGCCGGTCGCTTTGCGCTTGCTGGTGCCGGACAAGGCCAATGCATTCCTGATTGGCCGCGAACGGGTGCCGCTGAACGACCTCAATCCAGACTACCCGGCGTTGATTGTCGGGAGCTTCATCCTCGGCGATTCATCGTCGTCGCGGGTGACCGAACGGCTGCGGCAGAAGGACGGCCTGTCCTACGGGGCGGGGACGTTCTTCCAGCCGAACGCGATCGATCCGAATAGCACGGTCGGCGCATATGCAATCTTCGCGCCGGAGAACCTGGCGAAGGTCCGCGCGGGGCTTTCCGAAGAATTCGACCGCGCGTTGAAGGACGGCTTCACCGACGCCGAAGTGAAGGCGGCCAAGGAAGGCGTGCTGCAGGAACGCATCCTCGGACGCACCGAGGATGGGCGCATCGCAGGCGCGCTCGTCAGCCAGGCGTTCCTCGGACGCACGTTTGCGACAGCCGCGGCCGTGGACGCGGCGATTGCCAAGCTCACGCCGCAGGACGTCAACGCCGCGCTGCGCAAATACCTGAAGCCGGGGGAATTCGCGTATGCGTTTGCCGGGGATTTCGAAAAGAAGTAGCCGCCGCATAGGGAGTCAGCTCGGCGCGACATCTTGATTACATCGAAATGCTCTCCAACCCTAAACGTCGGCACGGATACAACAACAGACTGTCTCCGGTAGAGTACGAGAAGCAGTTCTCCGAACGGCTCCAGAATGTCTAGAGAACGCGGGGCAATTCAGTTTTCGCGAGCCTCAAAAAACTGATGTGCCCCTGAGGAATTCTTCTTGTTAGCGTTATCGGCAGCGACTATCATAATTTCACAATGCTTGGCTCCTTTGGCCGGCGACGCGCACAACTGGACAGTCAAATGAAAAGATCGACTGCGGCCCTCCCCACAGCGGAGCAGAAGTTCGAGCGGATTGCTGTGAAGCCAACGGGTGCCGCGTTGGGCGCGGACATTCCAGAAGTCGATTTGTCTCTCGCTCTCGACTCAGCGATAGTCGAAGAGATAAAGCAAGCCTGGGCGTCCCACTTGGTTCTCCGATTTCGCGGCCAACGCCTCGGCGACGAGCATCTGATGTCATTCAGTCGGATTTTTGGCGAGCTTGATTCTGTCCCCGTTCCATCTGCCGACAATCGCCGGCAGCTGACCCCCGGGTTTGTAACAATCATATCCAACATCATAGAAAACGGAAAAGCGATCGGCGGCCTTGGAGCATATGAGGCGCATTGGCATACTGACATGTCGTATCAGGAGCAACCGCCATTGGGAAGCCTCCTCTATTCAATTGAAATCCCGCCTTCAGGCGGCAACACGTACTTCGCAAATATGTATTTCGCTTACGAACGCCTGCCGGACGACGTCAAAAAACGCATCGCTACCTATACCTGCAGGCACGACTCGAGCCGTAACAGCGTTGGTGAGCTTCGCCGTGGCTTCGATGATGTAAGGGACCCGCGGGATGCTCCTGGCGCCGTACATCCGATTGTCCGTACTCATCCCGTTACCGGCCGTAGAGCGTTATATCTTGGACGTCGACGAAACTCCTACATCGTCGGTCTCGATCTTGTCGAGAGCGAACGGGTGCTCGATAGCCTGTGGGAGCACGCTACTTCCTCAGAGTTTGTATGGTCCCAGCAATGGCGGGTGGGCGACGTCATCCTATGGGACAACCGATGCACGATGCATCGGCGTGACGCGTTCGACAACAGCAGCCGGCGGCTAATGCATCGTACGCAGATCAAGGGCGACCGAGTATATTGACGACGGCCTTCAATCGACCACGAACCTCTGGGGGCATAGATGGCTCAACAGCCGACGCCGCTAGTAACAGATGAAGATATCCGCGCATACGAGCGAGATGGTGTGATTTGCTTGAGGCAAGTATTCGACGACATGTGGATTGCGCGGATGCAAGCAGCGATCGACCGAGTCAAAGCGAATCCTGGTCCGCTCCGGCAGCGCTTCAGGCCGGAAGATCCGGGTGAGTTCCTCAGTGACAAATTCATGTGGGTTTCTGACCCAGACTTCCGGGTTTACCTTTTTGAATCACCAGCAGCGGCCATTGCTGGCGCACTTATGAGGTCCAATGAGATCAGTGTATTTTACGACCAGTTACTCGTGAAGGAGCCGTACGCAACCGCGCCAAGCCCTTGGCATCAGGACTTGAACTACTGGCCGTTTCTCGGTAAGCAAGTGTGCTCTGTGTGGATGCCACTGGATATAGTAGATCTCGCGAGCGGGACGCTTGAGTTCGTACGCGGATCACAAAATTGGAAGGATCGTCCTTTCTCGCGAGCGCTCGTGTTCGGGAACGACGATAACCAGCCCAAACCGTCCGGTGACGACAGCATTCCCGAGACGGATGATCCTGAAGTCCTACCTGACATCGATGGGCGCAGAACGGACTATGACATCGTGTCCTGGAACATGCGACCCGGCGATGCCGTCATCTTCACCGCCCTTACTCTGCATTCAGCCCCCGGAAATAATACTGATCGGCGAAGACGAGCTGTCTCATCTAGGTGGACTGGCGATGACGTCATATATACACCTAAGCGCGTGATGGCAAAGCTCTTGAGAGACCCTGGACTCTCTCCTGGTGACAAAATGAATTGCGATCTTTTTCCTGTAGCCTGGCGTGCTTAGGACATTAGACTGCTCTGCCTTAGGCCCCGCAGGATACAAACCGCGCAGTGGTGGTGTGGCGCCGCAATACCCGGACTACGCACCAGAGTTCGCTGCGCGTGGGATTTGGCGCAGATTGCCGCTTGAGCAGGCAGCTGGGCGGCGCTCCGACGATAAAAATGACCAGCTCCCAAGAATCGACGTTGCCGAGCGATGTTGACGTATTGGTTGTGGGCGGCGGCGCTATGGGATGCGCTGTTAGCTATTACCTTGCCACGTTCGGCGTCGATGTCTGCCTAATCGATCGAGCCGAACTGAACATGCAGGCGTCGGGCGCTAACGCGGGGAGTCTCCACGCGCAATTTACGTCTCCCTACTTTAGATCCCAACCACGGAACACGATCGAGCGCGTTGCTCCCACTCTGGTTGCACTGGCAGTGAACGGAATTCGGATGTGGGAACAGCTCAGTCGCGAACTCGGGCAAGACATCGAGTTTGGAGTAAGCGGCGGATTGATGGTGGCCGAGAGCCCCGACGAGATGACGTTACTAGCGGACAAAATCGCAATCGAGCGGCGCGCCGG
>JBDTTE010000247.1:0-5333 GCA_039930785.1 Betaproteobacteria bacterium | reverse complement strand
TGCACGCCGGCGACATGGATGTGCATGCCCTGGCAGACCTGGCGTTCGCCTTCGTCGACGTTGAAGCCCTGGTAGAGAAAATCGCGCAGATACATTCCCGATGACGAGATGCCCTGACACAGCACGTTTTTGATCCCAAAAACCGGATTGGCGTTGCCAGCCGCGTCTTTCTCGTCGTTCTTCAGGAATGAGACGAAATCGCGCGTCGTGGCATAACCGAGACCCATGACCGGCGAATCGGTCGCCCGATAGAGCAGGTGATAGTTGCGATCGTTGCGAAATCCTTCTTTCAGGCAGATATGGCGCGCACTGGGTTTTCCGGGCCAGCCGTCGGGACAGTCGGCGAAGGCCCAATCCCCTTCGGCAATGGGCTCGCCGCGCGGAATGTCCGGCGCGCTCGGCTTGGGCGAATCGGTCGAAAGCATGTACAACTCCGCCTGGGCCTCCGCTTTCTCGGTGGAAACGGCGGGGTAAGAATTGAAAGCGGTCCCGCCGGACAAGGGCAATGACCACGGTTTGCCGCCATTGAAGTTACGGTCGGAGAATTCCGTGATGATGCGCTCGGTGATCGGTTTGCCGTTCTCCATGGCGACCGGGAATTGCACCGTCAGGCGATTGTCGCCAGGCGCGATGTCCGCACCCCAGCCGACCCAGGCGATGACATAGCCGCGACGCAGCAGAAAACCGTTGCCGAAGTCGCGCGCGGCCATCGGATCGTTCATGTTTGCATCCGCCGCCGTGTCTTGCATGCGGGCAAAGGATATTTTTCGACCGCGGTTGTTGACCGCTAAAAACAGGGTCTTCGATCCCTTCTGCAGGTCGACCGGCTTGAGGATCACCATGTCCGCCGAGAACTCGACCTTGCCCTTTGCGTTACGCGCGGCGTGACCGAGGTCGAACACCGCTTTGTTTCTTTCCAGGCCCGGATCGACTTCGAACCACGCCCGTCCGGTCAGCTTTTCGTAGGGGCCGGCGTCACCGAAAGCCGCGCCATCCGCGACCACCTCGCGTTTGGTGATCTCCAGCTTGACCAGTTTTGCGCTTGCATCGGCGCTTGCGAGCACGCTCGCGGCGACGAGCAGGGGGAAAACGATGCGTTGCAGGGAAACAAGTTGCATGGGTGCCTCGGGTGAAATCCGCAGTCATTGCTTTGGTGCGGCCGGTAAGGCCGGGGCGTTACAATAGCCCAGAACCACAAACCCGGCGAGGCGCGCCTGTTGGCGCGATACAGGACCCATGGGCGCAATACAGGAAACAGGTGTTATGGCCAAAACGCGGACCGTGCGCGTGGCCTGTCCGCACGATTGCCCGGATGGATGCTCGATGCGCGTGACCGTGGACAATGCTTCCGGCCGCGCCATCAAGGTCGAGGGCGACTCAACCCACCCGATTACACGCGGCTATCTCTGCAACAAGGTCAACAACTACCTCGACCTTGTCTACAACGACAAGCGCGTCCTCTATCCCCATCGCCGCGTCGGACCCAAGGGGCCAAACGCGAAATTCGTGCGCATCGGCTGGGACGAGGCCCTCGCGGAAATCGCCGCGCGACTGAAAGGCGTGATTGCGGAGCACGGGCCAGAAGCGGTGCAGCCGTTCTCGTATTCCGGCACGCTGGGCATGCTGGGTTTTTTCGGCATGGGCGAGCGCTTTTTCAACAAGATGGGGGCCGCTCGCCTTGAGCGCACCATCTGCACGGCAGCGGGCGCCGCGGCTGAAATGCATACCTTCGGTCGCGTCGGCGACGCAAATATCGAAGACCTGCCGGACATGGACGTCGTCATCCTGTGGGGTACGAACCTGGTTTCGACCGGCGTGCACGCGATGCCGTTCGTCAACGCCGCGCGCGCTAACGGCGCGCGCATCATCGCCATCGATCCGCGCGTGACGCGCACCACGGCGTTTGCGGACTGGCACATCCAGCCGCGGCCGGGAACGGATGCGGCGCTTGCGCTGGGCATGATGAAAGTCATCGTCGATCGCGGGTTGCACGACGTCGATTTCCTCGAACGCAATACGGTGGGCTGGAAGCAACTGCTGGACGAGCGCCTGCCGGAATACACGCTAGAACACGTCGAATCGATCACGGGCATCGCGGCCGCCGACATCGAGAAGCTGGCGCTGCTGTACGGCGGCACGAAGCAGTCGTTCATCCGCGTCAACTGGGGCATCCAGCGCCACGACAACGGCGGCCAGATGACGCGCGCGATCAAGTTGCTGCCGGTGGTTACCGGTGCGATGCGCGGCAAGGGCGGCGTGTGCATGTCGACCGGTGGCGAAATGCGGCGCGTGGACATGCGCAAGCTGCAGCGTACCGACCTTCTTGAAGGCCGCAGGCCGCGCACCATCAACATGATCCAGCTCGGGATGGCGCTCAACGATACGACCATGAGCCCGCCGATCAAGGCGCTGTTCTGCTGGAGCGCGGATCCGGCGAACTGTGTGCCCGATACCATTGCCACGCGTCGCGGTCTGGCGCGCGAAGATCTGTTCACCGTCGTACACGACACCTTCTGGTGCGACTCGGCGTCGTACGCTGACATTGTGCTGCCCGCCGATACGGCGCTCGAGCACATCGACCTGTTGCCTGCCTACGGTAACTATTATTACGGACTGTCGGAGCAGGCCATCGAGAAGCAGGGTGAGAGCCTCGACAATCAGGAACTGTTCCGCCGCATGGCCAGGGCGATGGGCTATGACGAACCGTGCTTTTCGCAATCGGACGAAGACATGATCCGCGACCTGATCGATCCCCAGGTCAATCCGCTGTTCGAGGGCATTACCTACGAAAGCCTCAAGGCAAACGGCTGGGCGCGTGGCGCGGTGGATTCTCCTCGCCGCTGGGGCGTCAACAGCGGCAAGTGGCCCACGCCATCGGGCAAGATCGAAATCTATTCAGAAGCGCTGGCGAAACTCGGTGTGGATCCGCTGCCGGCGCACGTGCCGGAGCAGGAGGGTTTCGAAAGCCTGGAAATCAAGAAGACCTATCCGCTGCAGGTCATCAGCGCCGCGACGCATTACTTCATCGGCTCCAGCTTCCAGCATGTCCCGCGCCTGCAGGACATGACGGCCCGGCCGACGTTCGAAGTCAGTGCCCAGGATGCGGCGGAACGCGGCATCGCCGATGGCGACTACTGCAAGTTGTTCAATGACCGCGGCGAGGTCTTCGGCCATGCCCGCATAGTGGACGGCTTCCTGCCAGGCGTGATCGGTGCGCAAAAGCAACTGCAGGGATCGAAAATGCGCGGTGGCGTCAACGTCAATGCGCTGACCAGCCAGCGCGAGGCCGACATGGGGCGCGGGCCGGTGTTTTATTCGACACTCGCTCAACTTGAGCGAGTGAGGGACGAGGGGCGAGGGACGAGGGGCGAGGGGTAATTTGGAACGCTGTCGCGCCTGGTTTTCCCACGTCCCACGCCCCTCGTCCCTCGCCCCTTTGTGCCGAGCGACAGCGTGAGCGCAACACTGATCGACGGCGTCGCCGTTTCAAAAGTCATCCGCGCCGAATGGAAACTGCGCGTCGAACGGCTCAAAGAGCGGGGCATCACGCCTGGCCTCGCGGTCATCCTGGTCGGCGACAATCCCGCATCACAAGTCTACGTGCGCAACAAGGTCAAGGCGTGCGGCGAAATGGGATTGCATTCCGAACTTCACCAGTTTCCGGCCGATGTGACCGAGAGCGCGGTACTCGCGCGCATCGCGGAGCTCAATGCCAATCCGCGCATCCACGGCATCCTCGTGCAGCTGCCGCTGCCGCCGCAGGTCGACAACAACCAGGTGCTGGAAGCGATCTCCGTCGAGAAGGATGTGGATGGATTCCATCTCTACAATCTCGGTGCACTGGTAACCGGCGGTACCGTGTTTCCGCCGTGCACGCCGTATGGCGTCATGGCGCTGCTCGATCATTACCGGATTCCCATCGAAGGCAGCAATGCCGTCGTGATCGGCCGCAGCAATATCGTCGGCAAGCCGATGGCGCTGATGCTGCTGGCGCGCAGCGCGACGGTGTCGATCTGCACGTCGAAAACGCGCGATCTGAATCAATACACGTCGATGGCCGACATCCTCGTTGTCGCTACCGGCAAGCCGAAGATGGTGACGGGCGACATGATCAAGCGCGGCGCGGTGGTCGTCGACGTGGGCATCAATCGCATGCCGGACGGCAAACTTGTCGGCGATGTGGATTTCGACAGCGCCAGGGAAATTGCCTCCTTTATCACGCCGGTCCCGGGAGGGGTCGGACCCATGACCATTACCATGCTGCTGGCCAATACCGTCCAGGCGGCGGAGCGTTCCGCAGCGAAATCGGGCAGGGCCTTCGCTTCCGTCGAGGCCTAGACCTTCCGCTTCGCCCCCCGGCGACTTTGCGGTGAAGATCCTGGCTTTTGCGGCGTTAATACCAGTATCAGGATGTGCTCCGCGGCGGCGACCATGCAAAGCTGTTGACCCTGCACTTGGCGCGTGTATATTACTGACCGCTCAGTCATTTACTCCGGTTTCGATCTTGAATCCCCAGCCCAAGCAGGATCGTCGCTGGACGCGGCGCAAGGAAGCGCGTCCCGCCGAATTGATGTCCGCCGCCCTCGACCTGTTCGTGGAGCGCGGCTTCGCGGCCACGCGCCTCGATGAAGTGGCGGCTCGGGCGGGCGTCAGCAAGGGCACCCTCTACCTGTACTTCTCGAGCAAGGAAGAATTGTTCAAGGCGGTCATCCGCTCGGGCATCGTGCCGCTCATCGAGCGCGGCGAGCGCCTGATGGATGAGCACCGCGGAACGTCCGCAGAGCTTCTGCGCGAGATCATGTTCAACTGGTGGAATTCCGTTGGTGCCACGAACCTTGGCGGCATTCCGAAACTGATGTTCTCCGAGTGCCGGAATTTTCCGGAGATCGGCAAGTTCTATTACGATGAAGTCATCAGCCGCGGTCATCTGCTGGTGCAGACCGTGCTGGAGAAGGGAATGAAGAGCGGGGAGTTCCGGCGCATGGACGCGAACTACGCCATGCGCATGATTCTCGCTCCCCTCGTGTATCTGCTGCTGTGGCGGCATTCCTTCGATTTCTGCGACAGCAAGCGCGTTGAACCGGAAAAATATCTGGACCAGCATCTCGACATGATCGTCAACGGCCTGCGACCGGATGAAGGCCGGAACGGATTCGAGGCCAGGCAACATGACAAGGTTGATGTGCGGCCCGCAAAAATAATCAGCATCGAAAAAAAGGGGAGAAACCGATGAAACGCATTTCGTTCCTGGTCGCCGCAATGTTCGCCGGCCAGGCTCACGCCACCGACCTGATGACGATCTACCGTGAAGCGCAGGTACAGGATGCGACGTA
>JBDTTE010000246.1:0-5412 GCA_039930785.1 Betaproteobacteria bacterium | reverse complement strand
CCACCAGCGAGTACATCACGCCCGCCAGCAGACCGCCGATCAGAACTTCGAAGAAAAACGTCATTTGCCTACACCGTAAATCTCGACGCAAAGGCGCAAAGAGCGCAAAGGACGCAGAGGAGAACAAAAGAGAACCGGGCAATCAAAATTATCTGCCACGCACCGAATTCCGCCATCCCACTCGTATCCTCCATTTTCGTTCGCCCTTCTTTGCGGCCTTCGCGCTCTTTGCGCCTTTGCGTCGAGGTGTGGCCCTTCAGTGTGCGACGCCAAGATAGGCATCGATGACCGACTGGTTGGCGCGGATTTCGTCAGGCGTGCCGTCGCCGATCTTGCGGCCATAGTCGAGCACCACGATGCGGTCGCAGATGTCCATGACCACACCCATGTCGTGCTCGATCAATACGATCGTCGTGCCGAATTCGTCGTTGACGTCGAGGATGAAGCGGCACATGTCCTGTTTTTCCTCGACGTTCATGCCGGCCATCGGTTCGTCCAGCAGCAGCAGCACGGGTTCCGCTGCGAGTGCGCGCGCGAGCTCGACCCGCTTCTGCAATCCGTAGGGCAGGCGACCGACCGGTGTCTTGCGGATGTGCTCGATCTGCATGAAGTCGATGATCTCCTCGACTTTCGCGCGATGCGTGATTTCCTCGCGGCGGTTGGCGCCGATGTAGAGCGCCTGCTGCAGCAGGTTGGAGCGCATCTTGAGGTTGCGCCCGGTCATGATGTTGTCGAGGACGCTCATGCCCTTGAACAGCGCGATGTTCTGGAAGGTGCGCGCAATGCCCTGCGCGGCGGCGCGATGCGGGTCCATGCGCCGGCGTACTTCGCCGCGAAAGCGCACGCTGCCCTGTTGCGGGTGATACACGCCGTTGATGACGTTCAGCATCGAGCTTTTTCCCGCGCCGTTCGGCCCGATGATGGCGCGGATCTCGCCTTCGCGCACCTCGAAGCTCACGTCCGACAAGGCGCGCACGCCGCCGAACGAAAGCGCGATGTTCTCGACCGCGAGCATCTCACCGCCAGTTTTTCGTTCGCCCGTCATCTCAGGCGGCTTTGCGACTTGCGGCGGAGGGCTTCACGTCGATGATCTTCAGGTCGGCTTTCATGCTGCCGCGCCGGCCGTCCTCGAACTTCACTTCGGTCGAGATATGCTGGTGTGTCGCGCCCGAATAAAACGCATTGATCAGCGCCGCGTACTTCTGCGCAACAAAGCCGCGACGTACTTTGCGCGTGCGCGTGAGTTCGTCGTCATCCGCATCGAGCTCCTTGTGCAGGACGAGGAAACGCCGGATCTGCGAAGCCGAGAGCAGCGTCTCGGTCGCGAGATCCGCATTGACCTGCTCGATACAGCCTTGGATGAGGTCGAGAACTTCCGGGCGCGATGTCAGATCAAGATATCCGGTGTAGGCCAGCTGTCGCCTCTCGGCCCAATTACCCACGGCTGGCAGGTCGATGTTGATGAAGGCGCACACCATCTCGCGGCCATCGCCGAAGCACACGGCTTCCTTGATGTAGGGCGAGAACTTGAGTTTGTTCTCGATAAACTGCGGCGCGAACATCGAGCCCTCGGCGAGGCGTCCGACATCCTTCGCGCGATCGATGATCTTGAGATTGCCTTCCGCATCGAAGAAGCCGGCGTCCCCGGTCAGGAAATAGCCGTCCGCCGAAATCGACTCCGCCGTCGCGTCCGGCCGTTTGTAGTAGCCCTTGAGCATGCTCGGCGCTTTCACCTGCACTTCCCCTTCGGGCGAAATGCGAATCTCCACGCCAGGCATCGGTACGCCAACCGTGTCCAGCCCGGCACGACCGTCGGCCTGCTTGCAAACATAGGCCGCGGTCTCTGTCTGTCCGTAGAGCTGTTTCAAATTAATGCCGATCGAGCGATAGAAACCATGCAGGTCCGGACTGATCGCCGCACCGCCGGTGTAGGCGACACGCACCCGGCTCATGCCGAGGATGTTGCGTAGCGGACCGTAGACGAATAATCGACCTAGCGCATAGAGGAGGCGATCGACCGCCGGGACGGGTTTGCCATCCATGATCCGCGTACCGCAGCGACGCGCGACCCCCATGAAATAGTGGAACAGGCCGCGCTTGATGCGCCCCGCGTCGTCCATGCGGATCATGACCGTGGTCAGCAGGTTCTCGAAGATGCGCGGCGGCGCGAAATAATACGTCGGCCCGATCTCGCGCAAGTCGTTCATCGTGGTCTCGGACGATTCCGGACAATTCACGGTAAAGCCGGCGACGAGCGCCTGGCCGTACGAGAACAGATGGTCGCCGACCCAGGCCATCGGCAGATAGGACAACACTTCATCGGCAGGGCCGAGCTTGTCGAACTCGACATCGCCGCGCGCCGCCGCGATGAAGCTCGCATGCGTATGGCAGACGCCTTTGGGTTTGGCGACGGTGCCCGAGGTATACAGGATCACGCAGATGTCCTCGGTCCGAATCTCTCCGATCGCGCGCTCGAAGAAGCCAGTGTCCTTCCGGTCGAATTCGCGACCGATCTCGCGCAGCCGGTCGTAAGACATCAATTGCGGCTGGTCGTAGTGGCTCAGCCCGCGCGGGTCGTCGTAAATGATGTGCCGCAGCTTCGGATAGGACGGCAGCAGTTCGAGCAGCTTGTCGACCTGCTCCTGGTCTTCGACGATGGCGAATTCGATCTCCGCATCTTCGATGACGAACAGCATTTCGTCGGTGACCGCGTCCTGATACATCGGCACCGGCACGCCGCCCAGGCATTGCGCGGCGGCGAACGACCAGTACAGGCGCGGGCGATTGTTGCCGATGATGGCGAGGTTCATGCCGCGACGAAAACCCAGCGCCGCCAGCCCGCACGCCAGCGCGCGTACCTCGTTGGCGACCTGCGCCCAGGTCCAGCTCTGCCAGATGCCGAGGTCTTTTTCGCGAATGGCAACCCGCCGCCCCTGCACGCGCGCGTGCTCCAGCAGCAAATGGGGAAAAGTCTCGGCGTCGGCGTCGCCGATCGGATCCGGACGCGCCACGCGCGCTCCTCTATATTTTTATGGGGCCAGGCGGGACCGCGCCGGTTGCGGTCTTTGTATCATCTTCGCGCGCGGCTGTCTCGCCGCGCGTAAGGCTGTGACGAGTAACGAGTGACGGGTAACGAGAAAATCGTCTAGAGCCTCGGGTTGTCACCCGTCACTTGTCATCGCTTCCCGCAGGAATCAGAACCCGGCGAGGACGATTTTCCCGGTCGAGCGGCCGGATTCGACCAGCGCATGGGCGCGTTTGAGGTTGGTGGCATTGATCGCGCCGTAGCGGGCGGAAAGCGTGGTGCGAATCTGGCCCCCGTCCACCATTTGGGCCACGTGCTTCAGCAATTCATGTTGCGCAACAATGTCTACCGTTTCGAATAGGGCGCGGGTGAACATGAACTCCCAGTGAATCGACACGGACTTGCGCTTGAACAACAACGCATCGAAGGTTTTGGGGTCGTCGATCATGCCGAACTTGCCCTGCGGCGCGATGATTTCCGCGGCTTGCGCCAGGTGCTGGTCGGTGGCGGTCAGGCTGGCGATGAAATCGACCTGCTTGTGGCCCGCGGCGCGCACCTCGTCGGCGAGTGGTTTCGAATGATCCACCGCGTGATGCGCACCCAACTCCAGCACCCATTTGCGACTTTCCGGCCGCGAGGCGCTGGCAATGACGGTCAGGCCGGTCAGTTTGCGCGCGAGCTGGATCATGATCGACCCGACGCCACCGGCGCCGCCGATGATCAGCAGCGTGCCTTTACGTTTCGTATCGCCGGGAACCAGCCCGAAACGGTCGAACAGCAATTCCCATGCGGTGATGCTTGTGAGTGGCAGCGCGCTGGCTTGCGCAAAATCCAGTGAGCGCGGTTTCGGGCCGGCGATGCGCTCGTCCACGGCGTGCAATTCCGCGTTGGTACCCGATCGCGCGATCGAGCCGGCGTAGAACACTTCGTCGCCGGGCTTGAACAGCGTGACGGCGCTGCCAATGGACTTCACTACGCCGGCTGCGTCGTAGCCGAGGACTTTGACGTCCTCGCCGGGTGCCGGCCCGGCGCGCATGCGCACTTTGGTGTCGACCGGATTGACGGAGACGGCTTTGACGGCGACGAGCAGGTCATGGAGACCGACTGCAGGTTCGGGCAGTTCGACATCTATAAGCGATTCGGGCTGGTCGATCGCGAGGGACTGGCGGTAACCGACGGCTTTCATGGGGGGGTTTCCTGAATTGGCGGGAACGGGGATCAGAGGGATTTTCCCACGGTGCCAAGCTCGGGATGACTGAATTTGGTGCCGCTCGGGCCGACTCCAATCAACTGCACGACGACTTCCTCGTCCTTGGCACCATCGAAGTGGTCTTCGCCGGCCGGATGCAACATGAAAGCGCCCGGGCGCATCGCCACGGTCTTGTCGGGCGTGAATTCCGTGCCGGTACCGCTCCACCAGGTTCCGCGAATCACGGTGACGAGGCGATCCTCGGGATGCGTATGCGGCATGCTCATCACGCCGGGTGCGAACTTCGCGCGGATCACGTAGACGCCGGTTTTGGACGGATCGCCATAGACGACCATGCGCTTGATGCCGGCGATGCCCGGGTAGTCGCCCCAGACTTCCTCGCCAGCCTGCAAGGTGGTGAAACCTTGCGCGTCGGACTTCAGGTCGGCCTGCGTCAGCGCGGCGGGTGCGAGTGCAAGAGCGCTGACGAGCGCGAGGAATTTGAAGGACGTTGTCATGAAAACGTTCTCCTGAAATGTAAGGTGTCCCGCATTGATAGCGAGGTGCTGGGGGCGAGAGCGTCGGCGGCGCGCGTGCGGGTTGCGTCTTCCTTGTTTTCCGCCATCAGAGCGGACCCGCACATTGCCAGCGCGATCGCACAGGAATACGGGATCGCCTTCCTGGGACCAGCCATGATTTCCCCTTGGTTCCCGGCCGCCGCTCAACTGTCCTTGGCGCAATAAATCTCCAGGCCATTTTCCTCGGGATCGTAAACCATGAAGGTATTGAACTCCTCGCCCTTCGTGACGGTGGCGCCGAACTTGTGCGCCCACTCGGCGAGCTTGGCATTGCTCGGCACCTGAAAGCCAAGGTGCAGCTCCGGCGCCCGTTTCATCGGTTCGCCGGGTTTGAAGACGAGCAGCACCCCGGGACCGCGCGCCTTGTTGCCTTCGGCACGCAAGCCGAATGCCTCAGCGTACCAGCGCACGAGACCGTCAGGATCGCGGGCCGGAATGTTGACGTGATTTAATTGCAGCTCCGCCATTGCCGTGTCTCCCTTTAAGAATCTTGTGCCGCTACTGCGCGGTCCAGCCGCCATCGACTAGCAGATGCGTGCCGGTAATCATGGCTGCCGCCGGGGAGGCGAGATAAACCGCTGCCGCCATGATGTCTTCCACCCTGCATAAAGTGCCCATCG
>JBDTTE010000245.1:0-5419 GCA_039930785.1 Betaproteobacteria bacterium | reverse complement strand
GACGGCGACGGGATGGAAGTGCTATTTGAAGGATCCGACCAAAAAGAAATAGCGCGGCCGGAGTAATTTCCGAACGACTAGCTGGTCAGCGTCGTGCCCTCATCCAGTCCCAGCATGAGGTTCATGTTCTGCACCGCGTTGCCGGAAGCGCCCTTGCCCAGATTGTCCAGCCGCGACACCAGCACCATGTTTTCATCGTTGCCGAAAACAAAGATATCGTTGCGGTTCGTGTCGTTCGACCCGAGTGTGTCGAAGGCACCATCGTCCAGGTTGGCGCCATCGGCAAACGGCATGACCTTCACGAAACGTTCGCCGGCATAGTATTCCGCCAGTACACCGTGCACTTCCTGCAGCGTGGGTTTTTTCGGAAGCAGCCTGCGTGCAAGCGGCACCACCACCGCCATGCCCTTGTAGAAGTCGCACACGATCGGGTTGAACGACGGGACGAATCCCAGCCCGCCATATTTCTGCATTTCCGGAAGGTGCTTGTGGCTCATGCCCAGCGCGTAGTGGCGCGGCGCGCCCAGCGGGAAACGCGAGCGTCCCGGCGCCTCGTACTCAGCGATCATTTTCTTGCCGCCGCCGCTGTAACCCGTGAGCGAATGGCAGGTTACCGGATAGTCCTTGCCCACCACGCCTGCAGCGACGAGCGGATGCATGAGCAGGATGAACCCAACGGCATGGCAGCCGACGTTCGCCACGCGACCGGCATCGCGAATCTTTGCGCGGTGCGCCTTGTTCAACTCCGGCAAGCCGTAGACCCACGCGGGGTCCGTACGATGTGCGGTGCTGGCGTCGATCAACCGCGTCCGTGCGTTCGTCACCAGCGCGGCCGACTCCTTTGCCGCGGCATCGGGCAGACACAGGAAGGCTATATCGGCTTCGTTCAGCAGGCGCTGGCGTTCCGCGACATCCTTGCGCCTGGCAGGGTCGATCTCCAGCAGCGTGACGCCTTCGTGATCGAGCAATCGCTCACGGATCTGGAGTCCCGTCGTGCCTTCCTGCCCGTCGACAAAAACCTTGTGCATCGCCTCTCCTGCGGAAAATCCTGCTGCAAGTATAAAGTATGGCGTGAAATTCCTCGCTGCACCCTGCCTTGACCCTCCAGCGAGCGGGCGTTAGGCTCGAACGCATTCATATCGAATCGCTGTTCACCATTCACCGATTACCGTTCACCGTTCACCGTTCACCAATCAAGCCATGAAGCATGTCACTCTCATTCGAAACGCCACCCAGACCCTGATCGATCACACGGAGGAATTGACCGCCCTCGATCAAGCCATCGGCGACGGCGACCACGGCCTCAACATGAAACGCGGCGCCCTGGCGATCCAGGCGAAATTGTCCGAGCTGGAAGGCAAGTCGCTGAACGATGCGTTGAAGGCAATGGGCACGATCTGCATGGCCAAGATCGGCGGCTCGTCCGGACCGGTGTTCGGTACCCTGCTGGTCACCTTGTCGAAGGAGTTGCCGGCCGCACCGCAACCACCAGACCTGTCCCGCGCGTTGTCCGCCGGCATCGCCGCCTTGACCCGCCTTGGCAAAGCGGAAGTCGGCCACAAGACCCTGCTCGACGTGCTCGATCCGCTGCGACGCCTGCTCGAAAAAGCGGAGGGGCTGCATCGGGCGGCCCTGTTCGACGCCGTGAGTCGATGCGCACTCGATGCGTCTCAGGCTACCGCGCAAATGGAGGCCATCAAAGGTCGCGCTTCTTTTCTTGGCGAACGCGCACTCGGGCACGTCGATCCGGGTTCCCGTTCTATGGCATTGATCGTCGTCTCGGTCTGCGACAGCCTGCGGGCCACCGCTTCGCACGATTGACCGATTACGCATCACGCATTGCCCATTGCTCATTGCCCATTGCTCATTGCACATTGCCAGCTAGAAAGCGTCTAGCATCAGGAGGATTCGCGTGAAAAAACTCATCAACGACGTGGACGACATCCTCGCGGAATCGCTGGACGGTTTCGCGGCCGCACACAGCAATATTGTGTCGCTCGGCGACGAACGCCTGTTCGTGAAAAGGCGCATTCCCAGTCCGGGAAAAGTCGCACTGCTTTCGGGTGGCGGCTCGGGACACGAACCCTTGCACGCCGGCTTCGTCGGCCACGGCATGCTCGATGCCGCCTGTCCCGGCCAGGTGTTCACGTCCCCCACACCCGACCAGATGCTCGCGGCCGCCGAAGCGGTCGAAACCGGAGCGGGTGTGCTGTTCATCGTGAAGAACTACTCCGGCGACATGATGAATTTCCAGCTGGCGGCCGACATGCTCGATTGCGAGCACGCCACGGTGATCGTGAATGACGACGTCGCGGTGGAAAACTCAACCTACACCACCGGCCGACGCGGCGTAGCCGGGACACTGATCGTCGAGAAAATCGTCGGCGCCGCTGCCGAACGCGGCGGCAGGCTCGCGGCACTCAAGGCCCTGGGCGAATCCGTCAATAAGGCGACCGCGACAATGGGTGTGGCGCTGTCTTCTTGCACCGTACCCGCGGCTGGCAAGCCGACGTTCCAGATCGGCGACGACGAAATGGAAATGGGCGTCGGCATCCACGGGGAGCCGGGACGGCGCCGGGTGAAGCTGGCCACCGCGGACGAGATCGCCGCGGAACTGACCGGCGCGATCCTCAAGGATTTGTCACTGAAACGGGGGCAGGAAACCATCCTGCTGGTCAATGGTTTCGGCGCGACGCCGTTATTGGAGTTGTACCTGATGGTAAACGCCGCGCACAAGCTGCTGGCGGATGCCGGCGTCAAAGTGGTGCGTCACCTGACCGGATCGTTCGTGACTTCGCTCGATATGGCCGGCTGTTCCATTACCGTGACCGCGGCCAGCAACGAAGTGATCGGGTTCTGGGACGCGCCGGTTCACACCGCCGCACTGCGATGGGGCATGTAGAAAAGGCGAAATTAATTTCCGCAATGTCGTGGATCGATCCGAACTCAACTTTGCGTAGCAGTGTCCAATCGGGCCTATCGAGCACCTGAATGGCAAACATGATCCACGCCCGCATCGACAACGAGCTGACCTATAACGTCGTTCAACCGAGCGATTTCATCTTCAACATCGAAGCGGCGAAGAATCAGTATCAGCTGATCGTCGACGAATCGCTGGCGTTCGACCCGCCGCTTCAGTTCGAGCAATTCACCGACCCGGTACTGGAAAACCGCTTCGTGCGCATTCGCGCCAATCCCGGACCTTTGAAGGTTTCGTATCGGGCGACAATCGAGCTGAACTACATGGTGCACGATCCGGCGTTGATCAAGGAATCTCCGATCGCCGCGCTGCCGATGGAGGCGATGCCTTTCATCTATCCGAGTCGTTACTGCCAGTCCGATCTGCTGATGCGCATGGCGCAACGCGAATTCGGCGGCGTCGCGCCGGGTTACTCGCGGGTGGATTTCATCTGCGCATGGATTCGCAATCACATTCAGTACCAGATCGGCAGTTCGAATCCCAATACTTCGGCCTCCGATGTTCTCGTGCAGCGCGCCGGCGTGTGCCGCGATTTTGCGCACCTGGCTATCGCGTTCTGTCGCGCGCTGAACATCCCCGCGCGCTTCATTGCCAGCTACGCCAACTTTCCGGATCCGCCAGCCGATTTTCACGCGGTGTTCGAGGCCTACCTCGGGGGACGCTGGTATCTATTCGACCCGACCGAGTTGGCGCCGCGCAACCAGGTCACGCGTATCGGCACGGGCCGCGACGCGACGGACGTCGCATTCGCCACCATATTCGGAATGGCGCAAATGACACAGATGAATCCGACGGTGAGAATCCTCGAGCAGGGTGTCGAGGATGTGGCCGCCGCGGTCGCGACGGCTTAAGTTACCCCCCCCTCGCCCCGGCCCTCTCCCACCAGGGGAGAGGGCGTCTTAAAGCATAAAAGCAGAACGGGTGACCATTTGGTCACCCGTTTGTTTTAGGCCTCCAAAACCCTCTCTCCCCTGGTGGGAGAGAGCCGGAGAGAGGGGGTGGGGTTACGGCTTGAAAACGTCGACAGCCAGCACCTTGATCGGCTGGTCCGACTTGTTTTCTGCCCAGTGGCTGATACCGTTGGCTTCGGTCCACGTCGTGCCCTGAGCATGTTCGTGGACGGTGCCGTCTTCCAGATGCTCGACCAGCGTGCCCTGAAGCGCGTAGGCCACCGCGGGGCGCCCCTTGTGGCTGTGCATGGCCACGGCGCCACCGGGCTCGATCGTGATGATCCGCATGCGCAATTGCCGTCCCGCAACGCCATCTATTTCGTTCGAAAGATCGACGGATGTCGGCGCGCTGGGTGACACACCCCTGTTTTCTGCGGGCGCGTTCTGGCCGACCGCGACGCCGACTGCAAAAGCCAGCGCGATTCCCGATACAACCGCAAATGCCATGCGTTTCTGCATCATGACCAGTTCCTCCATGTTATTTATTTGGCTGCCGCGCGCCGGATTGGCATCCGGACACGCACATTGGGGCCGGGCGCCCCTCTTTTCCCACGAGGTTGCACGCGGCTGACATCAGTGTATATCCTTGCGCACCTCGCCGCCGCGGCGGGCCACTTGAGACGGCAATGCACCTGACGGTCGACAACCAGAAAATCTACGCCTACACCGCCAACCGCCCTTTTGAAGCGGCGAAACCGGCGGTCGTGTTCATCCACGGCGCCGCAAACGATCACAGCGTCTGGACGCTGCAAAGCCGCTACTTCGCGTATCACGGCTGGAACGCCTTCGCCGTCGACCTGCCCGGCCACGGCAAATCGGCGGGCCCGGCGAAGAATGCGGTTGGCGATCTCGCGGACTGGATCATCCATTTTCTGGATGCAGCCAACGTCGCGAAGGCGGCGCTGGTCGGCCACAGCATGGGATCGCTGGTCGCGCTGGAAACAGCCGCGCGAAATCCGCAACGCGTAAGCCAGGTCGCGATGATCGGCACATCGGTGCCAATCCAGGTCTCGGAGCCGCTGCTCAATTCGGCGAAGGCGAACGATCACGTGGCGTACGAGATGATCAACATCTATGCGCACAGCAATGCCGCACAGCTTGGCGGGAATCGTGTGCCGGGAGCATGGATGATGGGCTCCGCGATGCGCCTGATGGAACGTTCCGGCGACGGCGTGCTGCACGCCGACTTCACCGCGTGCAACGACTACACGACCGGACTGGACGCCGCGCAGGATGTGAAATGCCCGGTGCTGATGGTGCTGGGCCAGCGCGATCAGATGACGCCGGCGAAAGTTGCAAAAGACGTGGCCGCGAAACTCGCGAACGTAAAAGTGGTCGCCCTGCCCGGGGCGGGGCACGCCGTCATGGCGGAACGGCCGGACGAAGTCCTCGATAACCTGATTGATTTCCTCAAAAAGTAGGAACGCGCATGGCCGAATCGCATCCGATCATCCTGCACCATTTCGAAAAGTCGCCCTTCTCGGAAAAA
>JBDTTE010000244.1:0-5512 GCA_039930785.1 Betaproteobacteria bacterium | reverse complement strand
TGCCCGAGCCCTGGATGGGTTGAGTGATGGTGATGCAATGATTGCGCACGACGCCGTCCTCGTCCGGCAGGGTGCAATTGGTGACGCTGCCGTTCTTGATGAAGCTCTGCACGTCGATGCGGAACAGCTCAAGCCCGATCATGCTCGTCGGGTTGACGTAGTACTCGAACGAGAGCCCGTAGTTCGTGGAGCGCCACGGATTGAGATTCGGGTTGCCGTTAGAGTTGCCCGCCGCGACCTGGTAAATCGGGCCCTGGCTGGTTTCCAACAACGAATAATTGAGCTGCAGGCCGCCGCCCCATTGACCCAGATCCAGCGGCATCATGTTCTTGGAGACGGCGAGGCGCGCGATCAACTTGTCCGTCATCACCAGCGAGAAATTCAGCGCCGGAAGTACATCGTTGTAAGTACGGTGGGTGGTAGAAGTGCCGGTGGTGATGGGCTCCGTACCGTACTGACCCGGATCGCCGCTCAAATCCTGGGTGACTTTCAGATCTGTATGAATCAGCCGCACCCCCAAGTTCCCGCTGAAGGGCATGCTGCCCAACTGGC
This sequence comes from Betaproteobacteria bacterium, assembly GCA_039930785.1. Classification (GTDB taxonomy): domain Bacteria; phylum Pseudomonadota; class Gammaproteobacteria; order Burkholderiales; family JACQAP01; genus JACQAP01. The sequence continues at coordinate 4,960 of JBDTTE010000244.1, read as the reverse complement.
CTTTGAAATCGGACTGCAGATAGCTCGACGTTTCCCTCATGAATACACCCCAGGTGATTCCCGGCGCCGCCTGTGTCGTGGCGTTGGGATACAGGGATTTCCAGTACGCCAACGGATCGTCCATTGCCCGGGGATCGATCGCCCAGAAGTTGATGCCCGAGCCGAGCAGATTGGAATAACGCTTGAAGTTTCCCGACAGCGGTGCGGGGGTAGAAGGCATCGGCAGAGCCGAAATGGGACCTCCACGGAACGAACCTTGCGAGTTTCCCGCCGTACACCAAGTGCTGGGCGAGGTGTCGGTCGCATTGCCGCTGAGGATTACATCGGCACCGACATATCGCACCAGACATCCGTTCGGGTCGCTGGCGCCTATGCCGCCATAGACCGGGGCCACCAGCGTGTATCCGTCGTTACGAGCGCTGCGCAAGCTGTTGCGCACACCGAAATTCAGACGCCAGTGATCGTTGAGCTCATAGTGCCCATCGAAGCGCAGCGCGGTGATTCCCGTTTTGCGATTGTAGTCGTCGGCGGATTCCAGTGTCTTCATCGTCCAACCATTGGGATTGGCAAACGCGCTGGCGAGCGCGGCGGGCATGCCGATCTGAAGATTTCGGCCGCCGAATGTCGCCGTGATGGGAACCGTATTTTGGGGGATGCCGTTGGCATTGAACACGCGATTGCCGCCCAATTGACTGGGAAAAATGAACGTTCCGCAGGGCAGCGGACTGTTCGGATCCGCCCACAGACAGCCGTCGGAATCCGAAATATTGACGTCGGTTTCAATATACGCCTGGCGGGCGGTTTCGCGGATGCCGCGCAGACTTGCTTTGAAGGGGCCGCCATTGTCGAAATCGAGCTGCAGATTGAGATTCTGCGCGGTCGACTGACGGCGTTCGACTCTCGAGTACGATTCCACATCGCCCGGCCATTTTTCATACACTTGCGTCGTGTAAATGTGCGAACCCGCCCACGCTGCCGCATCCGGATCATCCGGCGTATTGTACTGACCCAATGCAGTGCGGCCCGTGTCTCTGGACTGCAACGGCACGTAGGTCGCGCCTTGCCAATTGGTGGAATTGATCTGGATCCCGTAGGCGCGATCGAACTGGTTCTGGTGGGCGTAAAAGTAGTCGCTGGTCAATGTCAGCCCATGGTCGAGGTCCGCCTGAAAAGACACACTCGCCGCCTGTCGCTTTCGCTGAGTACTGATGTTGTACAGGCCGATGTTCTGACTGCCCATGAAGACGCCATCGGATTTCCCATCGCCATTCACATCCACACTGCCATCGGGATGCTGTGCGACTTGGGAAGGAATCGGCGCGCCGTTCCAGGCCCCAATAAATCCGTCGTAGTGGCCTGCGCTTGCCGCGTTCTCGCCATTGAGAATCACGCCATACTGATCAAGACCCTCGTTGGAGTTCGACCGCGTGGTGTCCGAAAAATCGCCCGACACCAGCACGCCCCAGCGGCCATCGGCATTGAAGGAGACCAGACCGCTCGCCTCGGGTCCATTTTTGCGGGTCGTTGATCCGCGTTCCGCGTTGGCCGAATAGCTATACGTAAATCCATGCGGCAAATCCCAGGGCCGATTGGTGTGAAGATTGAGTGCGCCGCTGATGCCGCTCTCAGTTTGACTGGCGGTGGCCGATTTGATGACATCCACTTGATTGAAAAGTGTTGCAGGCAGCGTGGTGAAGTCTGGTTGCTGTGAGTCGATCTGATCGGGCGTGATGAATACTTCGCCATTGAGCATCGTGCCGACCTGAGGCAGTCCGCGCACATCCACCGACGTGCCGACGCCTGCGTCGCGATTGATTTGCACACCGGTTATGCGCTGCAGCGCATCGGTGATGGTCACGTCGGGCAATTGGCCGATGCTCTCAGCCGAGATGCTGTCCTGAATGTTGGGAGCCAGGCGTTTGATTTCGATCGCGCGTATCTGCGACTGACGTACGCCGACGACGGTTATTTCCGTCAAATCCGCCGCCGACTTGGCTACCTGCTCGGGGCCCTCGCTGCCCGGCGCGGACTCTGCAGCCATTGCGGGAATCGCCCCGGCGGCGAGCAACGCCATGGAAATTGCAACGGACAAAGGATGCCTGCGATATACGTTTGTCACGAGCCTTGCCTCTCGGTTAGAGTGTCCTGACACCGTTATTGATTCGGTCGATTGACGAATCAATCTCGCACGACAGGCTGCTCTCGTCAAGTATCAGTGGATTTAGTTGCCAATACAGTTATTATTGTTCGGGTAGGTGACGAATCAAATGAAACCGCTGACGCCTTCTACGCCGATTACCAGCGTGACCCGCCAGCTGTCCAGACGGAGCGTGTTCGAAGCGCTGTTGCACCGCAGCCCCATCTCGCGCGCGGATCTGGCGAAGGTGACCGGCCTGTCCAAACAAACGATGTCAGAAGTCATCGATGCGTTCGAGCAGCAGGGTCTGGTGCGCCAAACCGGACGAACCAGAGGCAATGTCGGCCGCACTGCCGTGTTGTACGAACTGAGCCCGGAAGGTGGTCATGTGCTGGGCATTGACCTTGGCGCCCGACGATTGACGGTGGCCCTCGCCGATATTGCAGGCAGAGTACTGGCGGAGTCCGACGAGCCCACGGATAGCCGCGGCGGTGCCTGGACCCTCGACCAGATTGCCCGGATCTCGGATCGTCTGGCGCGCGACCATCACACTCATCTCAGCAGAATTCGCTCCATCGTGATGGCTACCCCCGGTGTGGTAAACCCGAAAAGCGGCGCCATCGAGATGGCGCCCAACATCTCCGGTTTGGATCATCTCAATGTCGTCAGCCTGCTGAGCGAGAAACTCGGCAGCGCCGTCGTCCTTGAAAACGACATCAATCTCGCGCTGCTCGGAGAACTGTGGCACGGCTGCGCGCAGCACATCGACAACGTGGCCTTCCTGGCGCTTGGTAGCGGCGTTGGGCTGGGACTCTATGTCAACGGCCAACTTGTTCGCGGCGAGAACGGGGCCGCTGGTGAGATCGGCTATCTGCCGATCGGCGGCGACCCGCTGCAAGTCGAGTCGCGCCTGCAGGGATGCCTCGAATACCAGATCGGGGCGACGGGCGTGGTGCGACGCTACCGCGAAGCCGGGGGTTCCGAGGTTGAATCCGAAAGACAGGTCTTTGAGCGGATGCAGGCGGGAGATCCAATTGCCGCAGGCGTGGTCGACGAGACGGCGCGGCTGACGGCGCTGGCGGCCGCGTCGGTCATCGCCACCGTCGATCCGCAACTGCTTGTTCTGGGAGGCGCAGTCGGAACGCGTCCGGATTTTGTGGACAAGGTGACGCGCGCGTTGTTGCAGCTCACGTCGCGACCGGTGGAGGTTCGCAGCAGCACCCTCGGCAGGCGGGCAGGCGTCGTGGGCGCGTTGTCCGTCGCGCTGCGTCGTCTTCATGACGAAATCTTCAGCGTCGCGGAGCTCGCGGCGGCTGTGCCTCTTCCACCTCCCGCACACCGCAACGCACGTCAATGACGCGCGACGCTGAGTTTTGCTTTGCGGCTGATCTGGGCGGCACCAAGCTTGCCGCGGCGATTGCCGATGCGCGCGGCAGCATCGTTGCCGAATTGACGGAGCCCACCGACCCGCGCGGCGCGGCGTACGTGGCTGAACAAATCAGCGCCTGCGCCGATCGGCTGGCCCAGACCACCGGGATTGACGCGAAGCTTATGCGGCACGTCATGGTGGGAATTCCCGGAGCGATCGATCCCCGCACAGGACAAGTGTCTCTGACCCCCAACATTGCCGGGTTGGATAGCTTCAACATCCTCGACTTTCTGCGCAACCGCTTCGGACCGGATGTTGCGATTGAGAACGACGTCAATCTCGCCATGGTGGGCGAGCATGCGCTCGGGTGCGCCCGTCGCTGCCGCAACGCTGCGTTCTTGGCGCTCGGAACCGGGACCGGGCTCGGCCTGCTCATCGATGACAAACTGTTTCGGGGGACGTGCGGCTCAGCGGGCGAAATTGCAGACCTGCCAATCGGCCGCGACCCGGCGTCTCAGCTCACCTCTGCCGCAAACGCATTCGAGCTCGAGGTGGGATCAATCGCCATTGTTGATCGATACCGCCGCCAAGGGGGAGCAGGAGCAGTCACGGTCCGTGACATTTTCAAGCTCCTGGAGCAAGGAGACGCAGTGGCAGCGTCGGTATTGGACACGACGGCGAGGTGGGTGGCTCTCGCTGTAGTGACCCTGCAATCACTGCTCGATCTTGAACTCATCGTGTTTGGTGGAAGCATCGGCGTTCGTCCGGAGTTGTATGATCGCGTGCGACAAACCCTTCCGGCGCTTCTCCCGAGACGCATCGCCACTGCACAGAGCGAGCTCGGCGATCGGGCCGGGCTCATTGGCGCTGCATGGGCCGCAGGTCAGGCCCTGCGCAAGAACCTTCAGCTCACCTAACGAGGCGCACGGGCGAATGTCGATTGCTGGCCGGAGCGCGCTATTGAAGTCGCAACAGGCGCGAGACGAGTTGCGTGCGGCTGTGCACGCCCACCTTGTGATAGGTGGAGCGTAGATGGTTCTGGACGGTTCTGAAGGTGATGCCGAGTTCGCGGCCGATCTGCGCATTGAATTGCCCGGCGCAGATCGGGCGCGCCACGAACTCCGCCCCGCTAACTTGGGCCTCGCCCTATTGGCATTGGCTAAACGGGCTCGCATCCGACTTGGATAGGTTTGGCTTGATGCGGGACCTGCCGCGCTGAGGGATTACCGGTCCGGTGCAAGTAATTAAATTCGAAGGCGAAAGCCTCGAGCATGGGCGAAGTTACCCCAAGAACTGCCCCGCCTCGGCCCGAAAGCCATAACAAATCAGCTTTGTTCGTAAGCGCGCAAAAAATCTTCCCGCGGAATCTGCGCCTGGGTACAAATTGCTCGGAGCGTCAACCCCTTCAAACTAGGATGATTTGGCAGCGTCAATGGCGTGGTCGTTCCGTCTGG
>JBDTTE010000243.1:0-5531 GCA_039930785.1 Betaproteobacteria bacterium | reverse complement strand
ACAACGTTTCACTGGTCGCGCGTGGGGCGCGTGCTGCGGCTCTAGCCAAACACGGCATTGGCGTCGTGGGTGAAGGCGCGTTCACGGCTCGCTGCAACATCGTGACGCAGCCGGAAACGTTGAGAGAAGCCGACATCGTCATCCTGGCGATCAAAACCTACGATATGGCGCAGGCGCTGGCATCGTTGCGCGGGTTGAAGGTCAAGAGCGCGCTGTCGGTGCAGAACGGCGTGCTCAAGAACCAGATGCTGGGCGAGGTGTTCGGATCGCAGGCGACGGTCGGCGCGATCAGCATGATCGGCGGCGACGTCTTTCCTGCCGAAGGCGGCTTGCCCGGTGCGGTCCGCTACAACATAGCGGGGCCGACGATCATGGGTGAACCGGCAGGCGGCAACTCGCCGCGAGTAGCGGAGCTCGTGGACATTTTCGAGAAAGCGGGCCTGAAGGCGAAGGGCTCGGATGACATCACTTCTGTCGAGTGGTCGAAGTTCGTCGGCTGGTCCGGCTTTAGCTGCCTGGCGGTGATGACGCGCCTGCCGACGTGGCGCTTCATGCTCGATGCTGATACCGCGTTGATCGCAGCCCGCGTAATGCGCGAGACAGCCGCCGTCGCGATCAGGCATGGCGTGAAATTGCAGGACAGCGGATTCACCAGCAAAGCGTTCATCGATGGCAGTGAAGAAGAGGCCGTCAAGGCGGTCCAGGCCTATGGCGAGGACAGGAGGGTGGGCGCGCCGACCTTCCGCCAGTCGATTTTGCAGGACGCCGATCGTAACCGACGCCTTGAAGTGAACGAGACGCTGGACTACACACTGTCACTGGCGAAGGAAATGGGCATTGCGGTGCCGACGCTTGATCTGTGCTGCCGGGTGCTTAGGGTAGTGTCACGCGCCGCGGCCGGTCGCCCGGCCCCGCTTCCGGAAGGTGTGGAGGGTTAGAATATAGCGAGCGACGAGAACCATCAGGGCAGGAAGTTCACAGGAGACAAAGCTTGAACGGTCCCAAGATTCTTATCATCGCTGGACCGAACGGTGCAGGAAAAACTACTTTCGCTCGCGACTTTCTCCCAAATGAGGCGCAATGCCCGCGCTTCATCAATGCGGATATGATCGCGGCCGGTGTTTCGCCTTTTGCGCCGGAAGCCGCGGCCGTCTAGGCTGGACGCCTAATGCTGGGGGAGATGGGTGAAGCTGTCTCACGGCGAGAAAGCTTTGCATTTGAGACCACCTTGTCCGGGCTGGGATATTTACGGCACATTGGGAAGTGGCGAGGTTATGGGTATCACGTCAGCCTGCTTTTCTTGCGCTTGCCGAATGTAGAAATGGCTCTCGCTCGCGTTGCCGAGAGAGTGCGTCAGGGAGGGCATAACATTCCCGAGGCTGTAGTCCGTCGTCGATTCGATGCAGGCCAGCGCAATTTTCAGATGCGCTATCGAAGTGCCGTTAATACCTGGGCGGTATATGACAATTCCGGGGCCGAACCCGTGTTAGTAGAGTGGAGCGAATAACTGTGACTGCTGATGAACTGTCGAAGGCGAAAGACCCGGACCTTCCAGCTTCGCTTATTGCGATGAAGCGTGCGGCAAAATCTGCACGCGAGCTGGCGATACGTACCAATACCGCGATTATCCTCATGCAAGACGGAAAAGTGGTGCGCATCACGGCAGAGGAGCTTAGGAAGGCCGGCGTGCGGTGAGTTAGCGCAGCAGTGGTCGTCGCGTTTCCCGGCATCCAAATTGCGCGCGCGATTGGCCGTTGCAAAGTGGCATTGGCACTTGAGCTGTGCTGCAGGAAGCTGGGGTTGGTTTCGCGCGCGGCAGGTTAGGAACTACATTTCACTCCTCCCTACATCTCACCACGGAGACACGGAGAACAGCGGTTCTCGTACACCGAGAAGCGCGGGGCACGGAGAAGGGAAAATTCAGAAGGAAAATCGCGTCTCATCGCTAGGGTACCTGCGCCTCTGTGGTGAAAAGGTTTTAGCGGATAGGTAATTCAGAGCTTCCCTAGGGGCTCTGAAGTTTCCCGCACATGGACTCCGGGGATAGTGCACCCCAATTAAATTATCTGATTCTTGCTTTTCTCCGTGTATCTCCGTGTCCTCCGTGTCTCCGTGGTGAGAGGTAGGTTCTAGACACGTTTCGACCTCCCGCCCATCCAGTGATACGCTTTCCATAATTAGAAGGGGAGACGTGCGTGGAACCGCATTGGCGGAGCGCGCTCTAAATCCGGATCGGAACAGGGCAACGAGGGAGGGCTCCAATGAGGCTGGGCACCGACACGACCGTCTGGGGGCGGATCACGCTGTTGTTCATCGGGGCGGCGCTGGTTTTATCGGGCGCTGCGACATGGCACGGCATGCAGGGCGCACTCGCGACCCAGGGGTTTCTGCCGCATGGCATGTGCTACACGTGGAACCCGTCGCTGATCGGGCTGCACGTGGTGTCCGACACGCTGATCGGCATCGCCTACTTCTCGATCCCCGTGACCCTGGTCTACTTTTTCGCCAAGCGCCGCGACCTTCCATTCAACTGGATGTTCCTGCTGTTCGGGCTGTTCATCGTGGCGTGCGGCCTGACGCACTGGATGGACGTGCTGACCTTGTGGCAGCCGTATTACTGGCTCGCCGGCAGCATCAAGGCCATCACGGCGGCGGCGTCGGTGCCGACGGCGGCTGCATTGGCCTTGCTGATTCCGCAGGCGCTTGCGCTGCCCAGCACGCGCGCGCTCAACGATGCCAAGGGCGCGCTCGAACTGGAAGTGATCGAGCGCAAGCGGATCGAGGCCGAGTTGCGGCAGGCGCAGGCGACATTGGAAGCGCGGGTCGCGGAGCGCACGGCTGAGCTTGCGGCGGCAGTGGAAGACGCGCGCCGCGCGCATCAATCCTTGCAGGAAGCCGATGAGCGCAAGGATCGCTTCCTTGCCATCCTGTCGCACGAACTGCGCAACCCGCTAAATCCCATTCGCAGCGCGGTGGCGGTATTGCGCCAGACGAATGCCGGCGCCGAGCAGGCCGTCGTTGCGCGCGACGTGATCGACAGGCAGGTGCGGCATATGGCGCGCCTGCTCGATGACCTGCTCGACATTTCCCGCATTACGCAAAACCGGGTGAGCCTGGCCATCGCGCCGATGGATGTCGGGTCGGCGGTAAGTGCCGCACTGGAAGTAACGCGTCCGATGACCGACGCCGCGCGCCAGCAGGTGACGGTGTCGCTGCCGGAAGTGCCGCTCATGGTCAACGCCGATCCGACGCGGCTGGCGCAGGTGCTATCGAACCTTCTCAACAATGCATCGAAGTACACCGACCCGAAAGGCGAGATTTCCGTCGTAGTCGAACGCGAGGGCGATGAGGCGGTGATACGGGTGCGCGATAGCGGCGCGGGCATCGAGGCCAGGCACCTGACGGATATTTTCGAGCTGTTCTCGAGGGTCGATTCGCAGCGCAACCAATCGGTAGGCGGCCTCGGCATCGGCCTCGCGCTGGTGAAGAGCCTGGTCGAAATGCACGGCGGCCGCGTTACGGTGACGAGCGAGGGCCTCGGCCGCGGTTCGGAGTTCGTGGTGCGCCTGCCGGTCGCGCTCTCGGAAACAACGGCGGCGCATGGGGCGGCCATCGAGTCCAGGCTGGCTCCCGCCTTGCGTTCGATCCGGGTACTCGTGGTCGATGACAACGCCGATTCGGCCGACACGCTTGCCATGCTGCTGCAGCTCATCGGCCACGATGTGCGTAAGGCGAGTAACGCGCTCGAAGCCCTGGCCATTGCACCGGTGTTCCTTCCCGAGATCGGCATTTTCGACATCGGGATGCCCGGCATGGATGGGTACGAACTCGCGCGGCGCGTGCGCCGTGAATCGTGGGGCAGGAGTATGCAGTTGATCGCGCTGACGGGGTGGGGCAAGGATGAAGACAAGGATCTCGCGGCGCGGGCGGGGTTCAATCGCCATCTGACCAAGCCTGTGGATTTGCGGGCGCTGCAGGAGGAGTTGAGGGCGATTAGTGGGGAGTAGCGATTGGTGAACAGTGAACGGCGAAGGGTGAACGGTGAACAGTGAGCTGTGAGGGTGAACGGTGAAGGGTGAACAGAGAAGCAACGGCGTGTAGACCCCCCCTCTCCCCAGCCCTCTCCCACCAGGGGAGAGGGGGTTTTTGAAGCGCGGGACAATTGAAGGCGCAGAGCACAAATATGTAGATCTCCCTCTCCCCTCGTGGGAGAGGGCCGGGGAGAGGGGGCGTATGAGCGACAGTTATACTAGAAAGTGGCGCAGGCTAGTATAACTACCGCCATGCAGTTATAGTAGGAAACCGGAATACTACGTATAACCCGCATGCCGCGATTCGCAGAACTTTCGCTTTCCGCCCAGACTTCGTACGCGCAGTTGTTCGATTCCACCCTGGCATCGGAGCTCACGCGCTCGGTGGGGAGCCTGCGCGGGTCGTTCGCAAAGAAAACGGTAAAGGGCAGGGACTACTGGTATTTCCAGTTCACGGACCTCGGCGGGACGTTGCGGCAACTCTACGTCGGACCGGATTCCGCGCCTGTCCGGTCGCTGGTCGCAGAGCAAAAAAAATCCCGCGACGAGCCTCTCCTGCCGTTGGTTCGCTCGGCGATTGCACTTGGCTGCACGCCCGTGCTCACGCGTCATTTCAGGGTGATCCGGCGCCTGGCCGAGCACGGTTTCTTTCGCGCAGGCGGCGTGCTGATCGGGACCCACGCGTTCCTGACCTACGGAAACATCCTGGGTGTGCGATGGGAAGATTCTGCACGCACGCAGGATGTCGATTTCGCCCATGCGGGAAAGAGTCTGTCGTTGGCCCTGCCGTCCACATTGCAGGTGGATACCCACGGCGCGATCGAATCCCTTCAAGCCGGATTGTTGCCCATCGGGGGCCTGGCGGGTAAGGCCGGAGCGAGTTATCTCAATCCCAAGGATCCTGAATTCCGGATCGACTTCCTGACGACATTGCACCGGGGAGGCGACGCCCCCTATGAGCACAAGCAATTGCGCGTCGCAATGCAGCCACTGAAATTCATGGAGTATCTGCTTGAGAATGTCGGACAGGCTGTCGTCTTCTGCGACGAGGGTGCGGTTGTCGTGAACATTCCGCATCCCGCCCGGTACGCCCTGCACAAGCTACTGGTCTTCGGCGAACGCAGTGCGTCGTTACTCCAAAAGGCTCGCAAGGACCTGCAACAAACTGCGGCGTTGCTCGACTATTTGAAAGCGGTGCGCGCGTGGGATGTTGAAGAAGCGTGGACCGATTTAATCGGACGTGACCGAGGATGGAGTACGCGCGCGAAGCAGGGTCTCGATGCGCTCGCGAAGCTCGCACCCGATCTTGGCGTGAAGGAGTGGTTGAGGTTCGGGAAGTGATTGGTGAATGGTGAATGGAGATGGGAATCGCGGCGCCAGGCAGACCGCCCCAACCCACCCCCTCTCCCCGGCCCTCTCCCACCAGGGGAGAGGGAGTTCTGGATCGTTTTTGCTTGGCGCTTCGGACTGATTCGAACTTCAAAATCTCCCTCTCCCCTC
>JBDTTE010000242.1:0-5615 GCA_039930785.1 Betaproteobacteria bacterium | reverse complement strand
CGTTGCGATCCCGTTCCTGCGCGCCTTTGTTTGCGGTGGCGACCTCGTCCGGCCCCGAGGTCAGGTCTTCCAGTTGATCGTGCAGCCCGTATCGGCCACTGGCCCCGCGGCCTTGTCGCCCGGGATGCGCGAATGGACCGTGAACATGTTGTCGGGATCGCCCTTGGAGTCATGCGCTTCGCCGGCGAACACCGTGCTCATGAGCTCGTGGTCGCCCGCTCGGAAGGCCGGCTGGTTCGGTTGCAGCGCTACTTCCGGCGGCAACTTGAAACCCTGCAGTGCCTTCGCCAGCTTGACGCCGTCGAGCGATTTTTCCTGGTTGGCGACCAGCGCAAAGGTGTGCACCGACGCATAGCCGAACCAGTTGCGCGCCGAAGCGGTCTTGCCCGTCGCCTTCTTGACCTTGGCCACGAATTCCTTGACGTGCGGGTTGTCCGGCTGGTCCCACCACCACTCCATGGTCCACCAGCCGATACGCGCTTCCGGCGGCACCGCGCGCAGGCTTTCAAGTTCGAACAGCGTGCCGCCCACCGCCATCTGTTTTTGCAGGCCGAAGCCGACGAATTGTTTCAGGCTGTTGACCTGGTCGCCGCCGCCCATGACGTTGATCAGCACGTTGGGCCCGTAGGATTTCGCCTTGATCAGCGAGGCGGAGTAATCGGCCGAACCGAGCGGCACGAGATCGCCGGCGAATTCACCACCGGCGGCCTTGAGTTTCTTGACGAAGGCATCCTGCACCGAATGGCCATACGCGTAATCTGGCGTAAGGAAGTACCACTTCTTGCCGAACTTCTCCATCAGCGTATCGGCGATGGCGTTGACGTCCATCGTCGTGGCATGACAGATACGATAGACGTTCCAGTGACAGTCCTTGCCTGTCACCGCATCCGAATGTCCGCCGGAGACGATATGCAGCACGCCCTTCTCCGCTGTCACCGCCGCCATCGCCAAGGCAATGCCGGAATTGACGTCGCCGATCACGCAGTTGACCTGGTCGCGGTCGATGAGCTTGCGGACCTTTTGCACGCCGGTGCCGACGTTGTTCGCAGAGTCCTCGACCAGCAGTTCGACGGGCCGACCGAGGATGCCGCCTTTCTTATTGATGTCCTCGACGGCGAGCTTTGCTCCGGCGACCTCGCTCTGCGCGATCGATGCATAGACTCCGGTGAGTGGATCCACCATGCCGAGCTTGACCGGCGTCTCGCCGCGCGCGGAAATGATGAATGGCGATGCAACCTGCAGCGCGCCAATTGCGGCGCTGGCCTTCAGTATGGTGCGGCGCGAAATGGATTTGGATGCCTCATTACCCATTGTGAATTCTCCTCCGGATTATTGGATGCTCGTAGCTTTCGGCCTTGTGTTGATGACGGCAAACTGCGCTTGAGCCAGCCCTGTGGATTCCCATCAGCGAACGGGCGCGGATTCGAAATTTTTTTCCGCCCGGCCGCGTCGATCACCAACGCAGAACGCGAGCGGAGGTTTCATCAATCTGCTGTTGTTACAAATTGCTACAACGATCGGGGAGATCGCGATTGCGGCGCTTCGCGGGAATGGCGCGCCGCCGCAATCCGGTTGTCAGGTGGTTGTCAGGATATGTTTGGTGAATTTCGACGCGCGCGCGTCGCTTCCCGGGGCGCCGACACGGAAGCGGCACGCCGCCATCCGCGTTACCCTTGGAATTTGCGCGTTCCTGTCCGGCGCTTTTACTGCGCGACGGGCCGAGAATCGAATACTCGTCGAGCGAGGTGAATACATGAGCGCGTGGCTTCCCGCATTGAAAGCAATCCTGCCCTACGTGGCGCAGGTCGTTACGGTGGCCGTGCCCGTGTTTACGAAAAAAGCGGACAAGGGTCGAGCCGAAGAAATTCTTCCGCAGCAGATACAGGAATTACAGGGGGCCGTGACGCGTAACGCGGAATCGCTCAAGCTCCTGGCGGATCAGCTGCAGCAGGCCATCGCCACAATCGATGCGGGCGCCGTCAGAATCGAACGGGAAATGCGAACGGTCCGGTTGCTGTGCCTGGCGTCGATGCTGACGTCAGCCGCAGCTATCGGCCTTGCGGCGCTGGCCTGGCTTCGCTGACGCGGGTCGCCTGGAAAGACGACCCGTTATCGCGGCAGATCGCGTTCAGTGCCCGGTTGAGTCGCCGTCCCGGCTGGCTTCGAACAGGAACCAGGTGCGCTGCTCGGTTTCGTCGATCCACACTTCAATAAGACTCGCGGTAGCCAGGTCGCGATGTTCGTCACAAACGTTGTGTGCTTCGCGCAGTCGTGTCGCCAGCGTCTTGTTGTCCTCGCGCAGTTCCGCAAGCATGTCGGACGGTTCGACGTATTCCGCGTCGTTGTCCAGCACCCGTTGCGTGCGCGCGATGTGTCCGATCGACCTCATGGTCGAGCCGCCGACCTTGCGAATGCGCTCGGCGATGGGATCGGTCATTGCGAAAATCTGCGTGGCCTGGTCGTCGAGCAAAAGGTGGTAGTCGCGAAAATGCGGGCCGCTGACGTGCCAGTGGAAATTCTTGGTCTTCAGGTAAAGCGCGTACACGTCCGCCAGGATTGCGTTCATGGAACCGGCGATGTCCCGCGTCGCGGCGGATTTCAGGTCGGTGGGGGTGGCGATCGGTGCACGGCGGCGGGATTCGAGATCTTTGCGCTTTTCTGCGATGCCTTTTGCGGCGGCCTTTTTCTTCATGGTTGTCTTCCTCTGGTCTGGTGAATGCGGTCATTGTTCACGCAGAGCCGGCGGTGCGCAAGCCGCAGCTACTATCGAAAACCATTATTGCGTTCCGCGGCGGGACAATGCTTACGGGACTAGAATCCGCTTCGGTCGCCATTCCGGACGACCGGTCGGATTCGGGAGCACGAGAATGTTCGAGGGTTTCGAGCGCCGCCAGATCGATGTCGGTGATGTGACAATCAACTGCGTCACGGCCGGTAACGGTCCGCCCGTGCTGTTGTTGCACGGCTATCCGCAAAATCTGGCGATGTGGGCCAGGGCGGCACCCGTCCTGGCGCAGAAATTCACGGTGGTTTGCGCCGACCTCAGGGGTTATGGCGATTCGTCCAAGCCGAAATGCGCGGCGGACAACAGCAACTACGCCTTCCGGGCGATGGCGGCGGACCAGGTCACGCTGATGAAAAAGCTGGGCTTCCCGCGCTTCCATGTCGTCGGTCACGACCGCGGCGGGCGCACGGCGCATCGCATGGCGCTCGATCATTCCGGCGCTGTCGCATCACTGTGCGTCATGGACATCGTACCGACCTGGGCGATGTTCGAGGATGTCACGCGCAAGATCGCCGGGACGTACTGGCACTGGTACTTCCTGTCGCAACCGAATCCGTTTCCGGAACACATGATCGGTCTCGATCCGGATTTTTTCTATGAGACCTGCCTGGTCGGCTGGGGCGCGACGAAAGTCGAGGATTTCGATGCCGAGATGCTCGCAGAGTACCGGCGCTGCTGGCGCGACCCGGCGATGATTCACGGCACCTGCTCTGACTATCGTGCGGCGGCCACCGTAGATATGGAGCACGATCGCACGGACATCGATAAAAAAGTAGCTTGTCCGACGCTGCTGTTCTACGGCGCCAATGGCACCATGGCGAAGAACTTCGATCTACCCGCGGAGTGGCGCAAGCGTTGCGCAGACGTGCAATCGGAACGCCTGCCCGGCGGGCACTTCTTCATCGACCAGTTTCCGGACGATACGGCGCGGGTACTCGCGCGTTTTCTCTCTCGCTGCACTATTTGACTACAGGTTATCGACTGATTCGACAACCAACAATCTCACCGCAAAGACGCAAAGGACGCAAAGTGTTCGCAAAGGAAAGCCAGGAAAAAATACAAGTGTGGGTGGATTCTGGCGATTTGCGCGCCACGCCTACCTGACCATGATCGGTATCACACCATAATAATATTCAGAGGGGCCTGGCCTGCTTTCCTTTGCGAACACTTTGCGTCCTTTGCGTCTTTGCGGTGAAAAGGTTCTATATGGCCTTCACATTCATCTGCTCAGCGATTCTCCAGCGACGCGTTTTGGTCGCTCTTGCCCGACTCCGATAGATAACTCTTGCGCAGCGTGTCGTCGACAAATGTGCGCGCGTCATCGAGCACGAACGGTTCGCCTTCCGCGAGCCGCTCCGCATATTCGAAGAACGGGATGAATAGCTGCCCCTGGTCCACCGGCTTAGTGAGAGTGAACCCGCCGCTCTGCGAAAGGGATTGCCACGCAGCTCGTACTTCCGCCCAGAACGGTTCCGTCTTCTCGAAGTAGTCTTTGCCCGCCGCCCAGTCGTAATCCTTGATGCGTTCGTAGCGTGCGACACCGTATTCACGCGCGCGGTAGGGCGAGGCTTGCGGCACCTTCCCGCCATCGTCCAGCACGAGCTTGAGGTTGTTTTCCTCCTGTATCCAGCCATTGGCCAGGATGGTGTGGCGGTTGGTGCCCAGCAGGACCTGATAGTCGTTGCGCACGCTCCACTCGCGGCGCGGCAGCGGTCGCCAGGTTTCGTTGCCGATCCAGGTCGAGAAGCTGTCGGTGTGCTGCCAGCGGCCGACTGCCGAGTAGCGCGGCGAGTCGTCCACCTGGCTCACCGACTGCGTCCAGGTGCCGAGGCGAAGCTCTTCGGGAATCTTGTGCAGGGACCACGCATTCAAGCCGTCGTATACGAGCGTGGTGTCGGCCTGGTAACGCCATTCCTGGCGCCAATGGCGCACGACCATGGGATCGCTTTCCGTCCCATCTTTTTGCGCGACGCGCATCACGAGGATGTGCTGCAACGCGATGAAGTTTTCCTTGTCCTCGCTGACGAAAACATATTCCGTGCCCCAGCTTTGATACGGCGCATCCACTTTTGCATCCGGATCGAAGCGTGCGACTTCGAGAAAATCGAAGCTCACGCGATAGGGTCCCTGCATTGCCAGGATCGCGCGCCGGTCGCGTTCGAAATTGCTGATGCCTGCTTCGTGCAACTGCTTCCATTGCACAGACGGTTCCGGATCGAGCGTAACGGCGCCACCCTTGGTACTGGCGCCCCGCGGCTTGAGCATGCCCTCGCCCAGGGGCCAGGCGAAGGTATAGCGGCTGCTCGCGGAATCCGGCGAGGCCGAGTCATACGCATGGGCGGCGGGAGGAAGCGCTATGCAGGCGAGAAGGAGAAGGAGTGAGGCGCGCATGGGAGAATCTGCCTTGGAAGCGATGGGGCATTCTAGAGCATTGTTTCGCCGGGGGCCGGGTGCCACCGATTGACGCCGATGTCATGTCGGGAAGCCCGAACAATGACAATTGCAACTCGGCGGCCCGACCGCGGTCCAAAGGCCAGTCTGCGGATAACCGACAGACAAAATCGCTATTCAGACAGGGCTGTATGCGGTCAAAAGAAAAGGAGAAGCACATGAAATTCAATTCCGGAATTGCCGCGGCGATCGTTTTGAGCTTCGCGGTTGCAGGCCTGACGGCTTGCGAGAAGGGCCCGGCGGAAAAGGCCGGCGAGAAGATCGACAACGCCGCCAAGAAGGTTGGCGACAAGATGGAAGAGGCCGGCGACAAGGTCAAGGACGCAGTCAAGAAGTAGCCCCCTCTCCCCGGCCCTCTGCTGCGCTTCAAGTGTGCCCT
>JBDTTE010000241.1:0-5625 GCA_039930785.1 Betaproteobacteria bacterium | reverse complement strand
AGCTCGGTTTCGAGTCGCACGACTTTCTTGGTGTCGCGCAAAGCGTCGCCGGTGACGAGGAAGGTGTCTTCTGCACGCTCCCCGAGTGTATTCACCTTCGCGGTGTAGAGATTGACGCCGTAGTTGTCGAGCACGCGCGCGATCCGGTAGAGCAGGCCCGGCCGGTCGCCAGCGACGACGTTCAGATAATAAAACGCGCGATTCTCGTCCGGCCGGATATCGACTTCCGGCGTGATCGATACGTATTTCATCTGGCGCGAGAGCCGACCCTTGGCGGGTTCCGGCAGCTCCGCGCGGGATTTCAGCTGCACTTCCAGTTCATGTTCGATATAGCTGATCAGGTCGCGGTAATGTGACGTCGCGCGCGCGGGATCCATGATCTGGAAACTGTCGAGCGCGTAGCCGTGGCGCGTCGTGTAGATCTTGGCCTCGACGATGCTGAAATTGATGCTCTGGAAGAATCCGCAGATACGAGCGAACAACGATTTTTCGTCCGGGGCGTAAATCATGACCTGCAGGCCCTCGCCGATCGGCGATAGCCGCGCCTTCACGATGGGCGTGGGCGAATTCACGCGATAGTTCAGCAGGCGTGTATGCCAGACGATGTCCTGCTCGTCGTGGCGCAGGAAATAGCTGTCGTCGAGCTTGTCCCAGAACCGGCGGCCGGATTCGTCGGGGATGGCGTAGGCGCGCAGCTTCACCAGCGCGCGCTCCTGGCGCGCCTGCAGCGTATTCTCCGCGGGCGCCGTGCCGGGATTGAGCAGCCGGCGCGTGCTGCGGAACAAGTCCTCAATGAGCTTGCCCTTCCAGGCATTCCACACTTTTGGGCTGGTGCCACGGATGTCCGCCACCGTCAGCAGGTAGAGCGCAACCAGCCGCCGTTCGGTGCCCACCTTGTCGGCGAACCCCCGGATCACATCGGGATCGGATAGATCCTGCTTCTGTGCGGTCGCCGACATCATCAGGTGTTGTTCGACCAGCCAGGTGACGAGTTCGGTATCTTCTTTCGACAATCCGTGCGCCCGGCAGAATTTCGCCGCATCGGCCATGCCGAGCCTGGAATGGTCGCCGCCACGACCCTTGGCGATGTCGTGGAACAGGCCCGCGAGGAACAGGACCTCGACCCGGTCGAACTCCGCGATGAGGCGCGAGCACAGCGGATACTCGTGTGCCATTTCCGGCACGGCAAAGCGGCGCAGGTTGCGCACCACCATGAGAATGTGTTCGTCGACGGTGTAGACGTGAAACAGGTCGTGCTGCATGCGCCCGACGATGCGACCGAATGCGGGCAGGTAGCGTCCAAGCACGCCGTACTGGTTCATGCGGCGCAGGGCGTGCGTGATCCCGGTGGGACGACGCAGGATTTCCATGAACAGCGCGCGGTTCACCGGATTGCGCCGGAACGCGGCGTCAATGCGATCGCGCGCGTGCCATAGCGCGCGCATGGTGGAGACGGTAAAGCCTTTCACTTCGGGATGGTCCTGCAGCAGCAGGAACGCCTCGAGGATCGCCGAGGGTTCGCGCTGGAACAAACCATGGTTCGCTTCGAGCAGCTCGGCATTGATGCGAAAGCGTTCGTTGAGTTCGCGTGGCTCCGCGTCGGCGGGCGGGAATATTAGCCGGCGCAGGTTCTGCAGCACGATCGTGTTGAGCAGCTGAACCGCTTTGGCAGTGGTGTAAAACTGCTGCATCAGCTGTTCGCTCGCGCGCCTTGCCGGCGTGTCGACGAAGCCGTACTCGCCGGCCAGCGCGGACTGGAAATCGAACAACAGCCGGTCTTCGCGTCGGTTGGTCAGGTAGTGCAGGCGCACGCGCAGCACCGCGAGTGCCGATTCATGCTGCTTGAGCTGGCGTGCCTCCTCGCGCGTGAGGATCTTCTGTTTGGTGAGGTCGAGCCAGGAGTGCCCGAGGCCGGCGGCGCGGCTGATCCATAAAATGTTCTGCAGGTCGCGTAGCCCACCGGGACTTTCCTTGACGTTGGGCTCGAGGTTGTACGCGGTGTTGTTGAAGCGGGTGTGCCGCTGCTGCTGCTCGAGCAGTTTCGCCTCGGCGAAATACGGCACGTCCATGTCCGCGGCGAGCGCCTTCGCGAAGCGCGCGTATTCCTTGCGATTGCCCGTGATCAGGCGCGATTCCAGAAGGGTGGTCTGCACGGTGATGTCGCGCTTCGCTTCCTCGCGGCATTCGCCCAGCGTGCGTACGCTGTGTCCGATCTCGAGACCAATGTCCCAGAGCATGCCCACCAGCGCTTCGACGCCGCTACGTGCCGCGTCGTCCGCGCCTTCCGGCAACAGGACCAGGACGTCCACATCGGAATACGGGTAGAGCTTGCCGCGCCCGTAACCGCCAACCGCGACCAGCGCAAGTTCGTCCGGCTGCCCGGTCTGCGCCCAGATTGTCTTGAGCGCGTCATCGACCAGCGCACATTGCGCCTGCAGGGCCTTCGCGGCGTCTGGCTTGAGGGCGAACGCCGCTTTCAGCCTGGCCCGCCCCTCGACGAGGGCCAGGCGGCAATCGCTTGCGGGCGACGCGCTGCCCGGGGTGAGCCGCTGGGCGATCGCCGCCGCCATTTCAGGAAACGAACGCGGGCGGGGGCGGCGTGCCGGATGAAACCGTCAGGACTTCGAATCCGCCGTCCGTGACAAGTACCGTGTGCTCCCACTGCGCCGACAGCGAATGATCCTTGGTGACGACCGTCCATCCGTCTGCGAGCTGGCGGATGCCGGGCTTGCCGGCGTTGATCATCGGTTCGATGGTGAAGATCATGCCTGTCTGCAGCTTCATGCCCGTGCCCGCCCGCCCGAAATGCAGGATTTGCGGTTCCTCATGGAATTTCCGCCCGATGCCGTGGCCGCAGAATTCCCGCACGATGGAAAAGCCGTGTTCTTCCGCGTGCGTCTGGATGACTTCACCGATGTCCCCCAGGTACGCGCCATTCCTGACCACCCCGATGCCGCGCCACATGCACTCGTAGGTGATCTCCGCCAGCCGGCGCGCCTGGATCGAGGGTTCGCCGACGTAATACATGCGGCTGGTATCGCCGTGAAAGCCGTCCTTGATGACCGTTATGTCGATATTCACGACATCTCCGGGCTTGAGCTTCTTCGCGCCCGGCACGCCATGGCAGACCACATGGTTCACCGACGTGCAGATCGATTTCGGGTACGGCTGGTAGCCCGGCGGCGCGTAGTTCAACGGCGCGGGGACGGTGTGCTGCACGTTCACCATGTAGTCATGGCAAAGCACATCGAGCTCGTCGGTGGTCATGTTGGGACGCACGTGCGGGCCGATGAAGTCGAGCACCTCTGACGCGAGCCGGCCGGCGACGCGCATTTTTTCGATTTCCTGCGGGGTTTTGATAGGGACGGACATGATGGAGACGCAAAATTGTGCGGGGCAATGATAACACTCGGGACGGTTGCCTCCCCGCGGCGCGAATGACGACAAATGTGGGGACGATTGGCGTGATGTCAATTAGTGAAGGGCGATGAGCGATGAGCGATGGGCAATGAGCAATGGGCGATGGGCGATGGGCGATGGGCGATGGGCGATGGGCAATGAGCGATGGGTGAACAGCGCACCCTCATCCCCGTCCCTTCTCCCGGAGGGAGCAGGGTGGATTCACCATCGCCCATTACCCATCGCCCATTCCTCATCGCACATCCACCGTATCCCCCGCGCCCAGAATTGGTTATTCTGCGCCCAACAACGGTGCGGCTGGAGCGCGGCAACATCGTGAATTTTTCGCGTTACGGTTCGTCACATCGCCGCTGCGTGTCATGGTGCGGCGCGAGTGAAAGCGCATGCGATGCCCATCGAGTCAAGATGATTGCTGATGCTGCGCATGCTTTTTGCATTCGCCGTCTGCGGAATTTTTTGCGTCACTGCTAATCGAACCGCGCGCCCGGAATAAGTGCTCATGAAGGATTTGTTAAAAACTGATAACGCGCGGAGGCATTCGGGATATGGCTGGTAAGGACCTGCACTACCTTGAGCTTGTCGATATCGGCAAGCGCATCCAGAACAAGGAAATCTCCTCGGTCGAGGCCACGCAGGCACAACTCGACCGGATTGCGAAACTCGACGGCACCCTCAAAAGCTACGCGACCCTGATGGGCGACCAGGCGCTGGCGGATGCACGCATTGCGGATGCTGAAATCGCTAAAGGCACGATCCGCGGGCCGCTTCATGGCGTGCCGATTGCGGTAAAGGACCTGTGCTGGACCAAGGGCGTGCCCACCGCCGCGGGCATGACCATCTACAAAGATTTCAAGCCGAACGGCGACGCGACGGTCGTGAAGAAATTGCGCGATGCGGGAGCCGTGATCCTGGGCAAGCTGCAACTGACCGAAGGCGCCTACGCCGACCACCACCCGAAAATTACCCCGCCGGTCAATCCCTGGAACAAGCTGCATTGGTCGGGAGCATCCTCGAGCGGTTCGGGTGTCGCGACCGCCGCGGGACTTTGTTACGGTTCGCTTGGGTCGGACACGGGCGGCTCGATCCGCTTTCCTTCCAACGCAAACGGCTGCACCGGCCTGAAGCCGACCTGGGGCCGTGTCAGCCGCTACGGCGTCTTCGAACTCGCGGCAACGCTGGATCACATCGGACCGATGACGCGCAGCGCGGCCGATGCCGGCGCGATGCTGGGCGCGATCGCCGGCGCCGATTCGAACGACCCGACCGCCAGCCAGAAGGAAGTACCGAACTATCTGGCAGGCATGGAGCGCGGCATTCGTGGCTTGCGCATCGGCGTCGACCCGACCTGGAATTCGACAGCCGTCGACGAGACGACAAAACAGATGATGGCCGCGGCGATGAAAGTCATTGTCGACCTCGGCGCGGATATCCGTGAGGTGTCGTTTCCGGATCCCGAGCAGATCATCGCCGACTGGGTGCCGCTGTGCGCGGTTGAGACGGCTGTGGCGCACGAACAGACTTATCCTTCGCGCAAGAGCGAATACGGCCCGGCGATGGCAGGGCTCATCGATACCGGGCGCGCCCTCTCCGGCATGGATTATCAGAAGATCATCCTGCGCCGGAACGATTTTCGCGGCCGCGTGGAAGCGCTTTTCCAGCACATGGATCTGCTGCTCATTCCCACCACCGGCGTCGCATCGCCGACCGTCGCGCAGATGGCGACACTCGGCGAAGATCCCAGCCTGATTTCCGCGCTGCTGCGCTTCACCTGCCCGTTCGACACGACCGGCAGCCCGACGATCACCTTGCCCGCGTGGTTCACCGCGCAGGGCACGCCGGTCGCCTTCCAGTTCGTCGCGCGTCCTTTCGAAGAGGATTTGCTCGTGCGCGCCGGCTGGGCATGGCAACAGGCCACCGACTGGCATCGCAAGCATCCGGCGTTGTAACCACATAACAATCCTGCTGATGGGGGACAGAACAGTATCAACAGAATGACCGAAGGCGCGAAGCCCGCACTTGCAGCGGACGGCTGATTTTCGAAACCGCCAACAACTTTTTATTGGAGACTTGTCATGAAACTACGCAGCATTGCAGTAGCAGTATTGGGGACCTTGTCGCTAGTCGCCGCGGGTGGCGCAGCGATGGCCGCGGACCCGATCAAGGTCGGCCTTCTGGAAGACGTGTCGGGCGATTTGGGGTTGCTCG
>JBDTTE010000240.1:0-5640 GCA_039930785.1 Betaproteobacteria bacterium | reverse complement strand
GACCCGATCAAGGTCGGCCTTCTGGAAGACGTGTCGGGCGATTTGGGGTTGCTCGGCAAACCCAAGTTGAATGGCTCGCTGCTCGCCGTCGAGGAAATCAACAAGGCCGGCGGCATCATGGGCCGCCCGATCGAGCTGATCCACCTGGATCCGCAAGGCGACAACGCGCGCTACCAGGAATTCGCGCGCCGGCTGACGAGCAAGGACAAGGTCGACGTGCTGATCGGCGGCATTACTTCCGCATCGCGTGAAGCCGTTCGCCCGATCATGGATCGCACCGACACGCTCTATATTTACACGAACCAGTACGAAGGCGGCGTTTGCGATGCCGGCATGATCAGCAACGGCGCGGTGCCGGAACAACAGTTCTCGACCCTGATTCCCTACATGGTCGCGACCTACGGCAAGAAGGTGTACACGATTGCCGCCGACTATAACTTCGGCCAGATCTCCGCCGAGTGGAATCGCAAGCTGGTGAAGGAGCAGGGCGGCACCGTGGTGGGTGAAGAATTCATCCCGCTGGGCGTGTCGCAGTTCGCGCAGACCATCCAGAACATCCAGAAGGCCAAGCCCGACTGGCTGCTGACCATCAACGTTGGCGCGGCGCAGGATTCCTTCTTTGAACAGGCGGCTGCCGCCAAGCTGGGCCTGCCGATGGCCTCGTCCATCAAGATCATGCTGGGCTTCGAGCACAAGCGTTTCGCGCCGCCGGCGCTCTACCGCATGAACGCTGTAGCCAACTGGTTTGAAGAACTCGATACGCCGGAAGCCAACGATTTCAAGAAGCGCTGGCACGCCAAGTTCCCCAAGGAGCAGTACATCAACGACATGGGCTACAACGCCTACGTCGCGCTGTACCAGTACAAGATGCTCGTGGAAAAGGCGAAGTCGACGAAGCTTGCCGACATCCGCAAAGTCATCGCCACTGGCAAGGCTTGCGTCACGGCGCCCGAAGGCGAGGTCTGCATCGACCCGAAGAGCCAGCACACCTCGCATCGCATGCGCATGGTGACGGTGGATGAGAAGCACAACGTCAAGGTCATCAAGGATTTCGGCGTCATCCAGCCCTATTGGCTGGGCGAGATCGGTTGCGACCTGACCAAGAAGAACGACAAGAAACAATACACCCCGAGTGAACTGCCCACGAAGTAACTAGCGCCCGACAGGCGGCGTGCCGAAGTGGCACGCCGCCTGTTCCAGATTGAAGTGAGTTGCAAGTTTGCGGGGCGGGAATGCTAGCCGAGATTTTTTCGTTTCTATATCAGTTCGCGGATGTGTTCGCGTTCCTGATTCTTGCGTCCGCGGGTCTCGCCATTGTTTTCGGCATGATGGGCGTCATCAACATGGCCCACGGCGAATTCATCATGTGCGGCGCCTATGTGACGGTGGGGCTGGTCAATGCCGGCTTTCCGCTGATCCTGGCGCAGGCACTGGCAACAGTGGCCGCCGCGCTGATCGGCGTGCTGGTCGAAGTGACCATTGTGCGCAACCTCTACAAGCGACCGCTCGATTCCCTGCTCGCCACCTGGGGCCTGAGCCTGATCGTTACACAGAGCATGCTGCTCATCTTCGGCGGCTCGATGAGCGGCCCGGGTACGCCACCAGGCAGTTTCTCGGTGGGCGACTATACATTTTCCGTTTACCGGCTGATCCTGTTCGCCGCCGCCGTCGGCGTGATCGGGTTCATCTACATTGTGTTCATGCGCACCAAGTTCGGCATCTACGCCCGCGCGACCATGCAGAACGCGCCGATAGCGCAGGCGCTCGGCGTCAAGGTCGGCCGAATCTATGCGGTGAGCTTCGGAATAGGCGCCGGGCTCGCGGGCCTGTGCGGCGCGCTCTATGCGCCAACCATGACCTTGATCCCGACCATGGGCGCGACATTCATCGTCGAGAGTTTCGTGACCGTCGTCGTCGGCGGCTCCAACGTGTTACTCGGCACAGCGCCGGCGGGCATTTTGCTCGCCGTGATCCGGTCGGGGCTGAATGCGTGGGGCGGCCAGATAATCGGCCAGATCGGCATGCTCATCGCGGTCATTCTGATCATTCGCGTTTTGCCTGAAGGCATCTCCAGCTACGCCGCGCGCTGGCTGGCTGCATCGGAGAAATCAAAATCTTCCTGAAACTCATCAACGGCCCGCAGACGACGGGTAACGGTCGCGCTTTCTGGATCTGCGCGCTGATCGTCCTTGCCGGCGCACTGGTCTATCCGGTATTCGCGGATTCCTACAGCGTGGGTAATTCCGCTTATCTGCTGTCGTGGGTTTTCATGGCCCTCGGGCTTTGCCTGCTGTGGGGATACGGCGGCATGCTGTCTTTCGGCCAGACGTTTTTCTTCGGCATCGGCGGCTACGCCTACGGGGTGCTCGCAACCAATTTCGGCGGGGGCGGCATGACGTTCGTTGCCCTGGCACTCGCACTGGTGCTCGCCGCTGTAGCTGCGGCGATCCTCGGTTATTTCATGATCTGGGGGCGCATCGGTGGCGTGTTTTTCGGCATCGTCACTTTGTCGGCGACACTGGTGCTGGCTTTTTTTCTGGGCCAGACCGCCGGACCTGAATGGAAGATCGGCAACGCGCGCCTGAACGGATTCAACGGCATGAAGGGAATGGATCCGCTGACGATCCCCTGGTTCGGTGGCAGCCAGATCTATTTCGAAGGCACCTACCTCTATTACCTCGTCGTCGCGCTGATCGTCATTGTGTATCTGGCGCTGCGCATGGTGGTCAATTCCAGGTTCGGCAATGTCATGGTCGCGATTCGCGAGGATCCGCAGCGCGCCGAATTGCTGGGTTACGACGTACGCAAGTATCAGCTGATCACCTTCGTGATCGGTTCGATGCTGGCCGGCCTGAGCGGCGTGATGTACACCTCCTGGGGCCAGTTCATCGCACCTTCGAGCATCGGCCTGCCTGCGGCGGCGATGCCGATTGTGTGGGTGGCGTTCTCCGGGCGCAGCGACATCACGGCGGTGCTGATCGGCTCCTACTTTATCCTCTACGTGTTCCAGATGATCACCGTGCAAAGCCAGCAGGCGGCGCTGGTACTGATGGGTTCCATGATGTTGGCGACGGTCATGCTTGCACCGCAGGGATTCTTCGTGGGTCTGACGCGCTGGATTGGCAAGTTGCTGGGCCGCAAGGCTGCCGCGAAGGGGGCCTGATGGCGGAGATCCTGCAGGCAACGGCACTATCCAAAACCTTCGGCGGCCTTGCTGCCGTATCGGGTGTAGACCTGTCCATCGAGGAAGGCGAAATCCATTGCCTGATCGGTCCGAACGGGGCGGGCAAGAGCACCTTCTTCAAACTGATCGTGGGAACGTATGCGCCCACGACGGGCACGATCGTATTTGGTGGGGACAACATCACGCGCATGCCGCCCTCCGCCCGCGTGCGCCGTGGCATGAGCATCAAGATGCAGACGCCGAGCGTGTTCAAGGAACTGCCGGTGCGCCAGAACCTGCAGATCGCGCTCCAGCACCAGGTCGCCAAGATCGACCTCGCGGGGGAAGAAGAGCGCCTGCTGGCGCTGCTGGAGCTAACGGCACAAGCCGAAAAGCTCGCCGGCACCTTGTCGCACGGCCAGCAGCAGTGGCTGGAGATCGGCATGGCGCTAGCCCTGCGGCCCAAGCTCCTGTTGCTCGACGAGCCGACCGCCGGCATGTCGACTGAAGAAACGTTTAAAACCGGCGAGCTGATCCAGTCGCTGAACGGCGAAGGCATGACGGTGCTGGTGGTCGAGCATGACATGGCTTTCATCCGGCAGATCGCCCAGCGCGTCACGGTGCTGCACTTCGGCAAAGTGTTCGCGCACGGATCGATCGCCGAAATCATCACCGATCCGCGCGTCGCGGAAATCTATCTCGGGAAAACCCATGCCGCTTGATTCCGTGCTCGAGGTCTCCGGCCTGTGGGCGAGTTACGGCGCAACGCCGATCCTGCAGGGCGTCGACATGACCATCAAGAAGGGCGAGATCGTCGGGCTCATCGGTCGCAATGGCGTCGGCAAGACCACCACGATGCGTTGTCTCATAGGATTGCTGCGCGCGACTTCGGGCTGGATCCGGTTGAGCGGCGAGGATGTGACGGCGTTCCCGAGCGATGCGCTGGCACGCGCCGGCATCGGCTACATCCCGCAGGGCCGCGAAGTGTTTCCCCGCATGACCGTCGCCGAGAACCTCGAAGTGGGAAAGTTGATCGGTGGTCCGCGCGGCCTGAAGAAACCGGACCTGGTGTATGAATATTTTCCGCGACTCAAGGAACGCCGCAATCAAGTGGCGGGGACGATGTCGGGCGGCGAACAGCAGCAACTCGCGATCGGCCGTGTGCTGATCGGCAATCCCGCGCTGATGCTGCTCGACGAGCCTTCGGAAGGCGTGCAACCCAACATCGTGCAGATGATCTGCGAGGCGTTGAAGTCAATCCGCAAGGAACTCGGCACCACGATCCTGTTCGTGGAGCAGAATCTCGACACGATCCTCGCGATCAGCGAGCGCTGCTACGTCATGGAAAAGGGGCGTATCGTGGCGGGCATCGATAACGGCATGGTGACCGCGGAGAGCGTGCGCAGCCATTTGATGATTTGAAAAAAGACAACGTTCGGAGGAGAAAAAGATGAGCTGGTTGGACGATTCGATCATGAAGACGCGCGGCGTGGCCGGCCGCAAGGAAGGCACGACGCACCACCTCACCGAAGCCAAGCAGGGCAAGTACCTCTACACGATGGGTCCGTATTCCGACCCCGTGATGCACGTGAAGCCGGGCGATCGCATCGTCGTTGAAACGCGCGATGCATTCGAAGGCGCCATCAAGACCGAGCAGGACAAGGTCACCGAGAAGTGCACGATGCCGTTCCTGAATCCGCAGAATGGCCCGATCATGATCGAGGGCGCGGAGAAGGGCGATGCCGTCGCCGTGTACATCGAATCGATGGTGCCGAGGGGAGAAAATCCGCGCGGCACCTGCGCGATGATTCCCGAGTTCGGGGGTCTGACCGGAACGTACTACACCGCGACGCTGAACGATCCGCTGCCCGAGATCATCCGCAAGATCAATGTCGACGAAAGATTCGTCTACTGGAGCGATCGCGTCACGCTGCCGTACAAGCCCCACATCGGCACCCTGAGCTGCTCGCCGGAAATCGATTCGATCAGTTCGCTGACGCCGGACAATCACGGCGGCAACATGGATTTGCCCGACATGGGGCCCGATAGCATTACGTACCTGCCGGTGCGTTCGCCGGGCGGCCGCCTGTTCATCGGCGACGCCCACGCCTGCCAGGGCGACGGCGAGATCTGCGGCGTGGCCGTGGAATACGCGACGGTGACGACGATTCGTGTCGATCTCATCAAGGCCTGGAAGATCGAATGGCCGCGCCTGGAAAACGAAGAAGTCATCATGGCGATTGGCAGCACGCGCCCGCTGGAGGACGCGACACGCATCGCTTATCGCGAGCTGATCTGGTGGATGGAAAAGGATTTCGGCTTCAACAAGTGGGATGCCTACATGATGCTCAGCCAGTGCGGCAAAGTGCGCCTGGGTAACGTGGTCGACCCCAAGTACACGGTGGGCGCCGCGATCAGCAAGAAGTACCTCGCGAAGAAGTAAGGCACGAGGCGCGAGGCACGAGGTTCTAAACCCT
>JBDTTE010000239.1:0-5660 GCA_039930785.1 Betaproteobacteria bacterium | reverse complement strand
CCATGCGGCGCAGCTCGGCGAAGCGCTCCTTGATGCCGCCCTTGACGATGTCCTTCAGTTCGATCGCGCCGAGTACCTTGTCGCCGTCCGCGACGACGAGCGGCGTCGAGCCGTGCCGCGCGATGTTATCGATGGCTTCCGTCATGCCGGCCGGAAACGCGCCACCCATCGATTGCACCCACGCGCGAATCGCGTCTCCCGCGCCTTTGCGGATCTGGCGGCCTTCCAGATCGACGCCGCTCATGCGCGTTTGCGCGGAGAAATGCACGAAGCTTGCGCCCAGCGCCGCGACATCGCGTTCGCGGAAATTGAATTTCTGCTTGGCCAGCACGACGATGCTGCGGCCCTCCGGCGTCTCGTCGGCGAGCGAGGCCAGCTGGGCGGCATCGGCGAGGTCGCGTTCCGACACGCCGGCCGCCGGAAAAAACCCCGAGGCCTGGCGATTGCCTAGCGTGATCGTCCCCGTCTTGTCGAGCAGCAGCACGTCGACGTCGCCCGCCGCTTCCACGGCGCGACCCGAAGTGGCGATGACGTTCGCGCGCAACATGCGGCCGATGCCGGCGAGCCCGATTGCCGACAGCAAGCCGCCGATGGTTGTCGGGATCAGGCAGACCAGAAGCGCGACCAGCACGGTGATGGTGACCGGATTGCCGGATTTCGCCAGTTCGACCCCGTAGATCGAAAACGGCAGCAAGGTCACCGTCGCGAGCAGGAAGATCAAGGTCATCTTGACCAGCAGGATGGAGAGCGCGATCTCGTTCGGCGTCTTGTGCCGGCGCGCGCCTTCCACCATGGCGATCATGCGGTCGAGGAAGGCTTCGCCGGGATTCACCGTGACGCGCACCACGAGCCAATCGGAGAGCACGCGCGTGCCGCCGGTCACGGAGGAGAAATCGCCACCGGATTCGCGGATGACGGGCGCGGACTCGCCGGTGATCGCGGATTCGTCGACAGACGCGACGCCCTCGACGACTTCACCGTCCGCTGGAATCACGTCACCTGCTTCGGCGATATACAAATCGCCTTTGCGCAAATCGGCCGATGGCGTCCAGATCGCCTCCGCGTCGTGCCGCGCTTCGCGCACTTTGCGTGCAAAAGCGACGCGCTTGACCGCGCGCAGTGCCGCCGCCTGCGCCTTGCTGCGCCCTTCGGCCACGGCTTCCGCGAAGTTCGCGAACAACACCGTGAACCACAGCCACACGGCGATCGCGAGGATGAATCCCGCCGGAGCCTCGCCCGCGCTGCCGAGCGCCTGGATGTAAAGGACTGTGGTGAGAAGGCTGCCGACGTAGACCACGAACATCACCGGATTTCTCCACTGGTGCTGCGGCAGCAGCTTGACCACGGACGCGACCAATGCGTCCTGGAGAATGCCGCGGGTCACGAGCGAGCGCGGCAGTGCGGGGGGTGCGGGCAGCGTTTGGGTTTGCGTAGTCATGTCGAATCCTTTTGTTCCAACCGGTCAGCCGCCGGCGTGGAGCGACAGGTGCTCCACGACAGGGCCGAGTGCGAGCGCGGGGAAGAAGCTCAGCGCGCCAATGATCAGCACCACGCCGATCAGGAAGAAAACAAAAAACGGGGTATGCGTCGGCAGCGTGCCGACCCCGACCGGGACTTTTTTCTTGGAAACAAGCGAACCCGCGAGCGCGAGCACCGGGATGATGATCCAGTAGCGGGCGAAGAACATGACCGTGCCGAGCGCCGTGTTGTAGAAAGGCGTGTTGGCCGACAGGCCGGCAAACGCGCTGCCGTTATTGCCCGACGCGGAAGAAAAGGCGTACAGGATTTCGGAGAAGGCGTGCGCGCCGGGATTGGACACGCCGGCCTTACCGGATTCCGTCAGCACACCAAGGGCTGTTCCCGCAAGCGTGGTGAAGACCGGCACGAGCACCGCAATCGCGGCCATCTTGATTTCATAGGCCTCGATTTTCTTGCCGAGGTATTCGGGCGTGCGGCCGATCATCAACCCGGCGATGAATACCGCGACGATGGCGTACACCAGCATGCCGTAGAGCCCGGAGCCGACACCGCCGAAAATCACTTCGCCGATCTGGATCAGCCATAGCGGCACCAGGCCGCCGATCGGCGTCAGGGAATCGTGCATGGAGTTGACCGACCCGTTGGATGCGGCCGTCGTCGCCGTGACCCAGAGCGCGGAATTGGCGATGCCGAAGCGCACGTCCTTGCCCTCCATGTTTCCACCGGACTGCGAGGTGGAGGCAATCTGGTCAGCGCCAGCATTGGCCAGCAAAGGGTTGCCCGCCTGCTCTGCCGTGACGCAAACGCCGAGCAGCGCCACGAACACGATCGTCATCGCGGCAAGCAGCGCTCGGCCCTGGCGCTGATCGCCGACCATGCGGCCGAACGTGTGGCACAGCGCCGCCGGGATCAGCAGGATAGCCAGCAGCTCGAGGAAGTTCGTCAGCGGCGTCGGATTCTCAAAAGGGTGCGCCGAATTCGCATTGAAGAAGCCGCCGCCGTTGGTGCCGAGTTGCTTGATGGCGACCTGCGATGCAACGGGTCCAACCGCAATGACCTGTTCCTTCTGCGTGGCCTTCTCGGTCAATGCGTTGCCCTTGTCGTCCTTGACGGGTTGCCCCGCGGCATCGAGTTTCGGATTGTCGTACTCGACCGATTCAACCAGCGGCACGGTTTCAGAAGCAGAGAACGTCTGCACGACGCCCTGGCTCACGAGTACGACGGCAAGCAACAGCGCCAGCGGCAGCAGGATGTAGAGCGTGCCGCGCGTCAGGTCGACCCAGAAGTTGCCGATCGTATCCACGCCCTGCCGCGCAAAGGCACGGATCATGGCGATCACGACAGCCATGCCGAGCGCCGCCGACACGAAGTTCTGTACCGTCATGGCGAGCATCTGTGTGAGGTAGCTCATCGTCGATTCCCCGCCGTAACCCTGCCAGTTCGTATTGGTCACGAAGCTGATCGCGGTGTTGAACGAGGAATCCGCCGACACGTTCGCCATCGCTTGCGGATTCAGTGGCAGCCAGACCTGCATCCTTTGCAACGCGTACACCGCCAGCAATCCGACCACCGTGAACCACAGCGAAGCCATTGCGTATTGCGTCCAGCGCATTTCGCTGTTGGCGTCGATGCCGCCAACGCGATAGATCAGGCGCTCGAGCGCGCCGCCGAAGCGAAGCGCCACCGAACGACCTTCGTAAACCTCCGCCATGTAAACGCCGAGCGGCTTTGCGAGCAGCAGCAGCGCCACCACGTAGAAGACAAGTTGGAACCAGCCGTTGGCGCCCATCAGAATTTCTCCGGCCAGAGCAGCGCAACGAGCAGGTAGGCAAACAACCCCAGCGCCAGGATGCCGCTTAGCCAATACATCGCGTTCATTGCGGCTTCCTCGGCAACCGGTCGCAACCGCGAATGAACGCGATGCTCAATGCAACGAACCCCACCATCAGCCCGACAAACAGGAAGTCCATGACGCTCTCCGTGCGCGACCCGATCGGTTCGGGTGCTTCGGAGGGCATGTTAGGAAACGCCGTGTAAAGAAGGCGTAAAGATTGGCGCCTGGAACCTCTGGCGCGCGTAAAACCGGTGGGGTATTGGCGAGCGTCCCGGAGAAATTAAGGCGAGCCTGCTGGTGTTCTCGATGTGCGCGGCTGGAGCGGGTTACGTCGGGAGGTTTAAAGGGGCCTTTAACGTCTGCGTTCAGTCGAGCGCGGTTTGTTCGCGCGATCAGCGGCAACGATTTGTTCGACGGTCTCGATGTTCTGACCCATGTACCACAAGTTTATTTAGTGCCGTATCAGGCGCAAGGCCAACAGGATCAGTACCGCCACCGCGAAGCCAGCGAAGAACATCGCGGCGATAGCGGCAATGTTGCCCGGCCCCGGCAAGCGAATATCCGGCATAAAAATGAATACGAGCATCATCA
This sequence comes from Betaproteobacteria bacterium, assembly GCA_039930785.1. Lineage (GTDB taxonomy): Bacteria > Pseudomonadota > Gammaproteobacteria > Burkholderiales > JACQAP01 > JACQAP01. The sequence continues at coordinate 1,756 of JBDTTE010000239.1, read as the reverse complement.
GCGTTGCGGTGACCGCACCTTGCGCAACCGCTCGCTTCAGAAAATACCTCGCGCCCGCGCGAAAGCGATGGGTTGCCAATCCTGCAAGCAGGGCGAGAAACAACCAGAAGCCCAGACCCGCAAGGATGAACGCACCCTCAACGAAGAAATCGCTCATTTCCCATCTTCCAGACCACCTGCATTAATCAAGGAGCAATGGTCAATGTTGCGGTGGCCCGCCCCTATCCACCTATCCCAGTGTCCCGCGACCTTGGAGCGTGAGGTCGACCGCAATGCTAGAGGGTATTGCCGTCATGGAGAACCCGAATGAAAGTGAGCATTTCAGGCATGGTGTCGTACTGCGTACCGGATAGGGGTGCAGTGTCCCAGGATGCCCTGGAACCAACATACAAATGCACCGCAATCTCGAGCTGTTCGGATGCGTCAAACATGCCGGATGGCACCCAATAATAGGGCGTATTCCTAAGCGGATTGGGCACAGGGGAACCGCACGTGGAGCAAAAGTCGGAACGGAAGCCCGTGGGCTTCACAAATGACGAAATATTTGCTTGCCCCGCAATCCATCGGAAGTTCTCGATTGCAACGACTGTCGCAGCGTTTGAAATAGAGCCGCCTTGTTTGCGACATAGCGAGCAATGGCACTGATAGAGCTTTGAGATGGCCCCGGTAATTTCAAACTCGACCGTTTCACAAAGGCATTTGCCGCGCATCAGGCTTTACCCTCCAACATGCCCAGGTCACCGGCTATCGTTTTTTGAGCTCGACGAGAACTGCCTCCACGTCATCGAGTGCCTCGTCCTCATGCGTCACAGGCGGTCGCAACAGGGCATCGCCCGTCTTGAGTTCCACATCCCGTGTGCTTCCGTCCGGCATCGTAAACCTGACTCTGCCGCCCTTTATGACATAGACGATCGTAGCGGGATGTGAGTGAACGGGCGTCTTGTCGCCCTTCGTCGGCGCGTACTTCAATACTCGAACGTTGTCGTCTTCCGCCAGGACTTTCAGGTGCTTTAGCCCATATTGCATCGCGTCCTGCGCAAACAGGATCGATGGAAACAACAGGAACAAACTCGCAATCAGGCTGGTTAGCGCTCTCATCTCACTACCTCCGCATGGATACCAAGATCGGAAGGATAACGCCGGCACGTGTCATTAGACGCCCAACGCCGTCAATATCATGCGAGCCAAGGCCGAAGGCTTTTGCGAGTCGGACGGCCAGTGGCCGCGTACATGATTGGCATGTTAGCCATTCGGCCATTTGGCACTGCCAGCTACGGAGGTGGTTGATCCATGGCATCAGCCGCAATCATCCCAACGCCCACCCCTCCTGCACCAGCGGCCCCACCAGTGCCGCCGCCCCCTCCTCGACCTGCACCCGCGCCTTCTGCTCGAACTGGTGAGCGCAAGTTTCGACTCGGCCCTGCCGCGGGGAGTTCAAGGGAGAGCGGGATCGGTTCCAGACCAAGTTGCGTGCGTAGATCGGAGCGAAGTTCGTTGATCAGGGGCTGATAGTCCACTGCCTCGCCGCGCGTCACTGCAAGTGCGTGGCGTGCAGCAAGCTCAACTTGACGGATGGAGCCGAACAGCACGATGTCACCAAGCGCTTCTTCGATCTGCGACCGATGCTCGCCTGTCGCGGGTGAGAAAGAGCCTGCCAGCGAGCGATAGGCGGCTACCAAGGACTTCAAGCGTTCGGTCTCCTGGCGGTTCTCTCGTTGCCTCTGCTTCTGCATCCGCTGCATGACGAAGATGCGGA
>JBDTTE010000238.1:0-5672 GCA_039930785.1 Betaproteobacteria bacterium | reverse complement strand
ACGGACCCGGCCTGATAGCCTGTCGCCCGATCATGTGGATAATCCGCAGCCAGCTTAGCCTTGACGGTGTCCGGAATGCTCTCGGATGCGCCGTGACAGGAAAGGCACAATGGCTGCACCGGCAACGCTTTCATGAATCGGAGATAACGGCCGTTGGGTTCGGAAACGATATCCGAGTATTCCAGCGCTTCCGGTTTCTCCCCGGCCGCGACCCGTCGATCGAATTCCAGCAAGACTTGCTGTTCCCACGCATAAGGGGTGCCCAGCAAAGGATTGCGGGTCTTGAGGCTGACCCGCGCGACCTTTCCGCCTGATTGCCTGGACAGCTCGCTTGCGATCGCAGGCGCGACATCACGACAAACGCCGACGGCCCCGTCGGGACCGTGGGCCGACATTTCCTGTTTGAGGGTCGCTCCCAGCCGCTGGACAAGCTTCGAGGCGAGGGCTTTCGCATCGGCGAGCTCATCTGCCCGCAGGGGGAGGGTGACGGACAGCAGCGACAATGCAAGGAGGACTGCGGAATTTTTCATGATCAGCGCCTGACAGTGGATAAGTCCAATCTGCCAGTTTTCCGGGCGAGCGGCAATGCCGGCCGGAGGACGCGAGGGATAAATAGTATTGAAATACGGCCGCGGTCGCCCAACGTACGCGAGAACGAACCCAATACGAACCAGGATTAAACATGCGCTTCGAAAAATTCACGACGCGGTTCCAGCAGGCCTTCGCCGAGGCGCAGAGCCTTGCGGTGGGGCAGGACAACCCGTACATCGAACCCCAGCACCTGTTGCTTGCGCTGATCGAACAGGACGACGGCGGCACGTCGTCCCTGCTGGCGCGAGCCGGTGCGAACGGGGCGGCGCTGAAGGAGGCGCTGCGCGCCGCGCTGGGCAGGCTTCCGAAAGTGGAAGGCCATGGCGGTGAGGTCAGCGTTTCGCGCGAATTGGGCAACCTGCTGAATGTTACGGACAAGCAGGCTCAGCAGCGCGGGGACCAATTCATCGCGTCCGAACTTTTTCTTCTGGCGCTGGCCGATGACAAGGGCGAGACCGGCAAATTATTACGCAGCCATGGCGTCAACAAAGCGGCGCTGGAGCAGGCCGTGCAAGCCGTACGCGGCGGGCAATCCGTGCAGGGAGCGGACGCGGAAGATCAGCGCGAAGCACTCAAAAAGTACACCCTGGACCTGACTGAGCGTGCGCGCCTGGGCAAGCTCGACCCGGTGATCGGGCGCGACGACGAAATCCGCCGCGTCATCCAGATCCTGCAACGCCGCACGAAGAACAATCCCGTGCTGATCGGGGAACCGGGCGTGGGCAAGACCGCGATCGTGGAAGGCCTGGCCCAGCGCATCGTCAACGAAGAGGTGCCCGAGACACTTAAAGGCAAGCGCGTGCTGAGCCTCGACCTGGCGTCGTTGCTCGCCGGCGCGAAATACCGTGGCGAATTCGAAGAACGCCTGAAGTCTGTGCTCAAGGATCTGTCCAAGGACGAGGGCCGCACGATCGTATTCATCGACGAGCTCCATACCATGGTCGGCGCCGGCAAGGCTGAAGGCGCGATGGACGCTGGCAACATGCTCAAGCCGGCGCTGGCGCGCGGGGAACTGCATTGCGTTGGCGCCACGACCCTGGATGAGTATCGCAAGTACATCGAAAAGGACGCGGCGCTCGAGCGCCGATTCCAGAAAGTGCTTGTCGGCGAACCGAGCGTGGAGAGCACGATAGCGATCCTGCGCGGCTTGCAGGAAAAATACGAACTTCACCATGGCGTGGAGATCACCGATCCGGCCATTATCGCGGCGGCGGAGTTGTCGCATCGCTACATCACCGATCGCTTCCTGCCGGACAAGGCCATCGATCTGATCGACGAGGCCGCGGCGCGCATCAAGATGGAAATCGATTCCAAGCCCGAGCAGATGGACAAGCTCGAGCGCCGGACGATCCAGCTGAAAATCGAGCGCGAAGCCGTCAAGAAGGAAAAGGACGAGGGCTCCCGCAAGCGTTTGACCTTACTCGAGGAGGAAATCAAGCGCCTGGAAAAGGAGTACTCCGACCTCGATGAAATCTGGAAGGCGGAAAAGGCGCAGGTGCAGGGGTCGCAGCACATCAAGGAGGAACTCGAGAAGATCAAGATCGAGATCGATGCGGCCACGCGCAAAGGCGATTGGCAGAAGGTTTCCGAGCTGCAATACGGGCGTGTGCCCCAGCTCGAGTCACAGCTGAAAAAAGCCGAGACCAATACGGTGCACCCGCAGCACAAGCTGTTGCGCACGCAGGTGGGTGCGGAGGAAATCGCGGAGGTCGTTTCCCGTGCCACCGGGATCCCGGTTTCCAAGATGATGCAGGGCGAGCGCGAAAAGCTCCTGCTAATGGAAGCGAAACTGCACGAGCGCGTGATTGGTCAGGACGAGGCGGTGCGGCTCGTGTCCGATGCGATCCGGCGTTCGCGCGCGGGGCTGTCCGATCCGAACAAGCCGTACGGCTCGTTCCTGTTCCTTGGCCCGACCGGCGTGGGAAAGACCGAGTTGTGCAAGGCGCTGGCTTCCTTCCTGTTCGACTCGGAAGACCACCTGATCCGCATCGACATGTCGGAGTTCATGGAGAAGCATTCGGTCGCCCGCCTGATCGGGGCGCCGCCGGGCTATGTCGGCTATGAGGAAGGCGGCTATTTGACGGAGACGGTGCGCCGCAAACCGTATTCGGTCATTCTGCTGGACGAGGTGGAGAAGGCGCATCCGGACGTGTTCAACGTTTTGCTGCAGGTGCTTGACGACGGTCGCATGACAGACGGCCAGGGGCGCACCGTGGACTTCAAGAATACCGTTATCGTCATGACTTCGAATCTGGGCAGCCAGATGATCCAGCAGATGCAGGGGGACGACTATCAGTTGCTCAAGCTGGCCGTCATGGGTGAGGTCAAAGCCTACTTCAAGCCCGAGTTCATCAACCGGATCGATGAAGTCGTGGTATTCCATGCACTTGACGAGAAGAACATCCAGTCGATTGCCAAAATCCAACTCGCGTATCTGCAAAAGAGGCTGGTCGCGATGGACATGAAACTCGATGTGGACGATGCAGTTTTGGCGGAAATCGCGAAAGTGGGATTCGATCCAATGTACGGGGCGCGACCGCTCAAGCGGGCAATTCAGCAATCGATCGAGAATCCGCTCGCCCGGGAGATTCTGGAAGGGCGCTTTCTGCCCAAGGACACGATCCACGTCGCCTTGAACGGGACCAAAATCGGCTTCTCTAAAGGCTGATTCGTGCTTGCGCTAGCCAGCCGGCCTTCCGCCGGCTGGCTAGCGCATTTGTTTTATCCGATAATTCCCCTTTGATCGATTCGCTCGCATGGTCGGTGACAACCGCCGTGCGGTGCACATCCGCGTGCAAATACATGACTGTTGAGTTAGCTGCAGAGCCGTTGGCGATGGTCCAGGGGAAACCGGTGCTGGAGATGCCCGGCGATCTGTACATCCCGCCGGATGCATTGCGCGTATTCCTCGATACCTTCGAAGGTCCGCTGGACCTGCTGCTCTACCTGATTCGAAAGCACAATCTCGACGTGCTGGACATTCCCATGGCCAGCCTCACTCGGCAGTACATGGATTATGTGGAGGCCATGCAGGCCAACCAGCTCGAACTGGCTGCGGAGTACCTGCTGATGGCCGCGCTTCTGATCGAGATCAAATCGCGCATGCTGTTGCCACGACCCGCCGCGACCACCGCCGGGGAAGATGACCCACGCGCGGAATTGGTACGTCGGTTGCTCGAATACGAGCGCATGAAGGCGGCTGCACAGGGCATCAATGCCTTGCCCCAAGTAGGACGGGATATCACGCTGGTAGAGGTCTGGCTCGATCGGGAAGTCGAGCAGCGGCTGCCCGAAGTCCATGCCGACGATTTGCGCAATGCGTGGCTGGGTCTGGTAGCGCGCGCCCGCGTGACCCGGCATCACAGGATCACCCGTGAGCAATTGTCGGTGCGGGAGCACATGAGCCGGATATTGCGCAGCCTGCAGAATTTGCGCTTCGTGCGCTTCGAAGACCTCTTCGATGCCGATGTCGATGTGCCGGTGCTGGTCGTCACGTTCCTGGCGATTCTCGAACTGGCTCGCGAGTCCCTCGTTCAGGTCACGCAACTTGGCGCATTTTCACCCATTTACGTAAAGCTCAATCATGGACTTGCCGCTGTCTGATCCCGATCACGTGAAACGTGTGCTCGAAGCAGCCTTGCTTAGCAGCACGGAGCCCTTGCCCGTTGCCGACCTGAGAAAACTGTTCGACGAGGAAATAGCCGCTGACGTGCTGCGTCGCGTTCTGGAGGAGTTGCGCGCCGACTGGGCCGGCAAAGGCGTGGAACTCGCGTCCGTCGCCAGCGGATGGCGCTTTCAGGTGCGCCCGGAGTACCAGAAATTCCTCGATCGCCTGAGTCCGCAGCGTGCGCCCAAGTATTCGCGCGCTGTCCTGGAAACGCTGGCGATAATTGCGTATCGACAGCCCGTAACGCGTGGCGATATCGAGGATATTCGCGGCGTTGTGGTTTCCAGCGGGATCTTGAAGGCGCTCGAAGCGAGGGGTTGGATTGACGAAGTCGGGCATCGGGAGGTGCCAGGGCGTCCGGCGCTTTATTCGACAACGCGGACCTTTCTAGACGATTTGAGTCTTCGCTCCCTCTCGGAGTTGCCGCCGTTGGAAGATCTGGGTGCCCTTATCGAGGCGGAGCCCATAACCGATCAAATTGTGCATTTGCAGCCCGGGCAGCAGGAAGCGCAGGACAGCGAGTTAGTTACGGAGAACGCGCCGGCGTCGCAAGTCGACTCGGCATAAGTAGCGGGTGGTTCCTGGCGACCAAACACCAGGGCGCATGGCTGTTTGCGGAGAACAACAAACATGAAGGCCATCCTCGTCGCAAATCCCAAGGGGGGATCGGGTAAGACTACCGTTGCCACCAACCTGGCCGGCGCTCTAGCAGCGACCAACCACAAGACCTATTTGTGGGATCTGGACAGGCAGCAATCCTCGCTTAACTGGCTTGGAATCCGGCCAGAGGGACGGCCAGCAATTCACAGGCTGGACGCGAAGGAGGGGGACGAAACCGCGGTCCCGCGCGGGCCAAGCTGGCTGATTCTCGATTCTGCGGCTGGCTTGCATGGCAAGAATCTCGCGCATGCGCTGAAAATCGCGCAAAAGATAATCGTCCCTGTGCAGCCCTCGCTCTTCGATATGTCCGCCACCAGCCTGTTCTTGAAGACGCTGCTCGAAGAAAAAGCCCTCCGGAAACACAAGGCGAACATCGGAATCGTGGGGATGCGAGTCAATCCTCGAACCCGCGCAGCAGCGACGCTCGAAGCCTTCCTGGAACAGTACAAACTGCCGGTGCTGACGTACCTGCGCGACACGCAGGTCTATGTTAACGCGGCATTCAATGGCTTGAGTGTGTTCGATTTACCCGAATACCTCGGCGCGCGCGAAGTCGAGCAGTGGCAACCCATTCTGAAGTGGATCGAACAGGATTGACGCGCCTGGTTTGGTTTTGCGTCGACGACTTGGGTTGACTGGGGTATGGGCCCGTAGCTATAATCCCGCCTCTTCGAAATTGGATGTAACGTCCTCTTTCGAATCGGTCGCGGGGTGGAGCAGTCTGGCAGCTCGTCGGGCTCATAACCCGAAGGTC
>JBDTTE010000237.1:0-5712 GCA_039930785.1 Betaproteobacteria bacterium | reverse complement strand
GGCGACGGTTGCCGGCCTCGGCGTCGCGATTCCCGCGCTGTTCGGCTACAACTACCTCGGCAGCAAGACCAAGAACATTTCCTCGGAGATGCGGGTGTTCGCCGACGAGTTTGTTACCAAGCTGGCCGAGAACTACTCGGGCTGACGGCGATGCAGGTCCAGGAAGAAAACAAACCCTACGACGACATCAACGTCACGCCGATGCTGGACCTGGCGTATGTGCTGCTCATCATTTTCATCATCATGACGACGGCTTCCGTGCAGGGCATCAAGGTCAACCTGCCGAAGGCGAGCAACACGCCGAGCCTCGCCAAGCCGACGACGAAGGCCGTGACCATTACCGAAGACGGACGCATTTTCCTGGACACGTATCCGGTGACGATGGATGAACTGGAATCGCGGCTGCGCCAGAACAAGGCGGTCAATCCCGATTTTCCGGTGGTGATCAAGGGCGATTCGAAAGTGCAGTACGAAAAAGTCATCGAGGTGCTGGATTTGATGGGCCGGCTCGACATCACGCAACTCGGGTTGGTTACGCAGCGGCTGGTGAAGTAGGGCGCGGCGGCAAGTGGAGGCGCAGGCGGCAGACAGATGGGCGGGATGGAAGCGCGTGTTCCTCTTCGCGGGGGTGATCGGCGTGGTCGCGGCGATGGCGGTCCTCACGATGTCCTTCCTGAAGAAGGGCAAGTCAGGCAAGCGGCAGACGGTGCAGCAGATCGCGATCCTCAGGCCCCCACCACCGCCGCCGCCACCGAAACCGGAGAAACAGCCGGAGCCGGAGATGAAGAAGCAGGAGGTCAAGCTTCCCGAGCCGAACAAGGCGCCCGAACCGCAAAAGGCGGAAGCCCCGCCACCCGGTCCGGACCTGGGCGTGGATGCGAAAGGTGATGGCAGCGGCGACTCGTTCGGTCTGGTAGGCAAGCCGGGCGGCAAGGACATCACGACGATTGGCGGTGGAGGCGGAGGTGGCAGTCGCTTTACCTGGTACGCAGGCGTCGTGCAGGGGGAAATACAGAAGGTGCTCAGCCGCGAAAAGAAGCTGCGCGGCGCGGAGTTCAAGGCGGTCGTGAAAATCTGGGTGAGCCCCGAGGGAAAAATGCAGCGCGCAGAACTGGCGGGATCGAGCGGCGACACGCAAACAGATGAACTGATCAGGCTCGCGCTCGCGGACATGCCGTCGATACGCGAAGTGCCGCCGCCGGAAATGCCGCAGCCAATACGCCTGCGCATCACATCGCGGTTCTGAAGCGACACGCAATTCAAAAGAAGAACGGAAAACAACGAACATGAAATTCGCGGCACGAATACTTTTACTGGCTTCTTTGTGCGTGTGCGCCGGCAACGCCGCGTCCCAGGATGCGGCCGCCGATCGCCAGGAACTCGAGGCGTTGCGGCAGACCACGATGAAGCTGATCGAGCTGATGGTCAGCTCCGGCATCATCACCCAGGAAAAAGCAGAGGAGTTGCTGCGCGATGCGCGGCGCGATGCCGCGAAAGCGGCTTCTCCGCCAGCCGCCGGCGAATCGAAACAGCAGATCGTGCGCGTGCCCTTCGTGCCGCGCGTCGTGCGCGACGAGATTCGTGACGAGGTCAAGCAGGAAGTGGTCGCACAAGCCAAGCAGGAAGGCTGGGGCAAGCCCGATCCGCTGCCGTCGTGGATTTCCGGCATGAAGTTCGACGGTGAAGTGAAGTTCCGCCTGCAGTCGAACCACCTGTCGGGCGCGAACGCGCCGGTCGGTACCTACGCCGATGTCCAGACCACCAATACCAGCGGCCAGTTGGCACTGCAAAATACACAGGGCGATTCGCAGCTCGCGCGCGTGCAGTTTCGCCTGGGCGTGGAAGCGCCGATAGACGATTGGGTGATGGCCGGCGCACGCCTGACCACGGGAAACCTGAATTCTCCGGTGACGGAGTACCAGACGCTGGGTTCCACGTTCGGACGCGCAACGATCGGGCTCGACCGCGCCTACATCAAGCTCGATCCCCTGCCATGGGCGAAGCTGTGGCTCGGAAAATTCTCGAATCCGTGGTTCTCGACCGACATGGTCTGGTACGAAGACCTGAGCTTCGAGGGCATCGTCGCCGCGTTCCGCTATGACCTCGCCAGCGGCACGACGCCGTTCTTCACCGCCGGCCTGCTGCCCCTGCAGGGATATGACTGCACGAGCCTGCAGATCCTGAGCTGCGGCAACTACAAGCGCCTGTATGCCGCCCAGCTTGGCGTGGAGCAGAAGATGATTGCCGATAGCTATTTCAAGATTGCGGGCGCGCTATACAACTTCGACGGCGTGCAGGGCCAGACCAACGATCCGGCCTTTCCGACCGACAAGACTTTCGTGCCCGGGTTCGTTCAGAAGGGCAATTCCATGTTCAACGTGAACCCGCTCGGATCGCCACCGCTGTTCGGGTTGGCATCGAAGTTCAAGGAATTGAACCTGACTGCCCGGTTCGATCTAGGCAGCTTCGACCCGACACGCATCGCACTGACGGTCGACTACGTCAAGAACATCGGCTTCGACCGCCAGGAAATCCTGCAGCGCACGGGGCTTGACCTCGAACCGCGCACCGAGGGCTATCAGGCCAGGCTGTCGGTCGGACGCAACGAGATCATCAGGCGAGGCGACTGGCAGGCCTGGCTCGGGTACAAGCGGATCGAACGCGATGCCGTGCTCGACGCATTCAACGACGCCGACTTCCATCTGGGCGGTACCGACGCGAAGGGCTGGTTCGTTGGCGGCACCTACGGCATTGCCAAGAACACGAGCGTGCGGTTGCGCTATCTCAGCGCGAACGAGATCGATAATCCTCCGCTTGCAATCGACGTATTCCAGCTCGATTTGACCGCGAAATTCTGATGAACGAGGTCCACATGATCACTCGCAAGTGCCTGACGGTTTTTTTCGGCGTTCTGGTCGCGCTCTCCATGGCCACGCACGCGTTCGACGCCAACGCACAGCAGCAGGAAGATAAACGAGCCAAGGAGGCGCTGCGCCGGCTTCAACTCCAGCAGCGCGAATTCAACGAGCAGAAATCGAAGCTCGAGCAGGATAAGGCGGACCTTGAAAAGAACCTCGCCGAGAAGGACAAGCAGGGCAAGTCGCTTCAGTCGAGGATAAAGAAGGCCGAAGCCAGCGCGAAACAATCTGAAGGCGAACTGAAGGAGAAGGACACCGAGATCAGCGCGCTGCGTGCCGAACTCGAAGCTACGAACCTCAAGTTTGTCGAAGCGCGCGAGCGCGGCGATCGGCTGGCGGACAGTTACAAGGTGAGCCTCGAAACAATCAAGACTCGCGACGAAGAGAAGGAGATCGCGAACAGCCGCATGAACGTGCAGCGCGAAATCCTCGCCAGGCAGGTGCAATTGATCCAGACCTGCGAGGAGAAGAACACGGCGCTGTACAAGGTCGGCACGGATTTGCTGGGACGCTATCGCAATAAAGGCGTCGTGGACGCACTCAAGCAGGCTGAGCCGTTTACCCAGATCGAGCGCGTGAAAATGGAGAACTTGTGGCAGGAATATCACGACAAGCTCGATGCCGCGAAAGTCGATCGTCCGATCGTGCTGCGATGATGTCGCGAACCTTGATCCGGTTTGTCGCTTTGCTGGCTGCATTGTGCGGCGGGAACGTACTTGCGCAAGACGCGGGCGATGACGTCGTCGCGAAGCTGGGGTCGACTGAAGTGCGCGTCGCAGAACTGAAGCGCCTGATCGAGTCGCAGCCGAAGGAAGTGCGCGATCAACTGCTCGCTTCCGCGCCGGCAATGGATCGGCTGGTGCGTACCGAAGTGTTCCGGCGCGCGCTGCTGGCGGAGGCGAAGGCCAAAGGCTGGGAGCGGCGGCCCGACGTGGCGGCGCAGATCGATCGCGCCCGCGACCAGGTCCTGCTGTCGAGCTACGTGAACGAGATCACGCGCCCGCCGGCCGACTATCCGTCGGAGCAGGATGTCGTCGCCGCCTACAACGCCAACCAGGCCGAGTTCGCCGTGCCGCGCCAGTTTCGCGTATCCCAGATTTTTGTCGCCGTCGCAAAAGATGCACCAAAGGCCGATGCGGAGCGCCTGCGCAAGAAAGCAGACGAAGTCGCCAAGCGCGCGCCGGCCAAAGACGCTGATTTCGCCCGCCTGGCGCAGGCCAATTCCGACCACAAGCCGAGTGCCGAGCAGGGCGGCGACCTGGGCTGGCTCGCGGAGCGCGACATGATTCCCGAAATACGTGCCGTGATACCGCAGCTTGCCAAAGGGGAAGTCAGCAAGCCGGTACGCACCGAGCAAGGCTGGCACATCGTCAAGCTGATCGACATCAAGGCGCAATCCGTGCGACCGCTTGCGGAGGTCAAACCGCAACTGGTGCAGGCGCTGCGGCAAAGGCGCGCCCAGGAAATGGAGAAAAAATACCTGGACGAGCTCGCGGACAAGAACCAGCTCGGCGTTAACGAAATCGCACTGGGAAAATTGCGCGGCGCGGCCGACAAGCCCTGACACCTCGCAGCACCGACCGACCGGTCCGACCGGTCGAAATCAAAAGGGGATTCGAACCATGAACAAGACATTGGTGCTGGCCGCGGCGACGCTGCTCGCCTACGCGGGTATCGCATCGGGCGCGGACGCCACGCCATCGAAAGTGGCCGTGTCCAAAACCGCGACCGCGGATGGGATGCCGTCCGTTGCGCCGGCGGCGCCGCCAGGCCTGGCGGACCTGGACTACGAGTTGTCACCGGAAGACGTCCTTGAGATCTCCGTGTGGAAAGAGGAGTCCCTGACCAAGCAGGTTGTGGTGCGTCCCGACGGCGCGTTTTCATTTCCGCTGGTCGGCGATGTCCAGGCAACTGCAAAGACAATCGAGCAGGTCCGCGCCGAGATCAAGGAGCGGTTGAAAAAATACATTCCTGATCCCGTGGTATCGGTATCGCTGTTGAAGGTGACCGGCTACAAGATTTATGTGATCGGCCGGGTCAACAAGCCAGGCGAATTCGTTACCGGCCGTTTCGTCGACGTGCTGCAGGCGCTGGCGATGGCGGGGGGGCTGACCCCGTTCGCGGCTGAAAACGACATTCGCATCCTGCGACGGGTTCAAGGCAAGGAGTACGTGCGCAAGTTCCGGTATGCCGATGTTCGCAATGGCGAGAACCTGGACCAGAACCTGATACTGCGCAGCGGAGACACGGTCGTCGTGCCGTGACCGCGGGCTAACCGCCACAAGCCCCGCGAACCTGCATGAACCGATCCGTCATCCGGGTGACGATAGCCTGTGCCGCGCTCGTCGCCGCTTCGCCGGCCTGGCCCGCCGAGTGGGCAATCGAGCCGTCGGTCGAATCGCACGCATCGGTGACCGACAACATCAACTTGCAGCCGGACACGCACGACAGCGTCTACAGCCTTGCGATTTCGCCACGGGTTACATTCGCGCGGCGTACGGAAACCAGCGACATCGCGGGCAAGGCGAGCGTCACGGTGAATCGGTATCCCGGTAACACCGAACTGGATGCCACCGATGCGAGCCTGGCGCTCACATCGAAATACACGGCGGAACGCAATACCCTCGGCTTGTCGCTCGGCTTTATCCGCGATTCGACCCTGGAATCCGAACTGGCCGCAACCGGCGTCGTGCAAACCCGCCACCAGCGCAACCTTTTGACCGCCTCGCCGACCTGGAACTATGCGCTGACAGACCGCGCCCTGCTGAGAACCAGCGTCAACTTCGTTCCCCGC
>JBDTTE010000236.1:0-5715 GCA_039930785.1 Betaproteobacteria bacterium | reverse complement strand
AGTGGCCATAACGGCGCTGACTCGAAATCAGATGGTCAGGGATACCTGGCACGTGGGTTCGAATCCCACCCTCTCCGCCAAATAAAAAAGCGCCCGCCCGCGGGCGTTTTTTTATTTGTGGTGTGGGATGTGTAGACGAACCCACTGGTTCGACCAAAACGCATGCGTTTTGGGACGCCCTCCGGGCGGTCCCTCGCTGCGCGAGGGATGGCCGGATCGCCATAAGGCGAGACGGCCACAATCCCACCCTCGAAAATCTCAACGTGATTCATTGGCATTAGCTCTCGCGGGGCATTTTTATTTGGCGGAGAGGGTGGGTGAAGGACCTCGCCGATTCGACTCGCACGCGGCGCGTAAATTTCGTGCCGGAACATCTTCGCGCCCGCCGCGTTTCCCCTTCCCTGAAACTATTTCCACAAATTTCATAATATGGTGTGATGCGTTCAGATCGATTTCTCGCTCGGTCGGTGTCGGCATTTCGACAGGTGCGCAATCCATCCCTCATACCTGCAATTTCCGTTCTTCCGGTCGTTACTTGCGGAAGGGGATGTATTTCAAGACCCTCGGGCCGGCTGCCTATTCTTGCCGGGGCCAGACCCATTCGGGTTGCGTCAGATAGTGGCTTTTCGCGCCGCGGTACTGGAATGTTCCCCTAAAGTGCGGGCCGCCGCCGTCGTTATCGTGCATAGGCACCTAGACCCGTAAATGAACATGCAACAGTCGCCCCTGCGTCTCCTCGTCGTCGATGATTCCCGCGAGGATTTTGAACTCCTGAAACTCGAATTCGAAAGAGAGGGGTATGACCCGGTATCGCTACGCGTCGACACGGAAGGCACGTTGCGCGACGCACTTCACACCGCGGAGTGGGACATGGTCATCGCGGACGACTCGATGCCGTGCCTGAATTCCCTGCAGGCCCTGCAAATTCTCAAGAAATCCGGACGAGACATTCCGTTCATCATCTACTCGGGAACGATGAGCCATCGCTCTGCCGCGATGGCCATGCGCGAAGGCGTGCATGACTATGTCGGCAAGGGCGACATCGCGCGACTGATTCCCTCGGTGGAGCGTGAGCTCAAGAATGCAGGCGTGCGCAAGGCGATGAAGCGCGCCGAATCACATGTCCACAGGCTCGCGTACTACGACCAGCTGACCGGATTGCCGAACCGCGCGTATTTCTGCGAGCGCGTTAACGAGCAGTTCGCCGCGCGCAGCGATCTGAAAGGCTGCGTGGTATTCGTCGACATCGACAGCTTCATGCGGCTCAACAACAGTTTTGGCTATGCGATCGGCGACGTGCTGATGCGCAAGATTGCCCGCCGCCTCGAGGAATGCACCGGCGGAAGGGCATTGCTCGCGCGCTTGCGTGGCGATGAATTCGCGATGTTCGTCGAGGGAACTGCAGAACGCGCCGAAATCGAGTTGCTGATGGCCAGGATCAGCGAAGGGTTCTCCAAACCGTTCGCCCACGACTCCCTGGAATTCGAACTGGCGTTGAGCATGGGCATTTGCCTTTATCCCGATGAGGGCCGCGAAGCGACGACGCTCATGGCGAACGCGGAGATTGCCATGTCCGAGGCGAAAGGAGAGCCGGGGACATCCTGGCGCTACTACGATCCGAAAACGCTGCAGGTTGCCGCGCAGCGCGTGAGCCTCGAAGGCGCATTGCGACGCGCGGTCGATCGCGGCGAGCTGTTCCTGCACTACCAGCCCATCGCGGATGTGCGCACCGGGAGGATCATCGCAATGGAGGCGCTGCTGCGCTGGAAGCATCCGGAATTCGGATTGCTGGCGCCCGACAAGTTCATTCCGATCGCCGACGAGACCGGACTCATCATTCCGATCGGGGAATGGGTCCTGCGCGAGGCCTGCCGGCAAACGCGTGTCTGGCAGGAGGAGGGCTTTCGCGATCTCGGCGTGTCGGTAAACGTTTCGGCCGTTCAGTTCGCCCAGACGAAGTTGCTTTCGCAGATCAAGGAGGCGCTCAAGTACAGCGGACTGGACTCGAAGCACCTCGAAGTCGAAATTACCGAAACCGTGCTGATGCGCGACGCCGAGGCCACCGCGTCGACACTGAAAACCCTCAAGGATATGGGTGTCTGCATCGCGATGGACGACTTCGGAACCGGCTATTCTTCGCTCTCTTATTTGAAGCGCTTTCCGATCGACACCCTGAAGATCGACAAATCCTTCACCCGGGATATCTGCACGGACAACGATGGCTCGAGCATCGTCTCGGCCATTGCGGGCCTGGCGCGCAGCCTGGACTTGAGCCTGGTTGCGGAAGGGGTGGAAACCGTCGAGCAGCGGACTTTTCTCGAAAAACAGCAATGCGACCGCATGCAGGGCTACCTGCTGAGCAAGCCGCTCGCGGTGGACCAGGTCGTCCGCTTCCTGAGCGGCATCAAGCTGGGCAAAGTCGCCTGAGATATTGGCTTTTTTAGCCCGATTTGGTGTCCGTGTAAGAAATGCCTTACAGGTTTTTTGGTTGGCGCCTACAGTAAAAATGGCCGCCTGCTACTTCAGTTTCCCCGCCAGTTCACGTCCAATGTCGTTGTCGAGAGACGCCGTCGTTTGCTACAGACAAAGCCGGTATTGCCGGCTTGGCGATGGCGTCTTCACAGGGGAAATCATAATGAATAAAGAAAAACTGTTCGATGAAATCCGCGATGCCAATCTGAATTATCTATTGCTGGCCCAGGCGTTGATACGGGAAGACCAGGACGCAGCGGTCTACCGGCTTGGAATCAGCGAAGACCTTGCAGAGTTGCTTTCCGCACTCAGTCCCGCGCAGCTCATCAAGATCGCCTCTTCGACGACCTTGTTGTGCCGCCTCAGATACGACGACCGCTTGATCCTGGACATGCTTGTGAGCCACACCAAGGACAAGCCGATGGCACGCACGCACGCCGCCATCCTGGGCGCCAGCCGCCCGGTCGAAGTTCTGGCCTGATTTTTCCCTTATTCATCGTTACAGGAAGGTCGCGGCCATGGCCGGGAAAAGTATCGTCAACGAGGCGCATGAGATCAAGCTCGCCATCGAGCTGGTCCAACTGGGCGCCAGGCTCCAGGTCCTGGAAGTCGAAACTTCACTTAGCCGCGAACGTTTGCTGCGGTTGTACAAGGAGGTGAAGGGCGTCTCGCCCCCGAAGGGCATGCTGCCGTTTTCAACGGACTGGTTCGTCACCTGGCAGCCGAACATCCATGCTTCGTTGTTCATGGAGATCCACCGTTTCCTGACGGCCAACACCAAAGCCCGCGGCATCGCGGCGGCGATCAAGGCCTTCAAGCTTTACCTCGAGCACGCTTCCATGGACGCCATGGAGCCGATCCTGAGTTTTACCCGCGCGTGGACCCTGCTGCGCTATTTCGATTCGAAGCTGCTGGGCCTCGCGGAATGCGGCAAATGCTCGGGACATTTCGTCGTCAATCCCCTCGACTTGCACACCAATTTCGTATGTGGACTCTGCGCGCCGCCCTCGCGGGCAGGCAAGACGCGCAAGGCCCTTGCCGCAACCGAAGCCGTGGTGTTCTCCGCCTGATTTTCGCGCGACCCGGGCGATAAGCCGGGGTTTTTCCTCGCTTATCGGGGCATTGAGCGTCGCCCGGCGCTGCTAGTCTGCCCCCGAGTCTCCACAATCCACGTTTTTTTCCAAGAGCAACCAATGCTGGTACTTGTTGGTTATGTGATCGTATGCATATCGGTCTTCGGCGGATTCGCGCTGGCCGGCGGCCATCTCGCCGCACTGCTGCAGCCGATCGAATTCCTGATGATCGGTGGTGCGGCGGCCGGTGCATTCTTCGTCGGCAATTCCGTCAAGGGCATCAAGGCGACGTTCCGCAGCATCCCGATGCTCTTCAAGGGTTCGCGCTATAGCAAGCAGCTGTACATGGAATTGATGGGGCTGCTCTACGAGATCCTGGCAAAGGTGCGCAAGGAAGGCCTGATGTCGGTCGAGTCGGACGTGGAGAATCCCGGCGAGAGTCCGATTTTCTCCAAGTATCCCAAGATCCTCGCCGACCACCATGCCGTTGAGTTCCTGACGGACTACCTGCGCCTGATGGTGAGCGGCAATCTGAATGCCTTCGAGATCGAAAACCTGATGGACAACGAAATCGAGACCCATCATAGCGAAGGTGAATTGCCCGTCCATATCATCCAGAAAATGGGCGACGGCCTGCCGGCATTCGGCATCGTCGCCGCCGTCATGGGTGTCGTGCACACCATGGAGTCGGTCGGCATTCCGCCGGCCGAGCTGGGCATGCTGATCGCGCACGCCCTGGTCGGTACCTTCCTCGGCATTCTGCTCGCCTACGGTTTCATCGGGCCGCTATCCGACTTGCTGGAGCAGAAGCTGACCGAAGCGAGCAAGCCGCTCGAATGCATCAAGGTCACCTTGCTGGCGAGCCTCAACGGGTACGCGCCGGCGCTCGCGGTCGAATTCGGCCGCAAGGTGCTGTACTCCACCGAACGGCCTTCGTTCCTCGAACTCGAGGAACACGTCAAGCAGGCCAAGAAGAAGTAGCGCCGCTTCGCCACACGCGAGCGACCGGAGGGTGTCAACGTGCAGGACGAAAGCCAGCGACCGATAGTCGTCAAGCGCCGCAAAGCGGGCAAGCCCAAGGCGCACGGTGGCGCGTGGAAAATCGCGTACGCCGACTTTGTCACGGCGATGATGGCTTTTTTCCTGCTCATGTGGCTGCTGGGCTCGACCACCCGCGGCGACCTGCAGGGCATCGCCGACTACTTCAAGAACCCGTTGCGCGTTTCCATGGCCGGCGGATCAGGCGCGGGCGAATCGAACAGCATCATCAAGGGCGGCGGCAAGGATCTCACGCGCCGGGATGGTGACGTCGCGCGCGGCGAAGTCCGCGATCGCAGGCGATCGATAGACCTGAAAGCCGCGGAAACCGAACTCGAGAAGATCGAGATGTCGCGCCTGAACGAACTCAAGGGCAAGCTTGACGCCGTCATCGATGCCAGCGCGATGCTCAAGCTCTATCGCAGGCAGCTGCTGATCGACATCACCAGCGACGGATTGCGCATCCAGCTCGTCGACGAAAAGAACCGGCCCATGTTCGAACTGGGCCGCGCGGACCTGCTGCCGCATACCCGGGACATCCTGCAAGAGATCGGCAAGGTCCTGAACGACGTCCCCAACCGCATCAGCTTGTCGGGGCACACGGATGCGACGCCTTACTATGGTGGCGAACGCGGCTACAGCAACTGGGAATTGTCCGCCGACCGTGCCAATGCCTCGCGCAGGGAGCTCGTTGCCGGCGGCATGCGCGAAGACAAGATCATTCGCGTGGTGGGCCTGTCCGCCGCGGTGCCGTTCGACAAGAGCGATCCGCTGAGTCCGGTGAATCGCAGGATCAGCGTCATCGTCATGAAAAAGCACGCCGAGGAAGCCATTACCAACGACGGACGTCAGATCGATGTCGGTGGCGATGCGCCCGAGGCCGCCGAGTTGACGCCGCTGGAAGCCTTGACCGCCGGCGGGCAAGCCCCTCCCGCGCAACCGAAGCAATAGGAAAACCGATGTCGCAGCTGGTGGATTCCGTACGGCCGACACGCGAAGTACTCGCGTCGCCGTTGCGGCGCGCCGTCCTGGCGCAATTGGGTGGCGTGCTGGTGGCTACGGGGGCCAGCGCGATCTGGTCATTGCTCGGCGGCGCCGACTTCACGACCGCGCAATGGATTCTGCTGCAGGC
>JBDTTE010000235.1:0-5725 GCA_039930785.1 Betaproteobacteria bacterium | reverse complement strand
AAGGCGGCGTGCCGTTGATCAAGGACGGTCAGTTCGTCGGGGCAATCGGCGTGTCAGGGATGCAGTCGTTTCAGGACGGGATTGTCGCAAGGGCGGGGGCGGCGGCGCTTTGACCAGGGCCGATTAATCTCAGTGAATAAATCTATCCCATTATTTGCCTGCGTGCCAGCCAATCGCCGGCACGAGACAGCGCGAGGTTTTCACTGCTTGGCGCCACATGGGCTTGCTTGCGGCCTCTTCGATCCTGGCGTTAAACGTGAACGGCGGAGGTTTCTCTTTGCTCCAGAAGAACCGCACCAGCCCCCAGCGCGCTAGATGAATTTCTAATCCGTCTTCGCCCGGATAGATGATCGGAACTTGCACGGTGGGCGCGATGTTGAAGTGCTGCGTGTATCCGTGGAAGGGATTGCGGCGCACGGCATCGGACAGAGCCCAGTTGCGTTCCATCTCTGCTTCGGTTGGGGAAACGTAGCGGCCGCACATGGCTTATTACGCCTGTCTGTGATGTTGTCAGACGAAAGAGTACACCGGTCGGGAGAATGTCCCATGTACGACGGAAATAATTCCGGGCAGAATAATTGCGCCGTGATTTCCCCATCGCGGCAGTGCTCGCCAGTTGCCTCCCTACTGTCGAGCATTTTTATTCGTGATCGACAAATGACAAGCAAGCAGAGTAAAAGTCATTCTGCCTGAACGCCATGTGTTCAAGGCCACCGGGCACGCTCCGAGAGGCGCGCCCGGCCCGCAAGCGCGCCAACCCGTTGAGGAGAAGCGCGCACCACGGAGGAAGTAACTAGGCCCGGCGGAGGCGAAAACCGCTGGGGCCTTTTTTATCGAACGACGCGTGTATCTCGAAGCGAAACGATAAACTGGGGCGCGGCAGAAACTGCGCGCGGCATTGAAGTGACGTTTGCAACTTGCCGATACGGCACCTGCTGCACGCGTTGGCTCTCTCGATGATCGTGCTCGGAATCATGCGCCAGCACCGCGTCAAGAGGTTGCTGGTTACTTCCCAACCTGAGAGCCGTGTCCGCAACGTGTAGAGCGGTAAGCGCCAGTGTTCCAGCAAGGGAGCAGATAAAAACAATCGTCGTATTTTTCACATCAGTCCTTTCGACGTCCTGAGTCAGTACTGTATATTAACACAGTATGGCGGCTGACGATAAAAAACCATATCTGGGCGCGAATGGCTCGCCGAAGCCGCGCGAGCCGGTTGCGTTCGTGTGCCCGATTTGCGGATGCGAAGACTTCGGCCGTGTGTGGGTAAGGGCCAAGAACGAGAAGCTACGCGAAACGGAAATGCAGGAGTGCAAGCGCTGCACCGTCGTTTTTCACAGCGCACTGAGTTTTTCGAAGAAGCGGGACTGACGGGTGTCGACGAAAAGGCCGCCGCCGCTGACTGGCACCGAGTTGCAGGAAATGAATCGCTCGATGCGATCTGCGACCGGCAGGCGCTTGCTGTGGGAAATGCATCCGTTGCGCGCTATCGTCTTGCGCGCGCACGAGTTCGAATTCATGGTGCGCGATGATAGGTTTCTGAGCTGGACGAAATGAAGACGGATTTAATTATTGTTGCCAGATGTAGCAGACCGCCGGAATGAATCGGCAATCAATAAAACTGTCCCGAATAGCCCGCCGACAAGCGCGTGCGTACGTCAGAAGCCGCCCCCTATGGCGGAGGTTTAAACTGAACCCCCAGTCCTTCTATGCGGTTACCTCGCCTTATGGTTACACGCCTCGCCAATTCCAAAGCAATGCTCGAACAAGCTAGACAGCATTTTGCCGATTTCACCATGCGGACAAACCGCTATCTACAGAGCGAGCCATTCTCGGCGGTTACCAAGGAAGTCCGCGTCGATACGCACGAAGATGTTTTTAAAGTGGACGTTAAAGTAATCCCGTACGAAATCAGCCGCGCCGCTTCCGATTGCATTCGCGATTTGCGCGCAGCGCTGGATCAAGCGGCATGCGAGAGCGCCATTGCAGGGGGACAACGAGGAAAGGATTGCGCTTTCCCGTTTGGAGATACCCTGGCGGATGTTCGGAGCTGCATAGAGTCGGGTAGCAAGGAACTGGACCCGCGGATTTTCTCCGTCATGGAATCATCCGGACCCCATCGCGGCGGCGATGATCTGCTTTGGGCGCTTGATAAGATGTGCGGCAGGAATGCCTATCGACTGCTGATTCCCGTTGCGCTCGCTCCCATTAAGAATGAATCGGAGAAAGTATCGGTTAAGTCCGATCATCCGAGCAGTGTTTTTCTATTCCCCCAGTACGATAGACAACGCAATGAGTTCATCATGGCGAAATTTGCAACCGGCAGCGCATACGAGATGCACTACAAGACCCATGTGCGCTGGAGCTTGTCATTCGATGAAATTGAGATTTTGGCGGAGATGGAAGCGACTGAGATATTGCGCACCCTGGTTTCACGCATTGAAGCAATTATCTCGGCAATTGAAGCTGAGGGACTGCGCATTGGACTTTTCCATTAACCCCCTGTGCGCGTCTGCGTTATCGATATCGAGCGGCGGGCCCTACCGGCAGGTCAAGGCAATTTGTTTCCATTCGCCTTGAATGCCTGGCCAAAAGAAGTGAGCTTGCCGCCACCGGCTGCATTATCGTGGCATTGCCCGCAGGCCTTCCCGGTTTCGGACGCAAACTGAGGCGTTGCTTCGGCAGGTCGAGAAACAATCAGACCCGCCGCGCCTGCGATCAGGATCAGCGCCGCCGTGCTGGAAACAAGAACTAGCGTCTTTTTCATGGTCATCTCCCGGTTATCGTTATGCTTCCTACAGTCGCTGGATCAACGTGGCTCACGCAGGCCTGTTAGCTGCCGCCGACCTGGCTTCCAACTCTTCCAAAAGCTCGGAGACACATCGAGAGAATTGCTCGTCGATAAATGTCGTGCCTCTCGCAAGCCAGCCGTGGGGCACATTTTCTTTTGTCACAGAAATTCCTGAGTTGCGAATCGAGATGGTGAGCGTGTGCGCGAATTGCGGTCCAGGATCGCGACCCGTATCGAAGGCAGCCGCGAGCGTCCCGGGTTCGATTCCTCGCCGCAGCGCGAAAACATACACGTGCTCCGCGGCGTCCATCATTACCTGATCGTAGTTCTTTTCCTCTTTACTCATTTCCCTTTGGTCCGGTGGACTTGAAGCAAATCCAGCGTCACGCTCGCATGAAGTTGGACATAACCGGGCCCAGCGGACGCAAATCCGCCGGGCCTTTCTTTCCACTTAGCCCCTGACGAGCTATTGCTTTTTCCGTACAACGTCTTTGCCAGCGTCCTGGGCGGGCGTCGCGTTGGCCGATGAATCGGTTCCAGCACCAGTCTGCGCTTCACCGGTGGCGGCCCGTTCTCCCGGATGGCCGACGCCATCGCCGCTCTGGGCCGGCGAGTCGGCGCCGCCTTCATTTTTTGCCTTTGCGCGATCACGATCCTTGGCTACCTCGCTCTTTCCCTTTTTTTGCGCGCCAGTCTGCATGTCTACCGGACCGGCCGGCGTGGCCTGAACGCATTTGTCTTTTTCCTTGCCGCTGAGTTTGGAACAGTCCTGCGGCGCCTGCTTTGCGGCTTGCGCGTTTGGCTCCGCGGCCAGCGCACCGGTGCTCATGACCATCGCGCTAACCAGTAATGCTATTGGCAATTTGTTCATCTCATCTCCTCGTTTTTTTATTGGGACGGCACACTGCTCGTCTGGGAGGATTGAACGCAATGGTCATGCCATGCAATGCCGCGAGGCTAAGCGCCTAATTAAGGAGTCTATTCGTCGGCGGAACTGACGATCGTCACCCGATAGATGTCGGGCATTGTAGAAAGATGATCCGGATTTACCTGCTCGCGCGCCGCATCCATTGCTATGTCGGCTACCGCACGTACGCTCTCGCGATAGTCAATCAACGCTAGACCTGGAACCTGGACTCGGGCCATTCCCCGTCGACGCCATCGGCCTTGCGACGCGTCTCAACTTCTTCATGACGGCAACTTGCGCAACGCCACTCCAGTTCATCCGTTGCGTTCAGTTGCCATGCGGCGGTAACGGTTCGCGCACGGACGTGAAACACGCCGCCACATTTCGGGCAGGCTCCATCCACCGGTAGTGAAGTCTGCCTATCCACTGTCGTCCCCTCTTTCACTTCGCGAGCCTATGCGGTGGATTTTCTGAAATGCGTGCTTCTTTCCCGTCCGCAACGAGAAGCAATCGGCGCCTTACTCCATTGCGCCGCATATGGCGGTTAGCGCGCCGCCATACTTGACCAGGACTTTCAGGTGGGAACTTGAGATCGTGAGAAGGGACGAACGCCGATCATTGACATCCCGACGGCGCCGGACAGCGCCTTGCTCGATCAACCGAAGCAATCGACGCCGCACGGTTGTTCGCGATGCGATATCCAAAAGAACAACCTGCTTGAGCGTCAACGGCTGCTCTTGTTCTTCCGCATATCCAATTTCGATAAGGAGATCGAAATCGATCGCGGATTTCACAAACGGCAATTGCGCTTTTTCTAGTTCTCTAATTTTTTTTAAGGTCGCAAATAGTTTCATCTGAGTATTGAAACCCCCGCAACCAGCCAAACTATTGAACTATCACCCCCATAGCAAGCAGAATTGGGTGCCTTTTTGGAACCTACATAGGGGACCCGACCAGGATCTCCGGGAAATGCCTTGGCATACGTGCGCGACGCGGTGACGCCCGAACTAGCGGTCGAGGCGCAATTGCAGCCGTCTCCCGGGGGCGGTGGTATGTTCCGCATTTCTGCGACGTACGCTGTTCCACCTCATCTCGACTTTCAGGCCATGCCCGATGGTTTTCGCGATCAAAACCGAAGTTAGCGATGCGCGTGCGGAGACATTCGCGTTCACCAAGCAGAAGACCATGTATGCCGGAAAGCAAATAGGCAAAGGCGATACGATCTTCGTCTTCGCAAGCGAAAACGAAGGCGGTCCCGGACTGATCGCTATCGGCATCGTTACCTCGGCCGAATCGATCCCGAAGAAAATCGGGATCGCCCGGCAGACGCCACGTGTCAGCATCACCGTCAGACGCACCGCACTCGTGAAGCGCCGGCTGGGACGGAGCGAACTCAAGCCATTTTCTGACTGGAACGATGGCCGGCCCGAGACCGAAATCAACTTCAAGTTCTATCGCCAGGCGACGAACAAGATCGTGGGCCTCTCGGATGAAGCGGCGGAATTTCTCCGAAAATTCTTCTAGCAACGAATGGAATCGGCGCCGGCTTTGGCTCGGCGCCAGACCAACAGGAACGAAGCCCTGGGCAACGACGTCGCGCGTGCCAGTGCGGTGCCATGGGTGCGCTCGCGCGCCTGGCAACCTCCTCATAGGCATAAAGGGCTAAACTGACGCCTTGGTGGCCATTCGGCCGGGAAAAATATCATGGCAGACAATTGGAATTTTCTTCGTGATGCAGAGAATTTGTGGCGATGGGAACGCGTCGATGCCACAGGTAGCAAGACCGTTTCCGCGACGGGATTTGAGACGGATAACCGTTGCAAGAAAGATGCTCGCGCGCATGGTTGGGTGTGGCCACTGCCGCCCAAGACAAAGATCTGGCGCAGGGAAGAATCCTAGCGCGCAGAAATCGGAACGACTAATTCGGCGGATAGTGTTCTCGGCCGTTCAAGGGCCGGTAACCTCGCCGAACCGGACCCACTCCTTGCCGTCGAAGCGCATCAGCTGTAACTGCTTGACGGGGTCATAGT
>JBDTTE010000234.1:0-5736 GCA_039930785.1 Betaproteobacteria bacterium | reverse complement strand
TTGTTCGAACTCGCCGCGAAGCAGCCGGAAAAACGCATCGCGATCACGACCCTGCAAAAAGTCGACGGCCCGTCGTGGCCGAACAGCTGCCACGTCTGCGAACTCGAGATCGATCCGGACACCGGCGTGACACAAATCGTGCGTTACACGACGGTCGACGATGTGGGTCGCGTGATCAACCCGATGATCGTCGCGGGCCAGGTACACGGCGGCATCGCCCAGGCCGTCGGCCAGGCACTGCTGGAAAACACGCACTACGATCCCGAAACCGGACAGCTCATCACCGGATCGCTGCTGGACTACTGCCTGCCGCGCGCGGACGATCTGCCGAACTTCGATACGTTCACCGACGAGTCGACGCCGTGCAAGATCAATCCGCTGGGCGCGAAGGGCGTGGGCGAACTCGGAACGGTTGGCGGAACACCGACCGTCATGAACGCGCTGATCGATGCGCTACGTCCGATGGGCATCAAGCAGATCGAGATGCCCGCGACGGCGGAAAAAGTCTGGCGGGCGATTAATCAGGCGAAGGCTGCGTAAGGCCTACACCCAACACGGAGACACGGAGAAATACGGAGAACGCGGAGAAGAACGAGAGTCAACTGGTGGTCGCTGAATGATCCGATGTGGCTTGGTGTGAATCCACCGCGTCTTTGGGTTCGAGCAATTGCAGAAAACAAAAAGCCCCGGCTCGCCGGGGCTTTTTTTCTGGAACGGAAGCGCGGCTTACTTGCCTTGCTTGGGCCAGAGTTCCTTGTGGAGCTCCATCTGTTCCTTGCCGAGCGACATGACCCAGTAAAGGCAACCGACGATGACGGTAAGGGGGGCGAGGAGCAGTATTGCGCCGATCATGCTTTTTCTCCGGATTGAAGTGGGTGGGATGCCGGATTCGTCCAAGAATCGAGGCGACGCAGCATGATACCTGATCTCATGCCTACACCCCTACAGACTACACCCAACACGGAGGCACGGAGAAAATCGGAGAACACAGAGAAAAGGCAAAAACAGGACACAGTCAATTTTGGAATTCGGATGTTAGCTATGCTTCCGCGTGGCAGATAATGCGTGCACCTGCCCGTATTCATTTCCGTCCTTCTCCGTGTACTCCGTTTTTCTCCGTGCCTCCGTGTTGGGTGTAATCCTTAAAGTTTGCGAGTCTTAGCGTTCCAGTGCCGTTCGAGATTCGCAATCAGCGCCGGGCTGAAATGGCAGTAGGCCTGGTCCCGCGCGTAAGCCGAGAAGTAGCGCCGGAACAGGTCCAGAGGTTCCTGGGTCACCCGGAACGCCCGGCGATTCGACGCTGCACTGACGATGCCGGAGCCGGTAAAGTTTTCCACCACGCGTTCGATGGCAGCGTCCATTTCCTCGGGTGCGACGACTTCGTCGCAGATCATGCGGCCTTCCGGGCTGTCGCAATCGAGACGACGTTCGTAAAGGATCGCTTCGCGCGCGATGCGCTCGCCCGTGAATCGCGGCAGGCGCATGTTCGCGGCACCGGGAATGATGCCTTCCTTGCGCGCCGGCAAGGTCATGAACGCGCCTTTGGCGGCGAGGACATAGTCCATCGTCAGCAGGTACTGGCAATGGCCGCCGATGGCGAATTGTTCGACGACGGCAACCCAAGGTTTCTCGATCGTGATGCCGTTCACGTCGTCGGGTATGGCGTCTTCGCTCGCGATGCCGCGAAAGAATTTGTTGACGATGCCCAGGTCGCGTTGCAGATACCAGATGTAGGGAATCTTCCCATGGTAGAGATGCGTGAGGTTGATGCCGCTGCCGAGCATGCGCAGGCCGTCGTACTTACCGCCCTGCACGAAATCGCCACGCAGCACGCCCATCTGCGTCTGCGGATCGAGCAGCGCGAGGTCTACCGCGATTTCCGCTGCGTCGATGGTCGTGTCGTCCTCGGCATTTAGATGGCGCGGGTTCTTCTGGATCAGATACGCTGCGCGCCCCTTGCGGAACAGTTCTGCACCGCCAAGATCGAGCCGCCCGACTTTTACGAATTCGGCGAGTCGTTCGATGGCTTCCGGGCGCGGCAGCAACATCGCGTGACACAGGTGCATGCCCGATCGCGGATCGGCGAGCACTGCGGAAACGAACAATCCCTGATCGATTTCAACGCCTTCCTTGTCGCGCAACATCAGCGCGAGTTCCGCGTCTACCTGCGCCCGTGTGGGCGTTAACCCTGGGATGAGAACTGCTGCGTCATAGATCAGATCCTCCACGCGCACGAACCGTGTGCGATTGCGCGTAAGGCGGTCGTAGACGGCTGGAGCGTGCGACGCGAGAAAGCGCACGCGCGATTCGCGCGCACTGTGGTTGATGCGCTCGGCTGCTTGCGCTTGCGATGCATCGCGCGTCGCTTTTGCCGGAAGCGCTGCGAGCAATGCTTTCGCAGCCAGCCAGTAGTGCGAATAGCGCGTGCAGTCGCCGGAAAAATCGCTGATGTCGGGCGGCGCCGAACCGCGCCAGGCTTCGATGGCGGCATCGGATGCGTTCACCGATTGCGGATGGGATTTGTTCGCTGCGCTCGACACGGTCTGTTCTCCTCTCAATCCTTTGGACGTTTGTCGATCACGCGCACCGCCTTGCCCTGCGATCGCTGCAATGTTTCCGGCTCGACTACGCGAACTTTGGTGCTGACGCCGATCAGGCCCTTGATCAGGCGTTCGACTTCCTGCTCCGCGCCCGCTCGCGCATTGCCGGCCAGCGGTCCAGGAATATCGGCACGACGCTCTACCATTACGTCGAGTTCGTCCATGTTCCCGTCGCGGCGGACTTCGAGTACGTAATGTGGCGACAGGGCGGCCTGCTGCACGAGAATTTCTTCGATCTGCGACGGAAACACATTCACGCCGCGGATGATCAGCATGTCGTCGCTGCGCCCGGTGATGCGCGCGATACGTCGCATCGTGCGCGCACTGCCGGGCAGCAGGCAGGTGAGGTCGCGCGTTCGATAACGGATAACCGGCATGCCGATCTTGGTCAGCGAGGTGAATACGAGTTCACCGGTTTCGCCGTCGGGCAGCACTTCGCCGGTGACGGGGTCGATAATTTCAGGGTAGAAATGATCTTCCCAGACAGTGAGCCCGTCGTGGGTCTCGATGCATTCGGCGGCGACGCCGGGGCCGATGACTTCCGAGAGGCCGTACAGGTCGAGCGCCACGATGCCGAAGCGGCGTTCGAGTTGGGCCTGCATTCCTTGTGACCACGGTTCCGCGCCGAAGATGCCTACTCGCGGCGACGATTTCGCCGGGTCAAGTCCCTGGCGCTCGAATTCATCCGCAATGACGAGCAGGTAGGACGGCGTGCACATGATCACGTCGGGTTTGAAATCGCAGATCAGCCTGACCTGGCGTTCCGTCATGCCGCCACCGGAAGGAATCACGGTGGCACCGAGCGCCTCTGCGCCGTAGTGCGCGCCCAATCCACCCGTGAAAAGACCATAACCGTAGGCGATGTGCACGATGTCGGTCGAGCGCACGCCGGCCGCACGCAGCGAGCGCGCCATCAGGCCGCTCCACATTTCGATGTCCTGCTTTGTATAGCCGACTACGGTCGCCTTGCCTGTGGTGCCGCTGGACGCGTGCACGCGCACGATGTCCTTCATCGGCGCGGCGAACATGCCGAACGGGTAGTTCTCGCGCAGGTCGGCTTTGGTCGTGAACGGAAAATGCGACAGGTCGGAAAGCTGCTTCAGGTCGTCGGGCGTCACGCCTGCGGCGTCGAATGCGCGACGATAATGCGGAACATTGTCGTAGGTGTGGCGCAGGCTCCAGCGCAGCCGCTTGAGCTGCAGCGCGCGCAGCTCGTCAGTGCTGGATTTCTCGATGTGCTCCAGCTGGTCCAGCGTTGCCATGCGACCTTCCTCCCGCCGGCTATTTTTCTACAGTCTAACTTCGCGGCCTAAGTTTGCAGCAATTGTTTGACGTGCTCGGCAATGGCGAGCGAGGCGGTCAACCCCGGCGATTCGATGCCGTACAGGTTTACGAGACCGGCGACGCCGTGTTCCTTTGGGCCTTGAATCATGAAGTCTGCGGCGGGTTCTTTCGGGCTGGAAACTTTCGGACGAATACCGGTATAGCCCGGCTGCAACTGTCCATCCTTCAGTCCGGGGTAGTACTTGCGGATCGCTTCGTAAAACAGCGGCTCGCGCGCGTCGTCAAAAGTGTAGTCCACGCCATCGACCCAGCTGACGTCAGGACCGAAACGGATCTGCCCGGCCATGTCTACGGTGACGTGTACGCCGAGGTGCGCATTGCTGGCCACGGGATAGACCAGGCGCCTGAACGGCGGTTTTCCGGCGAGCGTGTAGTAGTGCGCCTTCGCGAAGTATTGGGGCGGAATGCTGGCGGCTGGCACGCCCTCGATGCTGTGCGCGACGTTCTGCGCGAATAACCCGGCGGAATTCACCACGCTTTTGCACGCAATGGTCATAGGCTCGTCGCCGCCGACGTTCAGCACGATTCCATCCGCGCCGACCGTGCCCGATTCCACGGGGCTTTTGAGGACGATCGACGCGCCGTTGTTCTCGGCGTCGCCCTGGTAGGCGAGCATCAGCGCATGGCTGTCGACGATCCCGGTGGAGGGTGACAGGAACCCGGCGACGCATTCCACCGAGGGTTCGAGCTCACGCAATTCCTCGCGCGTCAGCCAGCGCAAGTCATGCACGCCGTTGGCCACGGATTTGTCCACGTAGCCCTTGAGCGTGGCAATCTCGTCTTCGGTCACGGCGACGACGATCTTGCCTATGTTGCTGTGGGGGACACCGTGCCCGGCACAGTAGCTGTAGATCATGCCTTTGCCGTTTACGCAGAAGCGCGCCTTGAGCGACCCCTTTGGATAGTAGAGTCCGGCATGGATGACTTCGGAATTGCGCGAGCTGGTGTGCGTGCCGATGGCGTCGGCCGCTTCCAGCACGATGACGTCGCGCCCGGCGAGCGCGAGTTCGCGGGCGATGGCAAGCCCCACGACGCCTGCGCCGATGACGACGCAATCAACTTGTTCGGTCACGATGCGAAATTTGGTTGGCTATACTGCGAGGAACGCATGTTACCCGAATGCCCTCGCGTCCCGTTGCCCAAGCATGGCTGATCTCTGGAACACCGACTGGTTGCATCGATCCGCCATGTTTGCGCCCCTGCGCGCCGCCGGGGCGCGCTTGCCGGAAATTGGCTGGCCGAATCCGGACCTCTTGAACGCGCTGGCCGAGGGAGCGGGGCGCATCGTCAATGCGCAGGGGCAGCGCGTGCGGTTCGTGGCGCAGCAGCCCAGGACCGGCGACTTTCGCGATGGCTTCGAGCCACGCGCGTATCTGAAGGGGGAAGTGCAGGTGCGGCCGCTGGACTGGCACGACCTGTTCAACGCGCTCGTATGGATGTCTTTTCCAACGACGAAGGCGGTGCTCAACGCCCGCCACTACGAATCCCAGGTCGATGTCTCAGCGGGCAATCGTTCGGCGGTTAGCGACGCCCTAACCCTTTTCGATGAAGACGGCGTGATTGTTCTTTCGAGCGATGCGAGCCTGCTGGATTTGATGCGCGACTTTCGATGGAAGGAACTGTTCTGGGTTCGCCGCGATGACGTGAAAAAGAGCATGCGTTTCCTGATATTCGGGCACGCGCTCTATCACAAGGCCCAGAACCCTTTTGTCGGCATGACTGGCAAGGCTGTCTTGCTGAACGTGCTGCCTTCCCTCCTGGATTTGCAGCACGGTCAACAGGTGGCGGGCGT
>JBDTTE010000233.1:0-5736 GCA_039930785.1 Betaproteobacteria bacterium | reverse complement strand
GAGTTTGTCGCCGAAGCGCGCCGGGCTCAGGAAATCGCATTGTGTCCCCACCGTGGGCGTGCCGAGCTGCTGCGTCATCAGCAGGTCCGCGAAGCGTTCATTGAGGCCGGTGTTGAACCAGTCCTCCATGGCGTCGTGCAACAGATCGAAAAAGCGCGGGAAGTAAACCTGGCCCGCGGGATCGCAATGCGAGAAGCGGATCGGATACTCGACACGGAAGACTTTGGCCATGATTTCTGCGCGATTAGCGCAATAGTTTTCCCGGAAGCGCGCCGGTGTGCTCGTCGTCGCGCAGCGTTTCGGTGCCGGCAACGAAAGTGTGGCGGTAACCCTGTGCGCGCTGGATCAGCCGCTTGCCACCAGCGGGCAGGTCGTAGACCACCTCGTGCTTGCGGATGCGCAGCTTGTCGAAGTCGATGACGTTCAGGTCCGCACGCATGCCCGGGGCGACGACACCCCGATCTTTGAGGCCATAGGCGCGCGCGGTGTCGTGGCTGTGCTTGCGCACCAGGAATTCCAGCGGAATCCCTTCACCGCGCTTGCGGTCGCGCGCCCAGTGCGTGAGCAGGAAGGTCGGGGAACTGGCGTCGCACACCGTGCACACATGCGCGCCGCCATCGGCGATGCCCATCACGGTCGCCTCGTCGGTCAGCATCTCGCGAATGTTGTCGAGGTTGCCTTCGGAGTAATTCTCGAAAGCTTCGGAGAGCAGTTGCTTGCCGCCGTTGGCCATCATCGCGTCAAGCGAGATGGACCAGGGATTCTTGCCGGTGGACTGCGCCAGCCCGGCGATGCTGATCGAGGGATCCGGCTCGTAGTCGTACGCATCGTCCATGATGTATATGCGCGGGAAAGCTGCCGCGATGCGCTTGGTATGCTCGTCGCCGGGACGCTCGTCGATCAGCCTGCGCCGCAAATCGGCGTCGCGTTGTAATTGATCGTAGCGTTGTGCGGGCGTCAGCTTGCTCATTGCCAGCCACGCGGGATGCGACGAGAACGGATGGATCGTCGTCTCCAGCCCCATCAGCACGCCGATCGGCCGGCAGCCTACCTGGCCGCTGACATTCACGCCGGCCTGGCGGGCCGCGTGGATCTGCGCGCGCGTTTCGCGCCACAGTTCGGGCGAATTGTTGACTTGCAGCAGCAACACCGAAAGCGGCCGGCCGGAAATTTTCGCGGCTGCTTCGAGAATCTCGAATTCGCCAGGCCCGAAGTCGGAATTGACTTCGATGACACCGCGCCCGGCGCGCTTCATCGCCTTGGCGAGGCCGAATAATTCCGGTTCGCGCGCGGACAGGCTGGGCGTGGAGCGACCGTCGGCGGCGCGATGCTTGATGGTGCGCGACGTGGTGAAGCCCAGTGCGCCAGCGCGCAGCGCTTCCTCGAGCAGTGACCCCATTTGGGTGATCTCGTCGTCCGACGGCGGCGTAGCGTGATCGGCGCCGCGATCGCCCATCACATAGAAGCGCAGCGCCGCGTGCGGAACCTGCGCGCCGATGTCCATGATCTTCGGCGCGGCATCGAGCTTGTCGAGAAATTGCGGGAAAGATTCCCAGTCGAACTTGACGCCTTCCGCGAGCACCGTGCCGGGAATATCTTCGACGCCTTCCATGAGGTTGATCAGATAGGGTGCCGCGCCTTTGCGTACCGGCGCGAAACCGACGCCGCAGTTGCCGAACACCACCGTGGTGACGCCATGCCAGGACGATGGTGTCAGGTACGGATCCCAGGTGGCCTGGCCGTCGTAGTGCGTATGGATGTCGACAAACCCCGGCGTGACCAGCAGGCCCTGTGCGTCGATCTCACGACGCCCACGTGCAATATCTCCGCCAACCTGCGCAATGGTCTGGCCATCGACGGCGACGTCGGCGACCCGTTTCGATGCGCCCGTTCCGTCGACGACGGTGCCGCCGCGGATGACGAGATCGTGCATGGTGCTCCTCCGGGTTTCTTGTGACGGAACGACAGCGCGCCGCTCCGGGACCGCTCTTATAGTCTAAGCTCTGCGACGGCGCAACCGGCCAACTTCGTATCCGGAGAAATCGTGAACCGAATTTCCGCCGTTTATCTCGCGGCCTGTGGCCTGCTGACCCTCGCGATTGCCATGGGGGTGGGGCGTTTCGCCTTCACGCCCATCTTGCCGATGATGCAGAACGACCATGGGTTGAGTTTGCGCCTGGCGGGCCTGCTCGCGTCGTCCAACTATGTGGGCTATTTTGCCGGCGCCCTGTCCGCGATCTGGATGCGCGTGACGCCACGCGTAATCGTGCGCTCGTCTTTGCTGGCGATCGCCGTGCTGACGGCCGCGATGGGCGTCGTTCATACACCGTGGGCGTGGATGCTGCTACGTGCCCTTGCCGGCCTCGCGAGCGCCTGGATTCTGATCTTCGCGTCGGCTTATATCCTCGAGCAGCTTGCCGCACAAAACAGGAAGGCGTTAGGCGGCGTGGTTTTCGGTGGCGTCGGATCGGGCATCGCGCTCACAGGCATTCTGTGCCTGCTCTTCTTGAATCTCTCCTGGACGGCAGACTACGCATGGATCGCCGCTGGCGCTGTTGCACTGCTGTTGGCGGTGCCATGCTGGCCGGCGTATGCGGCCGCGACGCAGGCGCGGCCCAAAGCGCAAGCCGGTTCGTCGCCGCTGCGGTTGCGCAAATTCAGCCTGGTCATCATCTGCTACGGAATATTCGGATTCGGTTACATCATTCCCGCCACTTTCCTGCCGGCGATGGCCAGGCAGATCGTTCCGGACCCGGCGGTGTTCGGTTGGGTATGGCCGGTGTTCGGCACGATGGCGTTGCTTTCGACGCTCGCGGCGGGTTGGCTGTCGAGTCGATTTCCCAATCGCCTGATCTGGGCCACATCGCACGCGATCATGGCGATTGGCGTGGTGATGCCGGTGGTCCAGCCGGGTGCGTTCGGGATTGCGTTATCGGCCTGCCTGGTTGGCGGAACGTTCATGGTCGCTACGATGACCGGCTTGCAGGAGGCGCGTGCGCTCGGGAAGGAACACGCGCCGCGCTTGATGGCCTCGATCACGACGGCATTTGCCATCGGCCAGATTGCCGGCCCGCTGCTCGTCAGCCTCGCCGCCGGCTCAGCCGGCGGAATGGACATGATCCTGATGGGCGACGCAGTCCTGCTGCTCGGAAGCGGCGCGCTGCTGGCAGCCGGCGTGAAAAAACGCCAACAGCAACAGTAGGCGCAGAAGGTTCAACAAACGAGGGTTGAACAAAACCCATAACGGCGGGTCGATAGATTGGCGGGGGCCGATTCGTTTTAACGGATGGCGGAACCATGCGCTCCAGATCGACTGTCGTACCCCTTTGCTTCACGCTGCTCTGCGCTTGCGGTGGCGGGAAAATCGAGCCCGATTCGATTTCCGGCATTTCATTCTCGTCGTTTATGAGCGTCCTCCCTGGACAGACCGTTAACGCCATCGGCTCGTCACAGACCCAGAGCATTACGCAGGATTCCACTGGAGTGGTAACGGCGCAGAGTGTAAACAGCCCTGATCTGTCTGGGGCAAACGGGGGCCTGACTTACGCGTCATCTTCGCCCCTTGCCTTGAAGGGATTCCAGTTTGCGACCCCGCGATCGAATGTTTCATGGCTGGATGGCCGGGGCAATCAGCACGTCAGTTGCGGCAGCCAATCTTGCTCGGGCTCGGGCGACGGGGCAAACGGCGTCCTGCTGAATCCGACCGGCGGCTTCCTCGGTAATTTCCAGTTCTTCGGCTACTGGGTCACTGCCAGCGGCTTGCCAGCGAACCTGGTAGGTGGCATTTCCGCCGGCCGATCCACGCCGACCAGCAGCATTCCCATTTCGGGCGCATTGCTGACTTACAGTGGCGCATCCGGCGGTATTTACATCAGTCCGGCCGGTGCGCTCCAGGAACATGGCGCGGCCCTGACCGTGACCTTCAATCCATCAGGGCCGACCATTTCGTTTTCAACCACCGGCACGAGCGCTCGGCCGTGGAATTCAGCCGGCGTGTCTTCGCCCGCGAACCTCGACATTAACGGGCAGGTTGCGTATGCGCCAGGCTCGGGGCGCTTCACTGGCACCGTCACGATCGGATCGTTGGTAGCGCCGGACATGACGGGAACGATAAACGGCGCGTTCTACGGGCCGAACGCCGAAGAGATCGGCGGAACGTTCGCGCTCACAAGCACTTTTGGCGCGATCGAATCGATGACCGGCAGCTTCGGTGGGGCGCGTTAGCCGGATCATCCCACGCGTTCGTCGCCGGTCAACGCAGCACTGCCATGACTTCGTAACACGCGCCCATCGTGTGATAGTCGGTCTTGCCCGCGGGCGATTTTTCGTCGCTGTATTTTTTATTGTCGCGAGTGAGGATGCGGTACCACGCGCCGTATTTGTGATCGACGAAATGGTTCCAGCAGTATTCCCAGATGCGCTCGTACCATTGCCAGTAGCGAATCTCGCCGGTGCGCTTGCCCAATAGCGCGGCGGCGGCCAGCGCTTCGGCCTGTACCCAGAAATATTTATCGCCATCGCAGACGCTGCCGTCCGGCGCGAAGCCATAGACGATCCCGCCGTTGACCTCATCCCAGGCATGCTTCATCGCCGCATCGAATAATTCGAGGGCGCGTGGAGCCAGCCATCCCGCATTCGCGAGCCGTGACTGGTGGCGATCGAGAATCAGCAACAGTTTTGCCCACTCGGCAAGGTGGCCTGGCTGGTAGCCCCAGGGCCGAAAGATGTTGGTTTTGTCGTCCCGGTTGTAATCCCGATCCACCGACCAGTCGGTGCGGTAGTGTTCCCACACGAGGCCATCGGCCAATGCCGCCTGTCGGACGGTGATGTTTTGCGCAATCAGCGCGGCGCGTTCGAGATAGCGCGTGTTCGCAGTCGCATCGAATGCGGCCAGCATGGCTTCGCAGCCGGGCATGTTGGCGTTCTGGCCGCGATAGGGAGAAAGCGTGGCCCAGTCGGCCGACGCTTCGTCCGCGTACAGGCCGAATTCCGCCGACCAGAACCGGCGTTCCATCAGCGCAAAGGTCTCTTCGATGCCGTCGCTCGCGGACTCGATGCCGGCCATCGCAGCATGGGCATGCGCGAGCAGGACGAATGCGAGTCCATAGCAATGGTTGGTGCCGTCTGCAACGTCCGCGCCGTCCAGAAACCAGGCATAACCGCCGGTCTGCGGATCGCGATGTCGCTGGCGCACGAAATCGAGGCCGTGTTTCGCCGCACGCAGGTAGGCTTCGTCGCCGAAGCGCCGGTAGGCCATCGCGTAGTTGAAGACGAAGCGCGTGCTGCTGACGAGGTGGCGCGTTTGCGCGTCGTAGACGCTGCCATCGTCGCGAAAGAAATGAAAAAAACCGCCGGCCGAATCGATCGCACGCGGATGATAGAACGCCATCGTGTGGCGGATGTGGGCGAGCAGGAAGTCCGGATCGCGGAAGTCGGGCAGGGCTTGGATGGCAATCGCCTAAAAAATCTCACCGCGGAAACGCAAAGGACGCGAAGGAACGCAAAGGAAAACAAGCAGAAAAAAACCGCCAAAACGGACGAGTGTAATTCCACGTCTTTCGCTTTCCTTTGCGTCCCTTCGCGTCCTTTGCGGTGAAAACGATCTTGACCGGAATTGCCCCTGCTATTTCCGCCCGCTGGCGATCCACGTCAGGCCGGCCAGCGCGATGCCGGGCTTGCGAACCGACTGGCGCTGCGCTTCCTCGGCCACATCTTTCGCGTAAGCCGCTTTCTTAT